>JAFAEG010000075.1 GCA_023424095.1 Pseudomonadota bacterium | reverse complement strand
CTCCAAAGGAGGGCCGCCCCGAAATCCCGGACCTCGGCCCGGGGTTATTCAAGCGCCGTGCGCTTAGGCGGCAACCGCCTTCAGACGCTCCTGGGCAACCGCATAGCGGCTGGCCAGCGGCTCGGCGACGTCGTTCGACATCTTCACGACCGTCTCGGTGACGCGCGAACCCTCGGCGACGAACTGGTCGAACGCGCTACGGGCGAACTCGCTCTGCAGACGGAAGAAGTCGGTCGGCGACTTCACTTCGGCGAAGCTCTTGAGGTTGGCCGAAGCCTCCTCGAAGCTGCGACGGCTGTAGTCGGCGGCGCCCTGCGACAGGGTCTCGACATACTTGGCGGCGGTCTTCTGCGAAGCGACCAGCGCCTCGACGTTGCCGCGGGTCAGGTCGGCCATCTCTTCGATGACGCGCGCGCCCTTCTCCATGGCGACCTTGCCCTGCTCGTTCGCCTTGGTGGCGGCGGCGCGGAACTGTTCGGTGGCCTTCTCGGCGACCTGCTTGGTGGCTTCCTGGGTCTTCTGGATGGTGTCGTTCATGATCTTTGCTCCTGCAATCTGCTTGTTCGGTATGGACTTGGATTTCACGCTTGCTTGCGCCTTCACTTTGGCGCGGGATTTGGTGGCCGCGGCCTTCGGAGCGGCTTTCGCCTTCCGACCGACCGGTGTCGCCGCAACAGGCTTCGTGGCCTGTGCTGGCGCCTTGACCGCCGGCGCGGACGCCGAAACAGGCGCCCTTTCCGCCGGCACGGCCTTGGGAGCCGGCTCGGCGGCCTTGACGGCCGGAGCGGCGGGCTTGGCGGCCACGGGCGTTACCGGCTTCGCAGCGACCGCCTTGGCGGCCTGCGGCACCGGCGCGGCCTTAGCCGTTTCAGTCACCTGGTTCTTGGTCTTCGCGGGCAGCGAGTTGCGATCCGCCATGACACGACCTCCCTTTGTTGCGATGCAGCATTTAGGGAAGGGATAGGCGCGGTTCAAGGCATTTTTGTTGCGGTGCAGCAGAAAACTTGATGCAGCTTAGTTTTCAGTGGCTTAGCCCTCGTAATGGACCTCGCCGTCGCGCAGCCGATAGGTCGCGCCGGTTGCAGCGCAGCGCGTTTCCGCGTCGCCGGCCATGGGCAGATCGAGCCGCTCGCCATGCCGGCTCATCCAGCCGATCTGCCGCGCGGGCACGCCGGCCATCAGCGCATAGGCCGGCACATCCCGGTTCACCACCGCGCCCGCAGCGACGAAGGCATATTCGCCAATGGTCGAGCCGCAGACGATCGTGCAATTGGCGCCCAAAGTCGCCCCGGTCCGCACCAAAGTCGGGCGATATTCGTCCTTCCGCTCGATCAGCGAGCGGGGATTATAGACATTGGTGAAGACCATCGAGGGGCCGCAAAACACCCCCGCCTCCAGCGTCACATCGTCATAGACGGAGACATTGTTCTGGATCTTGCACTTGTCGCCAATCACCACCTTGTTGCCCACGAAGACATTCTGGCCGAGCGAGACGCCCTTGCCGATCCGCGCCCCGGCGCAGACGTGGACGAAATGCCAGACGCGAGAGCCTTCGCCGATCTCAGCGCCCGCATCCACGATAGCGCTCTCGTGGACGAAATGGTCGCTCACGGACGCCCCTTGGCGAATTGATGATAATCGCCGGTCAGCGGCTCCGGCCTGGCGTGGCGGATGTGGGTGACCGCCTCGACCGCCGAACGGCTTTCCTCCAGGCGGAAGCCCTCGCCGGCCAGGATCTGCTCATAGCTGACGGTGTGCAGATCGGTGAAGCCGCCGGAAAATTCGATCTCCTCGCCGTCGATGGTGATCGAGCGGTAGGTGCGCTGTCCGGCCGCGCTTTGCGCAGCGGGCAGATCGGCGGCGTCGACCGACAGGAACCAGCGCACCCGGGCGCGCTCATATTCCAGATAGCCGGCGGCGCGGACGTCCTCGTTCAGATGCACCCTGTTCTCCTGCACGCGGCCGAACAGGAAATGCAGCATGTCGAAGAAATGGACGCCGATATTGGTCGCGATCCCGCCCGATTTGCCGACATCCCCCTTCCAGCTGTGCAGATACCAGCGGCCGCGCGAGGTGATGTAGGTGAGGTCGACCTCGTGCTTGCGGTCCTGCGGGCCGCTCTCGATCGCCTGCTTCAGGGCGACGATCGCCGGATGGAGGCGCAGCTGCAGGATGGTGTTCACCTTGCGCCCGGTCGCTTCCTCCATCGCCAGCAGACCGTCGATGTTCCACGGATTTGCGACGACCGGCTTTTCGCAGACAGCGTCCGCACCCGCGCGCAGGGCGAAGCGGATGTGCGCGTCGTGCAGATAATTGGGGGAGCAGACCGAGACATAGTCGATCCGGTCCTCATGACCGCCGCGCGACAATTTATCGACGTGCCGGTCGAACCGCTCGAACTCGGTGAAGAAGCTGCTTTCCGGGAAATAGCTGTCGATCACCCCGACCGAATCGCTCGGATCGAGGGCCGCGACCAGCCGGTGCCCGGTCGCCTTGATCGCCTGCATGTGACGCGGAGCGATATAGCCTGCGGCCCCGATCAACGCGAAATTTGCCATGAGCTTCCCTTAACGAGTCGGGCGCGTGCGCCAAGCCGTCTTCATGCACTGAGGTGACGCGGCCCTTCCTCACCGCTGTCGCGGCTGGAGCGGGCGCGGGCCGACGGACGCGGCTGCGCCATCAAGGCGAGACAGATTGCGAAGACCGTGGAGATGGCCGCGGTGCGCAGCGGATAATCGACGAAGCTGTGCGCCATGATCGCCGCCGAGACGATCACAGCCGCCCGGGCGAAATGATCCGGCTGCTCGTCGCGGATCCAGATGGCGTAAGAGCGCCGCCCCCACCACCAAACCAGGGCAATCAGCAAGAGGATGCCCAAGATCCCGGTCTCGAGCACGATCTCGACGATGTCGCTGTGCGCGTGATTGACCCATTGCTTGGTCGCGATCGCCGAGTCCTCGGATAGGCGGTAGACGCTTGCGAAAGTGCCGACGCCCGACCCGGCCGGGAAATAATCGGCGCTGGCCGCGAGCGTATTGCCGACCATCACCTGCCGCGAAGACGTGCTGTCGGTCGTGCTCTTCATCAGCGCGCCACCGGAGGTCGGACCGAGGAAAATTAAAGCCACCGCCGCGGCGAGGCCGAGCACCGCCACCATCGGCCCCCAGGCCGGCACGGGCCGCTTGCGGAAACGCAGCATCAGCGCGCTGGCGACGAACACCGCGACGCCCAGCCCCGCGCCGGCTAGCGAGCCGTTGATGGCGAGGCCGACGACCAGGATCAAAGCAACGCCGCCGAGCACGATCGCCAGCGCCGACGAGCCCTTGATCGAGCCCCGGCGGCCGCGACCGGCATAGAGCGCGGCGGCGAACGGCAGGGCGCAGAGCAGCAAGGTCGCCTGGTGGTTGCTGTTGGCGAAGAAGCCCACGCCCATGCCGGGATTGGTGGTGACATAAAGATAGAAGGGACTGCCGCCGCCGCCGGTGAGCTGCAAAGCGGAGAGCATGACGGAGAAGATCGTCACGCCGACCAGCGACCAGGCCAGGACGGAGGTGCGATACGCGCCGAGCCGGACGATCCCGAGCAAGGCGGCGAAGGCCGGCAGCAGCCACAGCAGGCTCGCGATGCTCGCTTCGGGATGCAGCGACAGCGGGAGCCAGGGCAGGTCCTGGCCGATCATCGCGAAACCCTCGGCGACGCGCTCACGGCCCGGCAGCGCCGTCCAGATGGCGGGCGGCAAGGGCACGAGCTGGAGAATGACGATCGCGACCAACGCAATGGCGAGCAGGACCAGGGTGCGGGCGGGCACCGGCTGATTGCCCGGATCGCGGAGCAGGGCCCAGCCGATCAGCGGGATCGACAGCAATTGCAGCGCGAGGTTGCCGCGAAAGCCGCCGCCTTCGGCCGGAATGCTCGCGCCGCCCAGCAACAGGCACAGGACCAGCAGCGCCGGGACGAGGAAATGGCGAATGGTCATGGCTGGCCTCCGCCGGCAGTCAGCGACAGGCGCGGAATGGTGAGGCGCTGGATGGCGGGGAATTCGGCTGCGACCCCGCTGATCGTGAGCCACTGCCCTTCGCAGCCGCCGGGGACGGTGAAGTCCAGTTGGGCGCGGCGACGGGTGGTGCTGACATCCCGGAAGGGAAGCGTGGTGAGGGTCGCGCCGCCACGGCAGGCGACGCTCAGCTCGATCCGGCTGCCCTGGCCGTTGGCGCTGCCTTCCACGTCGAACGCCAGCCGGTAGCGGCCGGGCCGCAACATCAGCAGCTGGCGCGCGAGCGGCCCAGACTTGCGGCCAAAATATTCGACGTCCAGCCCGCCCTCGCGACCGCGCTCGGCCGCGCCGACGTCGTTCACGCTCAGCTCCCAGTTGAAGGGCGGCGCACCGGGACGGCCGCGAAACTCGGAATCGTAAATCAGTTCATTCTGGTCGTCGCCGACGAAGCGCCGCCACAGGTCATAAGCGCGCCGTTCCTCGCCGGCCTCGACCAGCCGCGCCAGTAGCAAGCGCTGCCATTCGGCGACGCTGCCGTCGGCACGAACGGGCTGGCGGCGGGCGAGGGTGATCAACGTCTCGGGATCGCCGCCCTCGGTGGCGAGCTTGGCCAGCACGTCGGCCATGATCGGCTGGTCGCCGACCGCCTCGACCAACGCCTCGCGCGCTTCCGGCGAATTGGTCATCCGGATCAGCTGCGGGACGAGCAATTGGTTGCCGCGCGGTTCGAGCCGGGCGAGCACGGCCAGTTCGGCACTGCCCTCGCGAACTCGGCCGGTGCGCAGATACAGCGCCATCAGCGCCAGCCGGGCGTAGCTGTTGCGCGGATCGCGAGCGCGCGCCTCGAGCAGCAATTGCTCCGCCTTGGCCAGGTCTTCGCCCTCGAGCGCCCGCATGCCGTAAAAGAATAAGGGTTCGCTCGCGAGCGGCTGGCGCTGCACCGCGGCGCTCAGCCGGGCGAAGGTCTCGTCGTCCAGCCGGCCCTCATTCTGGATCAGCGCCTGCCCCGCCTCGCTGAACACGCGCGCGGGCCGATCATCGGCGATCCAGGTCGAATTGGGGAAGGCGCGCTTCAGGTTCGCCGAAAGCGACAGCCAGGCGACGCCGAGGCCAGCGAGCACGACGACGGCGCTGCTGATCAGCCTGGGCAGCGACAATGCTCCCCGTGCACTCCTAGCCATTCTTGTCGACGATCAGCCTGATTTCGCGGTCGCGCTGCTCGATCGTGCCATAGCGATAGGCCTCATAGGCATAGCCATAGCCCATCGCGTCATGCTTGTAGCGGGTGAGCACCGCGCCGACGACATTGGCCCCGGCCTGGCGAATGCGGCCCAAGGCCTCGACCGCCGCACGGGTCCGGGTCTTGCCCGATTCGATCACCATCAGCACGCCATTGGCCGACGAGGACAGCAAGGGCGTATCGGCGAGGCCGAGGATCGGCGGGCTGTCGATCACGACGACGTCATATTCCGCCGAGGCCTCGTCGAGGATCGCCTTCAGGCGCGGCGAGGACAGCAATTCCGCGGGGTTCGGCGGCAACGGGCCGCAGGGCAGCAGATACAGCCCATCCGAACCTTCCGGGTGGACGACGTGATCCAGCACCGAATCCTGGTTCGTGAGCAGATTGGCCAGGCCATCCTGCTTCTCGCCGCCGGTGACGAAGGCGGGTTTGCGCATGTCGGCATCGATCAGCAGCACCTTGCGCCCAAGCCGCGAGAAGGAGGTGGCAATCGCCCAGGAGGTGGTCGACTTGCCTTCCGCCGGCCGGGTGCTGGTGATCAGCAGCACCTTGGGCGCGCCGGTTTCCGTGGTGAATTGCAGCGACGTGACGGTAGAGAAATAGGCCTCGCTGATCTGCGCCGCATTGTCGGCCAGATCGTCGATCACCTTGTTCTTCGAAGTCGGGATGCCGCCCAGGAAGGCGAGGCCCAGTTTCTCGCGCACGTCATCCGGCGACTTGATCGTGTCGTTGATGAATTCGAGCAGCAGCGCCAGACCGATGCCGAAAGCGAGGCCCAGGCCGAAGCCCGCGAGCAGATTGAAGAACAGGTTCGGCTGGAACGGCCCGCCCGGAACCTCGGCGCGATCGACGATCGAGGCCTGGCTCTGGCCGACGCCGCCGGCGACGCCGATCTCCTTGAAGCGCTGCAGCAGCGCGTCATACAGCGCGCGGTTGGTGTCCACGTCGCGCTGCAGGATGTTGTACTGAATGGTGCGGCCGCGCAGGTTCAGCACCGCGCCCTGCAATTGCTGGACCCGGCCCTGGAGGGCGCGTTCCTCGGCGGCGGCGGCCTGATATTCCGCCTGCAGCGTCCCGGTCCGGCCTTCGCGGACATTGCCGGCCTCGCTGCGGATCGCCTGCTCCAGCGAGGTCATCCGCGCGCGCATCTGCACCATCGCCGGATAATCGGCCTGGAAGATGCCCAATTGCTCTTCATATTGCGCCCGCAACGTCGCCAGCTCGTTGCGCAGCTGCGCGGTGCGTTCGCTGACTTCGGCGGTGTTGGTCGTCGCCCGGCCCTGCCGGAAGCGCTGCTCTGCGGCGATCCGGCGGGCCGTCGCCTGCGCCAGTTCCTGGTTCAACGCATTCAGCGAGTCGGCGGTTGGCGTGCCGGCGTCGCTGCCGGGCACACCACCGCCGGGCGCGCCGCCGCCGCCGGTGTTGATGATCCCCTGCTGCTGGGCGTACGCCACCAGCTGGCGCTCGCTATTCTCCAGCTCCTGACGGACGATGCCGATCTGCCGCTGCAGGAAGTCGCGGGCGTAGGACGAGGCCTGGTAACGCCGCTCGAGCCCGGAATTGATGAACGCCTCGGCATAGCCATTGGCGACTCGCGCCGCGAGCGACGGATCGGGCGACACGAACTCAACATTGACCAGCCGGCTGCCGACCTGCGGCTCGACGGTGACGCCACCCGCCAGGATGGAGGCGGCGCTGCGCTGGCGGTCTTCGCGGCTGGCCTGCGGATTGGTCAGGTTCGGATCGGACGCCAGGTTCAGTTCCTGGACGACGCGTTCGGCCAGCGCCCGGCTCTGCAGCAGACCATATTGGGTCTGCAGGAAGGCCTGATCGTTGGAGGCGCGCTGCAGCGAGCGGTCGTTTTCGACCACTTCGACGACCGGCGGGTTCAGCTCCAGCTTGACCGCGGCGCGATAGAGCGGCGTGGTCAGCAAGGTCATGATCACGCCGGCGGCGATGCCCGCCGCGGCCAGGCCGAGCACCAGCCAGCGCCAGGACCACAGGATGTGGAAGATGGCGGCGATATTGAACGTGCCCGGATTGGCCGGTCCGGTGACATAGTCAGCCGGCTCGAGCGGGTGCAAAGTCGTGCCCGGCCGGGCACGCTCAGCGATCGGCCACGCGCCCGCGGGGCGCGGTTCCAGTTCGTTCTTTCCCATGGTGAGATTGCTGCCTGACAAAATCGTGGTGCCGCGCTCAGAACGGCCGGAAAAGGGCGATCAGCGGGAGTGTCTGCAGGATATCCTGGAACAGCCCCCGGTTGTTGTTGCTCGCGACGACGACGATGTCGCCCGGGAAAATCTCCGGGTCCGGCATTTCGCCGCGGCGGATGCTTTCCAGATCGAAGGCGGCCGCCATGCGCTGGCCCTGGATCTGGCGGAAGATGGCGAGGCGGCGGGCATTGCCCTGCGCCGGATCGATGCCGCCGGCGGCCGCGATCGACTGGATGAGGGTCATCGGGCCGGTCACCGGGAACAGGCCCGGCCGCCGCACGCCGCCTTCGACGGTGACATTGTTGTTGTTGGATTCGCGCACGGCAACGGTGACGTCCGGATTGCGCAGATAGCGCTCGCCCAGGCGGCGGGCGATTTCCTCGCGGATTTCACCGGTCGTGCGGCCGACCGCGGGCACGTCGCCGATCAGCGGGAACGGAATGTTGCCGGCCAGATCGACGCGATAATCCTTGCTGAGCTGATCGACGCGGAACACCGTGATGTTCAGCATGTCGCCGGTCGAGACGCGATAGGTCGAGCCAAAGACGGCGGCGCGCGGTGCATCCGGCGTATTGAACGTCGGGGGCGTTTCGTAGGGGATCGGGCCGCCGCGGCTGCCGCTGTTGGGTGAGCAGGCCGTCACCAGCGCCAATGGCACGATCAAAGCCGCGGAAGCGAGCTTCCGCGTGCGTGCGAACGACAACAGAAGAACTCGAAGCCCAATCAAGAGCCTACGCAGGTGGAACATCTTGTGCACAACTTTCCGAATCGGCCATTCCATTAGTCGGTTGCGGCGCGGCAAGGCAAGAGTCGCGCCCTCGGAACGACCGACCGTCACGCCACTTCATCGTCCGCTGCGGTCGACAGGAAACGCCGTTCCGCGCCGTCGACGACCAGGGCGGTCAACACACCGCTGCGATAGGCACCGGTGTCGATGCCGATCCGGTTCGGCCGTTCTTCCACCGCGTCGACGATGGTGTGGCCGTGGACGACGACAAAGCCGTGATCGCCCATATCGGAAAGAAACGGCTCGCGGATCCACCGCAGATCCTCACGGCTCTGCTGGTCGAGTGCGAGGCCCGGGCGGATGCCGGCGTGAACGAACAGATAGTCGCCGAAGCGGAAGGTGTCGTGAAACCCCTTCAGGAAGCGGCGGTGATTGTCCGGCACTGCTCGGCGCAAGCGAAGCAGCGCTTCGCCCTCCGGCAGCACGATCAAATCCTCCGGCGACAGGCCGTAGCTTTCGACACATTCCTTGCCGCCATAAGTCAGCCAGGAATCCAGCTTCTTCGTCTCGCCGCCGAGAATGCGGAGGAAATATTCCTCGTGATTGCCCATCAGGAAAGCGGGCTTGAGACGATCGTGGCGGTAGGTGCGCAGCAATTCGATCACCCCGGCCGAATCCGGGCCGCGGTCGATCAGATCGCCGACCAGCACGAGCCACGCCTCCCCGACCGGGCGCGCGGCCAGATCGGCCTCGATCTTGCCGATCAAATCCTCGAGCAGCGACTTGCAGCCATGCACGTCGCCGATCGCATAAGCGCGGGCGCCTGCCTTGCCGCGCGGCGCCTTTGCCGCCGAACCGCCGAAAAGCTTGCGAAAAACCATGTCACTCCACCGGTAGGACCAAATAGTCCCGCCCTAAATCATTCCAAATCAACGATTTTGGACTGGTCGCCCACCTGTCGCCCTGCCCTTGTCCTGCATAGATCAATGCCGCTTATCTGTCGAGCGAGGGCCAAAGGGCTGTGCGGACGCGCCGGATCGGCTACCCGACGATCATGGACTGGCTGGACATCAAGACCGCGCTCACCGACACGAGCGGCCTCAGCCGCGACGCGCTGCACATTTTCGCCGGCCTCGGCCTGCACGCATTCCTGGTGCTCGCCTTCCGCAGCTGGTTCGGCGCCAGGTGGCCGCTCGGCATCGTCCTGCTGGTCGCGCTCGGGAATGAATGGATCGACCTGACCAGCGAAGTGTGGACCGGCGAACTGGCCCGGCAATATGCGGAAAGCGCCAAGGACCTGGCGACGACCCTGTCCGGTCCCTTGCTCCTGCTGCTGCTCAGCCGGTTCGCGCCGTCGCGCTTCCGGCCCAAATCACCGTCGGAGACGCCGCCGCCGTCAGAGTGACCAGCGCTTCGCCGCGCCGCCAAAGTCCCGCTCGCGCCAGATGCCCTTGAGATCGGCGATCAGGCCGCCATCGGCGACCAGATTGGCCACCGCGGCCTCGTCCAGCGCCTTATATTCCTCGTGCGGAACGGCGGCGAAGACGAGATCGTAGCGCCGGTCGAGCGCATCGGCATCGAGCGCGATACCATATTCATGCTCGGCCTCCGCCGCATCCGCGCGCGGATCGTGGACGCTGACCTTATAGCCCAGGGCTTCGAGCCGACGGATGACATCGACGACGCGGCTGTTGCGCAGATCGGGCACATTTTCCTTGAAGGTCAGGCCCAGCACCAGCGCCTTGCCCGCGACCTCGCCGCGCGCCGCGTGCATGCTGTCGGCGACCCAGGCGCCCATGCCATCGTTGATCGCGCGGCCGGACAGGATGACCTGGGGGTCATGCCCCAATTCCTGCGCGCGGTGGCTGAGATAATAAGGATCGACGCCGATGCAGTGTCCGCCGACAAGGCCGGGTTCGAACGGCAGGAAGTTCCACTTGGTCCGCGCCGCGTCGAGCACATCCCAGATGGACAGGTCGAGCTTGGCGAAAATGTGGGTGATCTCATTCATGAAGGCGATGTTGATGTCGCGCTGGGCATTCTCGATCACCTTGGCTGCTTCCGCCGCCTTGATCGATGCCGCGCGGAACACGCCGGCGCTGGTCACCGCGCCGTAAATCTGCGCCAAAGTCTCGGTGACTTCCGGCGTCTGCCCGGCGATCACCTTCACGATCTTGTCGACGGTGTGGACCTTGTCGCCCGGATTGATCCGCTCCGGGCTGTAGCCGAGGAAGAAATCCTCACCGCATTTCAGGCCCGATTCGGCCTCCAGGATCGGCCCGCAAATGTCCTCGGTGACGCCGGGATAGACGGTGCTTTCATAGACGACGATCGGCTTGCGCGCGCCTCCCAGCAATTTGCCGACCGCGTGCGAGGCGCCGATCACCGGCCGCAAATCGGGCTTGTTGTCCGCATCGACCGGGGTCGGAACGGTGACGATATAGACGTCGCCGCCCTCGGCTTCCGCCGCACGGCTGGTCAGCATCACGGTCGAGGCGGCGAGCGCCTCGTCCTCGATCTCCCCGGTGCGGTCGCGGCCGCCGCGCAACTCCTCGATCCGGCTGCGGTCGATATCCAGCCCGACCACCTCGAAACGCTTCGCCAGCGCCACGGCGAGCGGGAGCCCGACATAGCCAAGCCCGATCACGACAATTCGAATGCTACCTTCGCTCATCGCCGAGGCCCTAGACCAAGATCGGGTCAAGCTGAAACAGCTTGATCCGGGAATCTTGGTCTATCCATATATCGAGAACCTGATTCACCGATCGCAGAGCGATCGGATCAGGGTCTTGCGGGTCAGGTGCGCCGCTTCAAATCCTCTACGCAGCGCTGCGCCGTCCGCCCGTCCCAATGTTCCGGACGGCGGTGGCCGTTGCGGCCTGGCTGGAGCGCGGCGCGCACGTCGGCGAGCAGGATGTCGGGCCGGGTCAGGCGATTGGTGCCCTCAGTGACCGTCACCGGCCGCTCGGTGTTCGGGCGAAGGGTCAGGCAGGGGATGCCGAGATAGGTCGTTTCCTCCTGCACCCCGCCGCTGTCGGTCACGACCGCGGCCGCGCCGATCACCAGACTCATGAAGCGGATATAGGGGACCGGCTCGATCAGCCGGATGCCAGCCGCTTCGAGCGTGGCCCACAGGCTCGCGGCCTCGAGCCGCTGCCGGGTGCGCGGATGGACCGGGAAGACCAGAGGCAATTCGGCCTGCAGCGCGACCAGAGCGCTGCAAAGCTGCTGGAGTTGCGCCGGATCATCGACGTTCGACGGCCGATGCAAGGTGACCACGCCGTAACGCTCGGGCAGGCCGGCGGCGAAGCCCTGCCGCTCGAGCTCGATCTGCGGCCGGACCATCTCGAAACTGTCGAGCATGATGTTGCCGACCCGGGTGACTTTCCCCGCGGGCACGCCTTCGGCCGCGAGATTTTCGTCGGCGTCGGGCGACGGCGTCCACAACACGTCGGAAATGGCGTCGGTGACGAGGCGGTTGATCTCCTCCGGCATCGTCCGGTCCCGGCTTCTGAGGCCCGCTTCCAGATGGACGGTCTGGATGCCGAACTTCGCACCGACCATTGCGCAAGCGGCGGTCGAATTCACATCGCCGACCACGACGATCCAGTCCGGCCGGTCGGCCATCGCGACCTTCTCGTAGGCGATCATCACCCCGCCGGTCTGCTCGGCATGACTGCCGGAGCCGATGCCGAGATGGTGGGCGGGCGGCGGCACGCGCAGATCGGCCAGGATCGCGTCCGACATGTTCGCATCATAATGCTGGCCGGTGTGGACCACGGCGGGATCGAAGCCGGCATCGGCGGCGAGCGCATGGTAGAGTGGCGCAACCTTCATGAAGTTGGGCCGGGCGGCGGCGATCAGATGGACACGGGCAGACATGGCCCGCGCATAAGGGGCGAGCGGTTAAAGTTCGGTGGAAGGCGCCGCAGCGGCTTCTGACGCCTCGCGCACGCGCTGGCTCTCGCCGCGCGGCAGGACCAGCACGGTGTCGCCGGTCGCGACCACGATCAGATCGCTGACTCCGAGGGTAACGATCCGCGGGCCAGTCGAGTGAACGAGCGTCCCGGCGGTATCGATCAGGTGCGCCGGACCAGCGGCGGCATTGCCGTCGGCATCCTTGTCGCCAATTTCGTACAGCGCGTCCCAGCTGCCGAGATCTGACCAGCCCATCGCCACCGGCACGACGCCCACGCGATCATGCTTTTCCATCAGCGCATGGTCGATCGACTGGGCGCGAACGGCCGCGAACAATGCCGGATCGGGGGTGATTCGCTTTCCGTCCCCCTGCCCGCCCGCAAGCGCTTGCCGCGTGGCGGCGAGAATGTCGGGCGCGTGCGCCTCCAGCCCCGCGAGCAGATCGGCGGCGCGGAACAGGAAGATGCCGCCATTCCAGTCATAGCCGCCCGCCGCCAGCCACGCGGTGGCGGTGGCGGCGTCCGGCTTCTCGACGAAGCGCTCGACTGCGAAAGCCCCGTCGTCGATCGCCGCCCCGCGCTTGATGTAACCATAGCCGGTTTCCGGACGGTCGGGGGCGATGCCGAAGGTCATCAGCCAGTCCTTCGCCGCATTGGCGGCGGCGCGTTCGATGGCAGCCTGGAACGCTTCCAGGTCGGCGATGACATGGTCGCTCGGCATGACCAGCAGCAGATCGTCCGGCTGCGCCTGCAGCGCGGCGAGCGCGATGGCCGGGGCGGTGTTGCGGCCAACCGGCTCGAGGATCAGCGCGCCGATCTCGTCCAACTGCGCTTCGATCGCGGCGGCATGGGCGGCGCTGGCGACGATGATCGGCGCGGCGAAGCGCGAGCGGTCGCCGGCGCGCGCCGCCGTCAGCCGAAGCATCGTCTCCGTGCCGCTCAGCGGATGGAATTGTTTGGGGCGTTCGGGCGTGGACAAGGGCCACAGGCGGGTGCCAGCCCCGCCGGAAAGGATGACCGGAACGATCCGCGCCGCCGCCGTCACAGCTTCGTCCTCAGGCTCCACAATTCGGGAAAGGCCCGGCGGGAGAGGGTGGATTCTAGGTAAGGGACACCGGCCGTCCCGCCGGTGCCGCGCTTCGAGCCGATGATCCGCGAGACGGTGACGACATGCTTGTGCCGCCAGGTCGCGAGCGCATCGTCGATATCGACCAGTTTCTCGGCGAGCTGATAATATTTCCAGTGAGTTTCGGGGGCGCGATAGACTTCGGTCCAGGCCGCCTCCACCGCAGGATCGGGCTGATAGGGCTGCGACCACTCGCGGTTGACGACATGGTCCGGCAGCGGAAATGCGCGGTGCAGCGCGAGATTCGCCTCATCCCACAGGCTGGGCGTCGCGAGCGCCTGCTCGAGCGCTTCGCGCGGCGGCGAGCCTTCATCCTGATATTTCAGGTGGCCGCCATCCTTCAGCCCGAGCAGGAATTCGAACAGGCGGAATTGCGCGGACTGGAAGCCGCTCGACGTCCCCAGCACGCCACGGAATTTGAGGTAGTCCGCCGGAGTCATCGTCGCCAGCACATCCCATGACAGGGTCATCACCGCCTGGATGCGCGACACCCGACTCAAGATCTTGTGCACCTCGATCAGCCGGTCGTCGGCGACGAGGGCGCGGGCCTGCAGCAGCTCGGCGATCGCCTGCTTCAGCCACAATTCCTTGGTCTGGTGAATGATGATGAACAACAGCTCATCATGCTGATCGGAAATCGGATGCTGGGCGTCCAGCAGTTCGTTCAGCGCCAGGTAACCGCCATAGGTGATGTCATGGGACGTGCTCATTTTTCTAGCATGGCCCGCCTAAACCTCTAAGTGAACCCTTTAGGTCGGCAGACCGCTTCGCCCCCGCCCCTTTGCAGCCCTGAGTAGGTACCGAATGTTTCGTCCAGCTCGCTTTCTGATCGCCGCTTCCTCTTTGACCCTGATCACCGCCTGTGGCGGCGGCGGGGGCGGCACCCCTCCGCCCGCGAACAACAATGCGCCGCAGATCACCTCGCCGGCGACCGCGAGCGTGCCGGAGAACAGCGCCGGCACCGTCTATCAGGTCGTCGCCACCGACGCGGACGGCGATGCGCTCACCTATACCATCTCGGGCGGCCCCGACGCGCCGCGCTTCCGCATTTCCAACACCGGGGCGGTGACCTTCGCCACTCCGCCCGACTTCGAGGGACCGGCCGATGCCGGCGCGGACAATGTCTATAACGTCCAGGTCGCGGTCAGCGACGGCAAGGATTCCCGCGCGCTGAACGTCGCGATCACGGTGACCAATGTCGGGCCGGACAATTTCGTCGTGAACCGCGTCGGCACCGGCTTCAACCAGCCCGTCTTCCTAGCCCCGCTGCCGGACGGCAGTGGCCGCGTCTTCGTCGTCGAGCGGGCCGGGCGAATCGCCCTGCTGAACCCGTCGAACGGCGCCACCACGACCTTCCTCGACGTGACCGGCCAGACCACGACGACCGGTGAACGCGGCCTGCTCGGCTTCGCCACCGCGCCGGATTACGCGACCAGCGGCATCTTCTACATCTTCCTGACGAACCTCGCCGGGGACATCGAGGTGCGCCGCTATTCCACCTTCGCCGGGCAATTGGACCTCGGCAATCCGGCGACCGCCGATCTGATCCTGACCATCCCGCATCCGGGCCAGGACAATCACAATGGCGGCTGGATCGGCTTCGGCAATGACGGCTTCCTCTACGTCGCCACCGGCGACGGCGGCGGCTCGGGCGATCCGGCCAACAATGCGCAAAACAAGGACGTGCTGCTGGGCAAGATCCTGCGCATCGACGTCGCGACCGACGCCTTCCCGGCCGATCCGAATCGCGACTATGCGATCCCGGCGGGTAATCCGTTCGCGACCACGGGCGGCGCGCCGGAAGTCTGGGCCTATGGCCTGCGCAATCCCTATCGCGCCAGCATCGACACCGCGACCGGCAACCTTTGGATCGGCGACGTCGGCCAGGGCGCGCGCGAAGAGGTCAATTTGATGCTGCCGACGCCCGGCGGCTCCAATTTCGGCTGGCGCTTCCTGGAAGGCACGGCCACCTTCACCGGCACGCCGCCCGCCGGCGTCACCTCGCCCATCACCGAATATTCGCATGGCACGGGCGAGCGTGAAGGCAACAGCATCACCGGCGGCTATGTCTATCGCGGCCCGGTCGAATCGCTGAACGGCCATTATTTCTTCGGCGATTATGTGAACGCCAACATCTGGTCGATCCGCATCACCCAGGCGGTGCTCGGCACGACGATCCCGAGCACGGCCTTCACGCTGCGCAAGACCGCGTTCGCGCCGGTCGGCGGCGGGACGATCAACAACATCTCCAGCTTCGGCGTGGATCAGTCGAACAATCTCTACATCGTCGACTTCGACGGCGAGATTTTCCGGGTCAATCCGGCTCCCTAAGCACGGACGAAAATGGAGCGCTCAGGCGAAACCTGGGCGCTCCAGATACCAGGCGATGGTGGCCGCAAGACCCTCGGCGAAGCGCGTCTCCGCGTCATAGCCGAGCTCGCGATGCGCCTTGGCGTGATCGATCGCATAGCGGCGGTCGTGGCCCAGCCGGTCGGTGACAAAGCTCTTGAGGCTCGCCGATTTTTCGCCCCGCGCCGCCGGCGCGCTGGGGAAGCGCGCTGCCAGCGACGAATCGTCCGTAAACGCCTGGTCCACCGCCGCGCACAGAGTGTCGATCAGCGCCAGATTGGGCAATTCCTCACCGCCGCCGATATTGTAGGTCTCGCCGGGCCGCCCCTTGGCCAGCGCCAGTTCGATGCCGCGGCAATGATCATCCACGAACAGCCAGTCGCGCACATTCATGCCGTCGCCGTAGATCGGCAATGCCACGCCGGTCAGGCAGTTGCGGATGAAGAGCGGAATCAATTTCTCCGGATATTGATACGGCCCGTAATTGTTCGAGCAGTTCGTGACTGTCGTCTGCAGGCCCAAGGTCTGGTGATAGGCGCGGACGAGATGGTCCGATGCGGCCTTCGAGGCGGCGTAAGGCGAATTGGGCGCGTAGGGCGTCGTCTCGCTGAAAGCGGGATCGTCCGCACCGAGGCTGCCGTACACTTCGTCGGTCGAGATATGGTGGAAGCGGTGCGGGCGGCCGGAGCCGGTGTCGAGCCAGGCGGTGCGGGCGGCCTTCAGCAGGCTGTGCGTGCCGTTGACGTTAGCGGTGATGAACGCGTCGGGGCCGCTGATCGAGCGGTCGACGTGGCTCTCTGCGGCGAAATGGACGATCGTGTCGATATCGCGCTCGGCAAGGAGGCGCTCGACGAGGTCCGTGTCGTTGATGTCGCCCTGCACGAAGTCATGCGCGACGCCGTCGAGGTTCGAGCGATTGCCGGCATAGGTCAGCGCGTCGAGCACGGTCAGGCTGTCGCCCGGGTGCTGCGCCGCCCAATAATGGACGAAGTTGGTGCCGATGAAGCCGGCGCCGCCGGTGATGAGCAGATTAGCCATTTTGGGCAGTCCCTTGGCGCGCGATTTCGCTGAGGCAGGTGCGGAGCGTGGCGCGCCAGTGCGGCGGCGGGCGGTCGAGCAAGGCCCAGGTCGCGCTCTTGTCTAGGATGACACAGCCGGGGCGGGTGGCTGGGGTCGGATAGTCGGCGGTGGCGATCGGCGCGATCACGCTGGCCCGCTCCAGCAGGCCGAGCGCGAGCGCTTCCTCCTGGATGGCGACGGCGAAATCGTACCAGCTTGCGATCCCGGCATCGGTGAAGTGGTGAAGGCCGGCCGCGCCTTTCGCGGCGAGCGCCCAGAACGCGCGGGCGAGCGAGGGCGCATGCGTCGGCGTGCCGAGCTGATCCGCGACGATGCCCAGTTGGTCGCGCTCGGCCATCAGCCGCAGCATGGTGCGGACGAAATTGGCGCCGTTCGCGTCGTGGACCCAGGCGGTGCGGACGATCAAAGCGTCGGGGTCGGCGGCCAGCACCGCCGCCTCGCCGTCGCGCTTGGTGCGGCCATAAACGCTCAGCGGCCGGGTTGGGTGATCGGGCCGATAGGGCCGCCCAGAGCTGCCGCCGAAGACGAAATCGGTGGAGACGTGGACGAAGCGCGCGCTGGCGTCGCGCGCCGCCGAGGCGATCCAGCCGGGGGCGACGGCATTCAGCATCGCCGCCCGCTCAGGCTCGCTCTCGGCCTTGTCCACGGCGGTGTAGGCGGCAGCGTTGAAGACCAGGTCCGCCCGCGCGGCGCGAATGGCGGCGGTGACGGCGTTGCGATCGGTGACGTCGCAATCCGCACGGTCCAAGACGACGATTTCGGTGCCTCCAGGAGCCGTCGCGGCCAAAGCGCGGCCGACCTGTCCGCCCGCCCCAAAGATCAGCGCCTTCACGGCAGCTCCGCCTCGGTGAGCGGCGCGGCGGCGGCGTCCTTGCCCGACAGCAACGGCGCGGCGCCATCCAAAGGCCAGTCGATGCCGATCGCCGGGTCGGACCAGAGCAGGCTGCGCTCATGCTCCGGCGCGTAGAAATCGGTGCATTTGTAGAGGAATTCGGTGCCGTCCTCGAGCGTCAGGAAGCCGTGCGCGAAGCCGGGCGGGACCCAGAGCATGCGCTTGTTGGTTTCGCTCAGCTCGACCCCGACCCAATGGCCGAAGCTCGCCGAGCCCCGGCGGATATCGACGGCCACGTCATAGACCGCGCCGCGCACCACCCGCACCAATTTCCCCTGCGGCTGGCGCAGCTGATAGTGCAGCCCGCGCAGCACGCCCTTGGCCGAACGGCTGTGATTGTCCTGAACGAAGGCCGGGTAGAGGCCGGCGTCGGCGAAGCCGCGCGCGTTCCACGTCTCCATAAAGAAGCCGCGATCGTCGCCAAACACCGCGGGCTCGACGATCTTCACGTCCGGGATCGCCGTGTCGATCAGCTTCACCGGCCGTGGCCCTTGTCCATCATGCTGAGCAGATAATTGCCATAGCCGCTCTTGCGCAGCGGCTCGGCCAGCGAGGCGAGTTGCCAATCGTTGATGAAGCCCATCCGCCAGGCGATTTCTTCCGGGCAGCAGATTTTGAGGCCCTGCCGTTCCTCGACGATGCGGGTGAACAGGGCCGCGTCGAGCAACGACGCATGCGTGCCGGTATCGAGCCAGGCATAGCCCGCGCCCATATGCTCGACGTTGAGATTGCCGGCCTCGAGATAGAGCCGGTTGACGTCGGTAATCTCCAGCTCGCCGCGCGCGCTGGGGGCGATGCGGTGGGCATAATCGACGACCTTGTCGTCGTAGAAATAGATGCCGGTGACGGCATAGTTCGACTTCGGCTCGGTGGGCTTCTCCGCCAGCGTCTCGGCGCGGCCGGCGGAATCGACCGAGACCACGCCGTAATTTTCCGGGTCGGAGACGCGATAGGCAAAGACGGTCGCGCCCTCCTCGCGGGCATTGGCGCTTTGCAGCAGATCGGTCAGGCCGTGGCCGTAGAAGATATTGTCGCCGAGGATCAGCGCGCTCGGGCTCCCGCCGACGAAATCCGCGCCGATGTGGAAAGCCTGGGCCAGCCCCTTCGGCTCCGCCTGCACGCGATATTCGAAGCTCAGCCCCCATTGCGAGCCATCGCCGAGAAGGCGCTGGAAGCTGGCCTGATCGTGCGGCGTGGTGATGATCAGGATCTCGCGAATGCCGGCGAGCATCAGCACCGACAAAGGATAATAGATCATCGGCTTGTCATAGACCGGCATCAGCTGCTTGCTGACCGCCGCGGTCACCGGATGCAGCCGCGTGCCCGACCCCCCGGCGAGAATGATCCCCTTGCGCATGAAGAGCGACTAGCCCGCGCCGTTCCCGCTGTCGATGATCACAACCGCTCGGCGCTTGAGACCGCATCGGTGGCGCGCAAGGCGGCGATGATCCGCATCAGATGCTCGACGTCGTGCACCTCCAGATCGAGCGCGAAAGTGTGGAAGCTGCCGTCGCGCGCGGTCTGCTCGAGGCCGACGATGTTCGCGCCGGCGGTGCCGAGCACCCCGGCCAAAGCGGCGAGACTGCCGGGCTGGTGGGTGATGACGACGACGATCCGCGCCGTGCCGCCGTCCGTCTCCTCGCCCCAATGCAGATCGACCCAATCGGCATCCTGCCCGTCGGCCAGGCTGTCGCAGCCGATCGTGTGCACCTCGATTGCGTCGCCCTCGCGGCGGAGGCCGACGATGCGATCACCCGGAATGGGGTGGCAGCATTCGGCCAGGGTGAAGGCCACGCCCGGGGTCAGCCCCTTGATCGAGATGGCGGTGCGCTGAGGCGGCGGCTTCACGCCCTTGCCGGTGGAGCCGGGAAGCAGGGCTTCCATCACCTGCGCGTCGTCGATCCTTTTGGTGGCGATCGCTTCCATCAGCGCATTGTCGTCCGGAAGATGCAGCCGCTTCAGCGCCTCGGCCAGTGCCTCCCAGCCCAAGGGCGCGGGCAGGCGCTGCTGGATTTCGTCGAAAATCTTGCGGCCGAGCGCGATCGTCTCGACCCGTTCCTTCGACTTGATCCAGCGGCGGATATTGGCGCGCGCCTTGCCCGTGATGACGAAGCTCAGCCAATTGGGCTGCGGATGCTGCGCCTTGGAGACGAGGATCTCGACCTGATCGCCATTGTCGAGCGGGGTGCGCAACGGCACCATCCGGCCGTTGATCTTCGCGCCGACGGTCTGGTTGCCGAGCTGGGTGTGGACGGCATAGGCGAAGTCCACCGGGGTCGCGCCCTTGGGGAGCTGGAACAATTCCCCCTTCGGCGTGAAGGCGAAGATGCGATCCTGATACATCGCCATGCGGGTATGCTCGAGCAGCTCCTCGGCGCTCTGCGCATGGTCGAGAATCTCGACCAGGTCGCTGAGCCAGGGGTGCTCGGTGGTCGCGGCGATCTCGCCTTCCTTATAGGCCCAGTGGGCGGCGAGGCCGTGCTCGGCCTGGGCATGCATCTCGCGGGTGCGGATCTGCACCTCGATCCGCATCCGTTCGTCATGGATCACGGTGGTGTGGACGCTGCGATAGCCGTTGCGCTTGGGCGTCGAGATGAAGTCGCGGAAGCGGCCGGGGACCATTGGCCAGCGCTGATGGATGAGGCCCAGGGTCCGGTAGCAATCCTCGACATTGTCGACGATGCAGCGGAACGCCATGATGTCCGACAGCGCCTCGAAGCTGATGTGGCGCTCGGCCATCTTGCGCCAGATCGAATAAGGATGTTTCTCGCGCCCCTTCACCTCGGCGTCGATGCCATAGGCTTCCAGATGCGCCTTGAGGCCGCGCGCGATGCGGTTGATCAGGTCGCCGCCGCCATCCTCGCGCAACTGCTCGAGCCGCTTGGTGATCGATTCATACGCATCGGGCTCGAGCTGCTGGAAGGCGAGCGTCTGCATCTCCGTCATGAATTCGTACATGCCGATCCGCTCGGCGAGCGGCGCGTAGATATCCATCGTCTCGCGGGCGATGCGCCGGCGCTTGTCCTCATTCTTGATGAAATGGAGCGTGCGCATGTTGTGCAGCCGGTCGGCGAGCTTCACCAGCAGGACGCGGATGTCGTCCGACATGGCGAGCAGGAATTTGCGCAGATTCTCGGCGGAGCGCTCGGTCTCGGTCTGCGCCTCGATCTTGCTGAGTTTGGTGACGCCATCCACCAGGCGGGCGACATTGGGGCCGAACTTGGCGAGGATCTCCTCCTGCGTCGCCACCGTATCCTCGATCGTGTCGTGCAGGATGGCGGTGACGATCGTCTCGTCGTCGAGGTGCAGATCGGTGAGAATGCCGGCCACCTCGATCGGGTGGCTGTAATAAGGATCGCCCGAAGCGCGCTTTTGCGTGCCGTGCGCCTTCATCGAGAAGACGTAGGCGCGGTTCAGCATCGCCTCGTCGGCGTTCGGGTCATAACCCAAAACCTTGTCGACCAGTTCGTACTGACGCAGCATCGCGCCTAAAATGGGGTGCGGCGCACAAAAGATGCAATCAAAAACCTATTTGCGCGATTGATTTACATTCGGTTGCGGATCGGGACCGAAAAGCGCATGTTCTTCGAAGACGCGAATAACGCGCGAGGATGCTAGGAATATGCTCGATCTCGACCGGCATCGCGAGATGCTGCGCCAATGTTCGATCGCCGCGGCGCTGGATGTGGTCGGGGAGCGCTGGTCGTTCCTGATCCTGCGCGGCGTGTTCAACGGCCTCAATCATTTCGAGGAATTCCAGTCGACGCTGGGCATCGCCCGCAACATCCTGTCCAACCGGCTGGCACGGATGGTGGAGCGGGGCATATTGGCGCGCGAACCCGACCCCTCCGACCGGCGGAAAATCTCCTATCACCTCACCGACAAGGGCCGCGACCTGCTGCCGGTGCTGATCTCGCTTCGGCAGTGGGGCGAAAAATGGGTGTGCGAGGAGCCGAGCAACCCGGTGCTGGTCGACCGGCTGACCCGCCAGCCGCTCTCCGAAATGGCGCCGCGCGCAGCGGACGGGCGGGTGCTGACCCTGGGCGACATGGAGTGGGTGGACCGCGCCGCGATCGAACCGGCGCGGGACGAGGCCGCCTAGCGTTTCACCGCCAGCGGCAGTTCGTCGAACAGCAGCCCGTCGCCGCCCCGACCAGCCTGCTCAAGCTGCAGGATGCGGAATTTGGTCGCCACCCCGCCGGGCGCGGAAAAGCCGCCGGCCTTGCCCGCTCCCGCGAGCACGCGGTGGCAGGGTATGATCACCGGGATCGGATTGCGGCCCATTGCCGCGCCCACGGCCTGCGCGGCGCCGGGCGAACCCACGCGAGCGGCCAGTGCGCCATAAGTGATCGTTTCGCCGGGCGGGACCAGGCGAAGCGCGGCATAGACGCGGCGCTCGAAGTCCGGAACGTCGAGCGTGACCGGAATGTCGGCAAGGTCGAGCCGCTCACCCGAGAGCAGGCGGCGGACCCGGTCGATCGCATCAGCGATGGCGGGGGGCGGTTCGGCCGGGACCGCGTCATGCCGGCCGACAAAGCGGGCGATGCCGCCGTCGCCATCTTCTCCGCACAAAAGGAAACCGGCCACCGCATCATCGCGCCAGGCGATGCCGCAGCGGCCGATTGCCGTGTCGAACAATGTGTAAGCGGCGCTCATCGAGAACCGCCGTCCAGGCTTATTCGTAGTCGCCGGACATATTGGTGTTGCGCGGCGGCGCAGCAGCGGTGAGGCGCAGCGCCTCGGCCGACTGGGCCAGCGAGCCGACTTCGTCCGCGACATCGTCGTCGTCCAGCTGGACGCGCTGCAGGCCGGAGACGAGAGCCTCTTCCAGCTCGCGCGGCTTGATCGTCTGGTCGGCGATTTCGCGCAGCGCAACGACCGGATTCTTGTCGCGGTCGCGATCGATGGTCAGCTCCGCGCCGCCCGAAATCTGCCGCGCGCGCTGGGCGGCGAACAACACCAGGTCGAACCGGTTGGGAACCTTGTCGACGCAATCTTCAACGGTAACGCGCGCCATGTCTCAGCGACTCCGTGGGAATTTGAGCTGTGCAGGAAAGCGGCGGCGGATAGCCGTCGCCCCTTCGAGAGTCAATGTAAGGTGCCGGTGCGGGCGGTTCAAACCCGCATCGGCATCAGCACGTACAGCGCCGGTGCCTTGTCATTCTCGCGCAGCAGGGTCGGGGCGGCGGCGTCGGCCAGATGGACCTCCACGCTGTCGCCTTCGATCTGGTGGAGGATGTCGAGCAGATAGCGGGCGTTGAAGCCGATCTCGATGCTGGCGGCGCTGTAATCAGCGGCAACCTCCTCGGCGGCGGTGCCGTTCTCCGGCGAGGTCACGGAGAGCGTGATGCGGTCGCGATCGAGGCTCATCTTCACCGCGCGGGTCCGCTCGGAGGCGATGGTGGAGACGCGATCCACGCCTTCCTCGAAGCTGCGCGGGTCAATCTTCAGCAATTTGTCGTTCGCGGTCGGGATGACGCGGGTGTAATCCGGGAAGGTGCCGTCGATCAGCTTGCTGGTCAGCACCGCATTGCCCAGGCCGAAGCGGATCTTGCTCTCGGACAGCGAGGTTTCGACCGTGCCGTCCACCTCGTCGAGCAATTTGCGCAGCTCGGTGACGCATTTGCGCGGGATGATCACGCCCGGCATGTTCTCGGCGCCGTCCGGGCGGTCTACAGTGACTCGGGCGAGGCGGTGGCCGTCGGTGGCAGCGGCCTTCAGGTCGCCATCGATGACGTGCAGGTAGATGCCGTTCAGATAGTAACGCGTCTCTTCGGTCGAGATGGCGAAGCGCGTCTTGTCGATGATCTGGCGCAAGGTCGCCGCCGGCAGCTCGAAGCGGGTCGGCAATTCGCCTTCCGCGATCACCGGGAAATCGTCGCGCGGCAGCGCCGAGAGCGTGAAGCGGGCGCGGCCGGCATTGATCGAGAGGCGCCCCTCGGCGGCGGAAATCTCCACCTGGCTGCCCTCGGGCAGCTTGCGGACGATGTCGAACAAGGTGTGCGCCGGGACGGTGGTCGCGCCCGGATCGGCGACGCTCGCCTCCACCGTCTCGTCGATCTGCAGATCGAGATCGGTCGCCATCAGCCTGAGGCCGCCGCTGGCCGAACCCTCCAACAGGACGTTGGACAGGATCGGAATCGTGTTGCGGCGCTCCACCACCGAATGGACGTGGCCCAGGCCCTTCAACAAGGTGGCCCGTTCGATCGTCGCCTTCATATTGCCCCCGAGGATTGCGGTTTGATAAGTCTGTAAAGCGGCGCGCCCGCGCTCGCCAGAGCCTATTGCAAGCCGATGAAAAAAGGCCGGGGCGTCGCCACCCCGGCCTTCCTTTATCCGCGAAGCTTCAGGGTTAGAAGCGGAAGCCGAGGCCGCCCATGACCTGATGCCGGTCGAGATCGATGTCGACATCCTCGTTGCCGAACACGGTGTCGTCGAAGCGCAGGCCGTTATAGTTGGAATAACGATATTCGGCCTTCAGATAGAGGTTGCGGCCGAGCATCTGCTCCACGCCCGCGCCCAGCCGGTAGCCGTCGACGCTCGCGTCGAAATCCACCGCATTGGCGGCCGAGGTGAAGGTGCTGTCGATCGTCGTGTTGGTGTAGCCGGCCTTGGCGTAGAGCAGGGTCCGAGGCGTCACCGGCACGCCGATGCGGCCGCCGACATAGACATCGCGGCCGACATTGATGCTGCCGAGAAAGGCGGTGCCGTTGATCGTCTGGCCGAATTCCTGCGAGCCTTCGGATTCGGCATATTCGCCCTCGATGCCGAGCACGACACCGCCCAGATCGAAGTCGAAGCCGGCGCCGATCCCATAGGCCAGCCCGTCGACCGATTCGTCGCCGGCATCCTCATTGCCCGCACGGATCGAATCATAGCCGACCAGCGCCTCGACCCGGGGGCCGGTGAACGGCGCGCGATCCTGCGCGAAGGCCGGGGCGGCCGAAGCCATGGCGACGCCGGCAAGCAAAGCGGACGCAACATACTTCATCATTGAAATCACTCCTGAAACGAAACTGGTCCTTGCGGACGAGGTGCGGGAGCGCGCGAGCGGCGAGAAGGTTGCGTGAACGCCAGATAAACAATGTTTTCTGCGACTTGCCGGTCACAGGGTGCGATGGCCGGACTTGCAGCACCCGTTTGCGGCGGCGCGCCCACCGCCCTTGAGCGCGGCTTCGCGGCGGCATAATCATCAGCGGATGGGCGGTCTCAGCAAGCTTCGCATCCTGGCCCTCTTTGGCGGGCTGGCCTTCGCCGCCGCGCCCGCCCTCGCCCAGCCGCGCGCACTCGGTACCTTCGGCCTGTGGGGCGCATTCCAGGACCAGCAGCGCTGCTGGGCGATCACCCGACCGTCCGAATCGACTCACCAGGATGGCGGCAGCTTTGCCTCGGTCGGCTGGTGGCCGGGGGCCGCGCGCGGCCAGCTCCACTTCCGCCTGGGCGCGGCGAAGCGCGACGCATCGGCAGTCTTGCTGCGGATCGACGGCCGCAGCTTCCAGCTGATCGGCCGCGGCAATGACGCCTGGGCGCCGGATCCGCGCGGCGACGCGGAATTGCTCGCGGCGATGCGCAGCGGCGTGCTGATGACGGTCGAAACGCGCTCGCAACGCGGCGGCATCGTGCGCGACCGCTATCCCCTGCGCGGCGCGCCGAGCGCGATCGACGCCGCCGCATTAGCTTGTTCACCACGCTGATCTGGCAAATTCCGCGATATCGACTATATGCGCGGCCATGCCCGACAGCGTGAGCCTGATGCCGATTCCCGGCCTGATCGATCCCGTCCCCGTGCCGCGCGACGCGGCGCCCGATCCCGACGCGCGCGCCGAACTGATCGGCCTGAGCAAGGAAGCGATCCGCGCCGCGCTCGAGGACAAGGGCCTGGAACCCAAGCAGGCGAAGCTCCGCGCCAAGCAGCTCTGGCACCAGATCTACAATCGCGGCGCGACCTCGTTCGAGGCGATGAGCGACATCGCCAAGGCCCAGCGCCCCTGGTTCGCCGAGCATTTCACCCTGCAGCGCCCGGAAATCGTCACCCAGCAGGTCTCGACCGACGGCACCCGCAAATGGCTGCTGAGGACTCGCGACGGCCACGATTTCGAGATGGTCTTCATCCCTGACGCGGATCGCGGCACGCTTTGCGTCTCCAGCCAGGTCGGCTGCACGCTGAACTGCCGTTTCTGCTTCACCGGCACGATGAAACTGGTCCGCAACCTGGAGCCGTCGGAGATCGTCGGCCAGGTCATGCTCGCCCGCGACGCATTGGGCGAATGGCCGTCACAGCCGGAAGGCCGCCTGCTCAGCAACATCGTGATGATGGGGATGGGCGAGCCGCTCTACAATTTCGCCAATGTCCGCGACGCGCTGAAGATCGTCATGGACGGCGACGGCATCGCGCTCAGCAAGCGCCGCATCACCCTGTCCACCTCCGGCGTCGTGCCGATGATGGCGAAGGCCGGCGAGGAGATCGGCGTGAACCTCGCCGTCTCGCTGCACGCGGTGACCAAGGAAGTGCGCGACGAGATCGTCCCGCTCAATCGCAAATACGGCATCGAGGAATTGCTGCAGGCCTGCGCCGATTATCCGGGCGCGAACAATGCCCGTCGCATCACCTTCGAATATGTGATGCTGAAGGACAAGAATGACAGCGACGAGGATGCGCGCGAGCTCGTCCGGCTGATCCGCAAGTACAAGCTGCCGGCGAAGGTCAATCTGATCCCGTTCAATCCCTGGCCGGGCGCCTTTTACGACACCTCGACCGACGAGCGCGTGCAGCGCTTCAGCGACATCGTCTTCGAAGCCGGGATCAGCGCCCCGATTCGCCGCCCGCGCGGCCGCGACATCATGGCGGCCTGCGGACAGTTGAAGTCGGCAGCGGAGAAGAAGAGCCGGGCCGAACTGGACCGGATCGCGGAAGAAAAGCAGGCGGCTCTGGCCGACGCCTGACCCCGCGGTTGCTTAAATCGGCCCGTCCACTATCTGGGCCTCATGCTTTCTCAACGCACGCGCTACACAATCCGGGCGCTGCTCCACCTCGCCGACCGTTATGGCGAAGGACCGGTGCAGCTGGCCGAGATTGCCGAGAAGCAGAATATTCCGCCCAAATTCCTCACCGTGATGCTGTCCAGCATGCGGCGCGCGGGCGTGGTGGAATCGCTTCGAGGCCGCGACGGCGGTTATTGGCTGGCGCGCGAGCCGAACCAGATCAGCTATGGCGATATCGTCCGGCTGACCCGCGGTTCATTGGGCCTGCTGCCCTGCGCGGCCCGCCTCGCCTACCGTAAATGCGAGAATTGCATCACCGAGGAGCAATGCCGGCTGCGCAACGCCATGCTGATGGTGCGCGACGAGACGGCCCGCATCCTGGACAATCTCACCCTCGCCGACCGGGTGCCGCTGGACGAACCGATCGGCGTCGAGCCCGAGGTCATTCCGGAGCCCGCAGCGGCGCAGGAATAGGCCGCTATCCGCCAGACTGGCGCCATGCTAGCCGACAGAGCGGGGGTGTCCATGAAGCCTTGGTTAGCCGCATTGATCGCCGCTTTGGTCATGGGCTGCACCTCGCACCCGCGAGCAGCTACCCGATCGGACCTCGCGATCGCCGATCCCCCGCGCCATCCCAGCCACCCCGCGCGCAACCGCCAGCTCGTCATCCCCTCGGGGCCGGTTCAACCCGCACTGGGCCGTCCGGCCGAGATGAACGCTTTGTTCCTGCTCGCGGCCGGCGAGGGCCCGAAGCCGACCTTGCTGCTGCTCCACGGCCTGCCCGGCAACGAGCGCAATCTCGATCTGGCCCAGGCGGTCCGCCGGGCCGGATGGAATGTGCTGACCTTCACCTATCGCGGCGCCTGGGGCAGCGAGGGCATGTTCTCGACCCAGCATGCGGTGGCCGATACCGAGGCGGCGCTCGCCTTCCTGCGTTCCCAAGCGGCGGTGCGCGATTACAATATCGACACGAGCCGCATCGTCGTCGCCGGCCATTCGATGGGCGGCTACATGGCCGCGCGGGCGACCGCGCGAGACGAGGCCGTCGCCGGGCTGATCCTGCTCGACGCCTGGGACATCGCGGCCTCGGCCCGCGAGCTGAATGCGGGCGGGGCGGACGCCCGGGCCGCATTCATCGCCGGGTTCGACGATCTCGGCCACGCGCTCGGACCGGTCACGGTCGCGGACCTCACCGACAATCTCATGCGCCGCGGCGAGGAATGGGATCTTGCGGCGCTCGCCGGCCCGCTGGCGCGACGGCGGGTGCTGACCGTCTACGCCACGCACGGCGGCGCGGCAGAGAATCGGACGTTCGCGCAGAGGCTGGCGAGCGCCTGCGCCGGCCGCGCCGACGCGTCCTGCCCGACCCTGACCGCCGTTGAACTCGCCACCGATCATGCCTTCGCCGATCACCGCATCGCGCTCGCGCAACTGGTGGTGCGGTGGCTCGAGGCGCTCGACCGCTAAATCACCATCCGGAACAGCGCGCCGCCGTCGGGCGAATCGCTGACCGCGATCGAGCCGCGATGGCCGAGCACGATCTGGCGGGCGAGGCTGAGGCCGACGCCGGTGCCCTTCGCCTTGGTGGTGAAGAAGGGCAGGAAGACGTCGGCGCGCAAGCTGTCCGGCACGCCCGCGCCATTGTCGGCGACGTCGATCTGCACTTCGCCCGTCGGCAGGAATTGCACGTCGAGCAGGACGCGCGGCTCGGGCGAATGGGCTCGCGCCGCCTCTGCCCCGTTCTTCAGCAGATTGAGGATCACCTGCGCGAGCAGATCGGGGTCCGCCTCCATCTTCAGCCCGGGCGGGTCGACCTTCGTCTCCAGCGCGACCCCTTCCGCCGCCTCGCTGGCGCGGAACAGGGTCGCCAGTTCGCCGACCCACGACGCGACGCCGAAGCTCTTCAACTTCACCTGCGGGGCGCGGCTGATCTGCCGGTAGCTTTCGACGAACTGCATGACGCCGTCGGCCCGCCGGGCGAGCGTCTCGGTCGCGGCGCGGGCGTCGGCAATGGCCGGGTCCTCGCCGGAATCGACGCTGGCGATCAGGCTGGCGGCGGTATGGGCGAGCGAAGTCACGGGCGTGATCGAATTCATGATCTCATGCGTGAGAACGCGGATCAGGTCGCTCTGCGCGGCAATCTCGATCGCGTTCAGTTCGCCCTGGATCGGCTGCACCGCGACCACCCGCACCAGCCCGCCCAGCCGCTGCACGATCGCGGCGCTGATCATCACCGTCTGCGGCAGGCCGTCGGTGAGCAACGGCACCAGCCGCGGCCGGCCGACCGCGCCGCCGGACAAGGCCTTCATGAAGGCATCGCCATAAATGCTGAAATCGGGCGCGCGGACGCCCTTATGCTTCACCAGAAGGCGGCGGGCGGCCTTGTTGGTCAGCTCGACCTTGCCATCGCTATCGACGGTCAGCAGCGCGGTGGGAGCATCGTCCAGCACCGCTTCGTAGAAGCGGTTGGCCTCGGTCAAAGTGTGACGCTCGCTCCTGAGCTTGCGGATCGCTTCGTCCAGCGCCGCGCCCAGTTCGGCGAAGCCGCTGCCATAGCTTTGATAGGCGAAGCCTTGCGCGAAATCGCCGAAGCGGACCGCGTCGATGAAGCGGGCGAGCGCAACATTGGTGGCCTGGATGTAGTGCCACAGCCACCACAATGCCCCCGCCACGGCCAGCACGAGGACGATCTTGCCGGCGCCATAGCCTTCCAGCCCGAAGGCGAAGACGAGCAGAAAGACCAGACCGACGAAGACGACCAGCCGGAGCAGCAGGCCGATGGCGAAGGAGTGGCCGATCTTCATGTCAGAACGAAGCTGTTC
>JAFAEG010000027.1 GCA_023424095.1 Pseudomonadota bacterium | reverse complement strand
ATAGAAAATCTGGGCCCCGGCCTTCGCCGGGGAACAGGGCCGCATCACTTCTTCTCTCCCGCAGCAGCCGGGGTCGGCGCGCCCGGCGCCTCGCCCTGGACCTTCTCGTCGCCGGGCAGGATATATTCGGCGCCTTCCCAGGGGCTCAGGAAGTCGAACGAGCGGAAATCCTGGGCCAGCTTCACCGGCTCATAGACGACTCGCTTCTGCTCCTCGGAATAACGCAGCTCGACATAGCCGGTCAGCGGGAAGTCCTTGCGCTGCGGGTGACCGGTGAAGCCGTAATCGGTGAGAATCCGGCGCAGGTCCTGATTCCCCTCGAACAGCACGCCGTACATGTCGAACACCTCGCGCTCGAGCCAGCCGGCGACCGGGAAGATCTCCGTCACGCTCGGCACCGGCTTCTCCTCGTCGGTCGAGACGCGGATGCGCAGGCGATGGTTCTTGGTGATCGAGAGCAGGTGATAGACGACCTCGAACCGCTCCTCGCGCTCCGGATAGTCGACCCCGGCAATCTCCATCAGCTGCTGATATTCGAAATCGCGCTGCAGGATGCGGATCACGTCCGCCACGCTTTCACGGCGAACGTCGATCGACACTTCGCCGACCGCATCCTTGGCGGACAGGAAAGCGTCGCCAATCGCAGCCTTCACCGCGTCGATGATGCCCTCGCGGGGCTGGATGAGGGGGGCCGGACTAGCCACGGGCTTTCCAGTGCGCCCGATAATAGAGCACGAGCAACATGATCGCCGCGATCGCGGCCACACCCGGCGCAACCGTGATCGCCCAGACCGGCAGCTTCTCAGCCGTCGCGGGCCAGATCCGCACGATGACGGATGGCAGCGACCCGGCCAGCACAACCAGTGCGAGCAGGATCAAAGGGGGATGCCGGCGCAGCAGGCTCATCGTTCGATCGTCCCGTCACGGCGGATTTTCCGCTGCAATTGCATGATCCCGTACAGCAGGGCCTCGGCGGTCGGCGGGCAGCCGGGGACGTAGATGTCCACCGGCACGATCCGGTCGCAGCCGCGCACGACGCTGTAGCTGTAATGATAATAGCCGCCGCCATTGGCGCAGCTGCCCATCGAGATGACGTAGCGCGGCTCCGACATCTGATCGTAAACGCGGCGCAGCGCCGGGGCCATCTTGTTGCACAAAGTGCCGGCGACGATCATCACGTCCGACTGGCGCGGGCTGGCGCGCGGCGCGGCGCCGAACCGCTCCAGATCGTAGCGCGGCATGTTCACATGGATCATCTCGACCGCGCAGCAGGCGAGGCCGAAGGTCATCCACCAGAGCGAGCCGGTGCGCGCCCACTGGAACAGATCCTCGGTCGAGGTGACCAGGAAGCCCTTGTCGGAAACCTCCGACTGGATCTGGTTGAAGATATAGGGATCGGGCGGCGTGCCGTCCGCCGGAGCGGCAGTCATCGGCTGGCCACGGGCATCGAGGATCACTCCCATTCGAGCGCTCCCTTCTTCCACGCATAGGCAAAGCCGAGACCCAGTTCGGCCAGGAACACCATCATCGTCGCCCAGCCCGTCCAGCCGATCTCCGCGAGGCTGACCGCCCAGGGGAAGAGGAAGGCCGCTTCGAGGTCGAAGATGATGAACAGGATCGCGACGAGATAGAAGCGCACGTCAAACTGGCCGCGGCTGCTTTCGAAGGCGGGGAAGCCGCATTCATATTCCGAGACCTTGTCCGGATAGGGATTGTGCGAGCCGGTGAACCTCGAAGCGACCATCGGCAGCACGACGAACGCCACGCTGAGCGCCAGCGCGACACCGAGGAACAGCAGGATCGGCAAGTAACCGGCGGCGACCGACGACGCCATAAACAGGGACTCCCAAAGGGGAAAAACGACTTGGCGGCGCTCTTAGGACGGGGGGTTTAGGGACGCAAGGCTCGCAGCGCGTTGACGCTTTCGTCGTGCGCCAAGTGTGGTCCGGCGGCTTCGTCGCACATTCCCGCGAGCGCGTCGCTGCGGCGCAGCAATTCCGCCCCGAAACTGCCATCTGGGCAGCAACGCAAGAGGGCCATCACACGATGTCGCATTTCTTTATCGACGGCACGATCACCACCGCCAGACTGAAACGCCCGCTGCTCGGCGGCGCGACCTATACCGACGTCACCATCCGCCAGAATGACGGCGATCAGCGCCGGATCGGCTCGATGATGGTCCTGAACGACATGAAGCATGCGATGGCGCCCGGCGCGCGCGGCCGATTCTATTTTCACAGCCTGCTCGGCACCAAGGGCATTCACGGCTTCCGCCCGGCGGGCGGCGCGGGGCTCGGCTCCTTTCCGGGCCGCTGGGTGGTCCTGACCCTGATCTTTGGTCTGCTCAACCTGTCGCTGGTCGCCAGCTGGCTGCTGTCCGGGGGCGGTTTCGGCCCGATCACCTTCGCCGCCGGGCTGCTCTGCCTCACTTTGTCGGCGGCCTATGGAATCGTCGGCAGCGCCGCGATGCGGGCCTATCGTGCCGATCAGCCGTGCGGCCCGGCCGCCGGCAAATTGCGCCCCGCCTCCCTTCGCGGCTGAGCATCTTCGTCGACGAAATCGTCACCCCCGCCGCTTGATCGCCGCGCACGCCGCCAACGTCGAAGCCACCTGTCGATCCGTTCATGTCCGGCGCAATGTCACCCTCGTTGAAGGAGTGACGACGATGATGAACCGCCCGATCGAAGGAATTGTGAAGAGCGCAAGGCTCAAGCATGCCGCCTTCGGGGAGCATGTCTTCACCGACGTCGTCATCCGCCTGCGCGACGGCAGCGAGCGCGAGATCGGCAAGGTTTCCGCCGCGAGCGACCTGGCCGACGTGCTGACGCCCGGCCGCGAAGGCTGTTTCTATTTCCATGACGTGATGGGCGCACAGGGCCTGCACGCCTATCGCGCCTCCGGCGAGACCGAGCATGTCGCCTTCCCGAAGCGGATCGAGCGGATGTTCTTCATCGTCGCCTTGCTCAATCTGGGCATGGTGTCGGTCTATCTGTCGGGCGAATGGGGCCTGCCGTTGGTGCCGCTGACACTCGGCGTGATGGCGACCTGCGCCTGGGCGATCATGCGCGGCAGCCGCGAGGCGGTACTGCACGATCTGCGCTATGAAAGCCGGATGGCGGCGCGCAGCCATCGCCGCGCGGTGATGAACGGCTACGCCTGATCCGGATCGAGCGCGGAAGCGGCCCAGAGATTCTCGATCACGCTGAGCCGCGTTTCCGAAAGCTTGGTGACGCCGGGCCAGGGCTGACCGGCGGGCATGGCCGCAAACGCCTCGTCGCGCGCGGCCAGCGAGGGCCACAAGGCGATGCCGACAAACTCGCCATTCTCGTCGCGGGTCAGGCTGGAGCCCTGCGCGATGCTGCCGGCGCGCAGGCGCAGGGTCGCGTCCCGCCACGATGCCCGAAAGCTCTCCTCATGCTCCGCTTCGACGCGCCAGCGATAGAGGATCGCAACGCTCATCCGCGTAGGGCGGCGCCGACCAATTTGTGCAGCCTGGAATGGATATTGTCGGTGGCGGCAAGCACCTGGCCGCTCTCCATCGCCCGGTCCGCACCGCGGAAATCGGTGACGTAGCCGCCCGCCTCGCGCACCAGCAAGATGCCGGCGGCGATGTCCCAAAGCTGCAGGCCTTCTTCCCAGAAACCGTCATAGCGGCCGGCCGCGACCCAGGCGAGATCGAGCGCCGCAGAGCCGAAGCGGCGGATGCCGGCGACTTCGGGGGCGACCGCGCCAAGCACCCGCTGGAAACGCTCGCTGTCGCCATGGCCCTTATAGGGAATGCCCGTGGCGATCAGCGTGTCGGCCAAATCGCGGCGCGACGAGACGCGCAGCCGGCGGTCCTGCAGCCAGGCGCCCCTGCCCTTTTCGGCCCAGAAGCTCTCGTCGGTCAGCGGCTGATAGACCAGCCCCTGGCTGATCTCGCCCCAGCCATTGCCGCCGGGCTTGGGCTCCTGCACCGCGATCGAAATCGCGAAATGCGGGATGCCGTGAATGAAGTTGGAGGTGCCGTCGATCGGATCGACGATCCAGCGCGGCTTGGTCGGATCGCCTTCGATCGCGCCGCCTTCTTCCAGCAGCAGGCCCCAGCCGGGCCGGCCATGCTGCAATTCCTCGACGATCGTGCGCTCGGCCTGACGGTCGGCGTTGGAGACGAAGTCCGCCGGTCCCTTGCGGCTGACCTGCAATTGCTCGACCTCGCCAAAGTCGCGCCGGATTTTCGGCGCGGCCTTGCGCGCGGCGCGCTGCATGACGGTGATCAGGCCTGAATGGGCTACCATATTTCTTCCTTCACCCCTCTCCCTTCAGGGAGAGGGTGGGCCCGCCGCGAAGCGGTGGGAGGGTGAGGGTCTGTGGCTATTGCAAGGCAGGAAAGACCCTCACCCGCCTCGCTTCGCTCGACACCCTCTCCCTGGAGGGAGAGGGGTAAAAAGTCAGTCCGCGCGGCGGACGTAGGTCTGCTCGTACACGTCGACGACGATCTTCGTGCCGCTCGAAATGTGCGGCGGGACCATCACGCGCACACCATTGTCGAGCACGGCCGGCTTGTAGGACGACGAGGCCGTCTGCCCCTTCACCACCGCGTCCGCTTCGACGATCACCGCCTCGATCGTGTCGGGCAGCTGCACGCTGATCGCTTCCTCGTCATACAGCTCCATGACCACGTCCATGCCGTCCTGAAGGAAGGCGGCGGCATCGCCGAGCAGGTCGCGCGGCAGATTGGTCTGGTCGTAGGTTTCCTTGTCCATGAAGGTCAGCATGTCGCCGTCCGCGAACAGGAACTGGAAATCCTTGGTGTCGAGCCGCACCTTTTCGACCGTCTCGGCCGAGCGGAAGCGGATATTGTTCTTGCGGCCGTCGCGCAGATTTTTCAGCTCGACCTGCATATAGGCCCCGCCCTTGCCGGGCTGGGTGTGCTGAATCTTCACGGCGCGCCAGATGCCGCCTTCATATTCGATGATGTTGCCGGGACGAATCTCGACGGCGTTGATTTTCATGGAGACGCTCGCTGTAGGAATGCGGCGGCGGCTCTAGCGGGCGCGGGCGCTCCTCGCAAGCAAGGGGTAGGGATTGACCGGCCTTCCCTGATACCAACGCTGCCCCGCCGCCATCCGGTAGACGGCGAAGTGCAGGTGCGGGCCGGACGGGCTGGCATTGCCGGTGTGACCGACGGTGCCGATATTCTGCCCCTGCTCGACCCGCTGGCCGACCGCGAGGCCGGGCGCACGAGCGTCGAGGTGGGCGTAATAATGCACCCACTGATTGTCTTCGCTGCGGATGTAGATGGTGATCCCGCCGAGCCGGCTGTTGTGCAGCCGTTCCACCGTTCCGGCCGCCGCCGCCAGAATGGGCGTGCCGCGCGGGGCCATGATGTCGATCGCATTGTGCACCCGGCTGCCGCCGCCGCGCGAGGCGCGATAGGTGTCGACCAGAGACCGGGTCGTGATTCCCTGGACCGGGATGATCAGGCCATCCTCGACTTCCCGCACGGCCGAATCGGCACCGCCGGCCTCAGGCGACGCGGTCGCTTCTGCCCCGTCATTCACAACTGTTTCGATGTCGGCAGTCGACCAGAACGCGCTGATCGCCGCGGCGATAATGATGATTGGCCCCATGCACACTGATCATCGGGAGATTGGCTTTTGAGTCAACGCGGCCCGCCTCGCGGACGGAGCGGTCCACCGCGCTTTCGCCGCGCAGCGCGTCTCGGGACGGGCGCCGGGCCTGAATTCGGGGAAGCTCGCCCGGCTCAGCGACCGGTGAGCAGGGGGTAAGGGTTGACCGGCGTGCCCTCGTGCCACTGCTCGCCCGGCGCCATCTGATGAACGGCGAAATGGAGGTGCGGGCCTTCGGGACTGGCGTTGCCCGTGGAGCCGACCGTGCCGATCGGCGCGCCCCGCGCGACCCTCTGGCCCTCCGCGAGGCCCGGCGCATAGGCATCGAGATGGGCGTAATAATAGATCCACTGGCTGTCGTCGGACCGCACATAGGCACTGATGCCGCCGCCGCCCTCGCTGAAATAGAGCTTCTCGACCGTCCCCGGCGCCGCCGCGATCACCGGCGTGCCGCGGTCGGCCATGATATCGATCGCATTGTGGACCCGCGCGCCGCCGGAGCGCGACGCGGTATAGGTGTCGACCAGGTCGCCGGAGGTCTTGCCGGCCACCGGGATTGCGAGACCGGATGGCGCAATGACCAGTCGGCCGTCGTTCCCGGTCGTCGCCGTCACGGTCTTGCCGGGTGGGAGGTCGGCAACGATTTCGGCCGCGTCGGACGGCTGCTCCGATGCAGTGCCGCCGGCGCCGTTATAGACGATGATCCAGAACAGGCTGGTGACCAATGCCGTCACAATCACGACGGCGATCGTTCGAAGGGCGGAGAAGGATTTCATGTCGTGCGCCACAACCCATTACGGCGGCGCATCGTTCCGGCCCCGGTCGAAGCCGGTGACCGCCGCGACACCCTCGGGCGCCGCGGCGGCCTCAGCGGTCAGTTCAGGTCGAAGCGATCCGCGTTCATGACCTTGGTCCAGGCCGAGACGAAATCGCGCACGAACTTCTCTTCATGGCCGCGCTCGGCATAGACTTCGGCGGTCGCGCGCAGCTGCGAGTTGGAGCCGAAGACCAGATCGGTGCGGGTGGCGCGCCACTTCTCGCGCTGGCCGCCACGCTGGTGACCGATAAACTCCTCGTCGCTCGACGTATCGACCAGCTCCCAGAAGGTGTCGTTGTCGAGCAGATTGACGAAGAAGTCGTTGGTCAGTTGACCCTTGCGGGTGGTGAACACGCCTTCCGGCTTGTCGCCATGGTTGGCGCCGAGCACGCGCAGGCCGCCCAGCAGCACCGTCACTTCCGGCGCCGACAGGCCGAGCAATGAGGCGCGGTCGAGCAGCAGCTCCTCCGTCTTAACCGCCTGACGGGTCTTCAGATAATTGCGGAAGCCATCGGCCTGCGGCTCCATCCACTTGAAGCTTTCGACGTCGGTCTGCTCCTGCGTGGCGTCGCCACGGCCGCCAATAAAGGGCACGCTGACGGCGAAGCCGGCATCCTTCGCCGCCTTCTCGACCGCCGCCGAGCCGGCAAGCACGATTGCGTCGGCAAGGCTCATCGACCCGCGAAGCTCGTTGAGCTTGGCCAACACAGTGGCGAGCTCCGCCGGCTCGTTGACGTCCCAATCCTTCTGCGGGGCGAGCGCGATGCGGGCACCATTGGCACCACCGCGCTTGTCCGACTTGCGATAGGTCGAGGCGGAAGCCCAGGCGGTCTTCACCAGTTGCGACACGGTGAGGCCGCTGGCCAGCACCGCCGACTTGAACGCCGCGACATCGGCGTCCGACGGCGCCGTGCCAGCAGGGATCGGATCCTGCCAGATCAGCTCCTCGGCGGGGACTTCCGGCCCGAGATAGAGGCTCTTCGGCCCCATGTCGCGATGGGTCAGCTTGAACCAGGCGCGGGCGAAGGCGTCGTCGAGCGCCGCCTGATCGTCACGGAAGCGCTCGGAGATGGCGCGGAATTCCGGGTCCATCTTCAGCGCCATGTCGGCGGTGGTCATCATCGTCGGGACGCGCTTGCTCGGGTCGCGCGCGTCGGGGGCCATATCCTCATACGAGGCATTGATCGGCTGCCATTGCTGCGCACCGGCCGGGCTGCGGACCAGCTCATAATCATATTTGAACAGCAGGCGGAAATAGTCGCCGCCCCATTTGGTCGGATTGTTCGACCAGGCGCCCTCGATCCCCGAAGTGGTGATGTGGCCCTTGCCGATCTCGTCGCTGTCGGTGAGCCAGCCGAGGCCCTGCATATGCAACGCTTCCGACGCCGGATTCTTGCCGAAGCTCTCGGCCGGCTTGGCGCCATGCGCCTTGCCGAAGGCGTGGCCGCCGGCGGTCAGCGCAACCGTCTCTTCCGAATTCATCGCCATGCGCGAGAAGGTCGCCTTCATGTCGCGCGCGGATTGCAGCGGGTCGGGATTGCCGCCCGGGCCTTCCGGATTGACGTAGATGAGGCCCATCTGGATCGCGGCGAGCGGTCCTTCCAGCTCATTCGCGCCCTCTTCGGGCACGATGCGGGTCTTGGCGCCCTGATCGACCCAGATTTCCTCGGCGCCCCAGAAGGTATCGCCTTCCGACTGGTAGACGTCCTTGCGGCCGCCGCCGAAGCCGAACACCGGCCCGCCCATGCTCTCGATCGCCACATTGCCGGCGAGGATGAACAGGTCCGCCCAGCTGATCGACTGGCCGTATTTCTGCTTGATCGGCCACAGCAGACGCCGGGCCTTGTCGAGATTGCCATTGTCCGGCCAGCTGTTGAGCGGCTCGAAACGCTGCTGACCCGACGATGCGCCGCCGCGGCCGTCCGTCACGCGATAGGTGCCCGCAGCGTGCCAGGCCATGCGGATCATGAAGGGGCCATAGTGACCATAATCGGCCGGCCACCATTCCTTGCTGTCGGTCATCAGCGCGGTCAGGTCAGCCTTCAGCGCATTATAGTCGAGCGCCTTGAAGGCCTCGGCATAGTCGAAGTCCGGACCCATCGGGTCGGGCGAGACGCCGTTCTGGTGCAGCATGTCGACGGGCAGCGCTTCCGGCCACCAATCCTTGTTGGTGCGGCCAAGCAGCGAGCGCGCCTGTCCATGCGGAACCGGGCAACCGCCGATCGAACCAGTCTTCGCGTCCATGATGCATCCTCTCTGTTATGGATTGGATGCTGGCCTACGCCTCCGGGCGACGCGAAGGAAACAAGTTCGCTCCATCAGAGGCAATCAGAAAATCGATTAGACGCTAATCGTTGGGAGATTGGCTCGATCAGGCTTTCGGCAGAGCGATGGAGCCCAGCACCGCCAGCAAGGCCGCGCCGGCGAGCAACCACGCGCCAATGACGACCGCACCGAGCACCGCCACAATCGCCAGCGCCGCTGCTGCCGGGATCAGCGCCAGCAGCCAGACCAACGGCGCAAGCCGCTTCGTGCCGCGCCAGGCGACAAATGCCCAAGCCAAAGCCACCACGATCCAGTCGAGGCCCGGCAAATGCCACAGGATCTGCACCACCGTGCCGCGCTCGCCCGGCAGCCAGCCAGCGACCGCGCCGCCGCCCGCCAGATGCAGTCCCGCGGCGGCAAGCAGCAGCAGGGCCGCGAGCAGGAGCAGGACGCGCGCGAGCATCAGCCCTCGCCGCGCAAGGCGTCGAATGCCCGCACGGCCGCCTCCGGCCCCGCGGGATCGTTCCAGACCGCGCCGCACACCGCGAGGAAATCGGCGCCCGCGTCGATCAGCGGCCGGGCGTTGGCGGGGGTAATCCCGCCGATCGCCACGCAGGGCAGCTCGAACAGAGCCGACCACCAACTCAGGATCGACAATTCGGGCCGATGCGAACTGGGCTTGGTCGCGGTGTCGTAAAAGGCGCCGAACGCGACATAATCCGCCCCGGCGTCGCCCGCTTCCATCGCGAGGTGCCGGCTGTCGTGACAGGTCACGCCGATCTGCGCCGATGGCCCCAGCAAGGCCCGCGCCTCGCGCGGATCGCCGTCGCTTTGCCCCAAATGCACGCCATCGGCGCCAATTCGTTTCGCCAGAGCGACGCTGTCGTTGACGATGAAGGCGACCTCCCGCTCGGCGCAGATCGCCTGCAGCGGCGCGGCCAGGCGCGCGGCCTCATGCTCGTTGACGCCTTTCACGCGGAACTGGAAGGCCGCGACTGTCCCGCCGTCCAGCGCCGCGCGCAGCCGGTCGGGAAAGTCACCGCCGACGTCGAGCGGGGAGATCAGGTAAAGCTGCCAGTCGGCGCGCTTCTGCGGCTCGAACCGGTCGGCGAAATTGGGGTCGAGGGTCACTTCGTCTTCATCCATGGCGATGCTCTAGCCCCAGCCAGCGCAAGGCGGAAGCGTCCGCGCCGTTCAGCGCCCGCTCACCGCGCTTCCGGCAATGGTCAGTGCATGAAACAGGCACTTCCGCTGCTCGCCGCGCTCGGCGCCCTCACCCTGGCCGGTTGCGCCACGCTCCCGGAGCAATCCGCGCCGCGCCACGAAGGCCCGGCCGCGCTCGGCCAGGCCACCTATGTCGATGGCCCGGTCGTGACGCCGTTGCAGGTGATCGAGGACAGCCGCTGCCCGGAAAACGCCCGCTGCGTCTGGGCCGGGCGGCTGGTGCTGAAGGTGCGCATCACTGGCGGCAGCAGCTCGTCGGAGCGCAATCTGATTCTCGGCGAGCCGAGCCCGCTGCTCGACGGCCGGCTGACCCTGATTTCGGTAACGCCGGAACGGAATACCGGCCGCACCTTCGGGCCGCGCGACTATCGCTTCACCTTCGAATTTCAGGGCGGCCTCTAGCCGCGTCAAACCAGTCCGGTTGATTAGGATTGCTGACAGGCGCACACCCGCCAGGTGAGCGATCGGGCGAGCAGCGGGATCAGGGAAGCGGATGAGGCAGACCTGTGCCTCGTCGTCCCGCCTTTCGCCTCCGTGCATTTCCCCCAGCTCGGCGTCGCGATCCTCAAGGCCGCGTGCCAGGCGCGCGGCTTGCGCGTGACCAATGTGCATGGCGAGATCGAGCTGGCGGCGAGGACGGGGATCGACGCCTATGAGGGCATCGCCGGCGGCTCGATCCGATCGCTGGTGGGGGAGCGGCTGTTCCGTGGCTTTGCCTATCCGGCGGAGGCGCTCGAGCGGATCGCCGAGCCCGAGCCGCTGAGCGAACCGCTGCAGGCGCAGTTCGACGCGGTCGAGCCACATGTCGCGGGCGCGCTGGATGCGATCGTGGCGAAGATCGTCGCCCTTCGGCCGCGGATCGTGGGCCTGTCCTCGACCTTCCAGCAAACGCTCGCCTGTGCGGCGATTGCGCGCCGCGTGAAGCAGGCGCTGCCGGACGTGGTGACGGTGATGGGCGGCGCCAACGCCGCCTGGCCGATCGCCGCCGGAATGGCGAAGGCCTTCCCCTGGATCGATCATTTCTTCGCGGGCGAAGCCGATATCGACTTCCCCGATTTCTGCGAGGCCCTGATCCGCACCGGCGCGCGCCCCGCCGAACGGGTGATTCGAAGCGAACCGATCCGCGACATGCGGCGGGTGTTCGAGCCCGATTTCTCGGATTTCTTCGCCGCCCTGCGCGCGCAGCAGGACAGTGGCGCGCTGCCGCAATGGCTGCCGCGCTTCCTGACCTCCGAAACCTCGCGCGGCTGCTGGTGGGGCGTGAAGCACCATTGCACCTTCTGCGGCCTCAATGGCGACGGCATGCAATTCCGCGACAAGCCGGTCGCGCAGGTGCAAACCGCGCTGACCGCGCTCGCGACCAAATGGCAGGTCAACTACATCCACCTGACCGACAACATCATGCCGCGCCACTATGTCGCCGAACTGATGCCCGCGCTCGCCAGGTCGGAACCCCGGCTGAAGCTCTATTATGAGGTGAAGGCCAATCTGAACGAGAGCCAGGTCGACGCGATGGCCGAAGGTGGGGTGATCCACATTCAGCCCGGCATCGAATCGCTGTCATCCGATGTGCTGCGCTTGATGCGCAAGGGCGTGTCCGCGCAGCAGAATATCGCCTTGCTGCGCCATTGCCGCGGGGTGTCGATCAAGGTCGACTGGGGGATCTTGTACGGCTTCCCCGGCGAACCGGCCGAGGCCTATGAAGCGACGATCGCGCTGATCCCGAAGCTGGCGCATCTGGGGCCGCCCAGCGGCGCGGTGCTGATCGTGATCGATAGGTTCAGCCCCTATTTCAAGGATCCGGAGGGCATGGGCGTCGGCGCCCTATCGCCTTTGCCGGCCTATCGCGCGCTCTATCCGCCCGAGGTGGACACGCACGAGATCGCCTTTCACTTTTCGGGCAATTACACCACCGAATTGCTCGGTGATCCGGAGCTGGTGGCGCGGCTCAGGCAAGCGGCGGCGGCGTGGGAGGCGTGCTGGACCGAGCGCAAGCAGCCGGTGCTGGAATTGTTCACCTCGGGCGGCAGACCGATGGTGCTCGACACCCGCCCGATCGCGCGACAGGCGATGACGGCATTGAGCCTCGCCCAGCATGACGCCCTGCTTCAGCTTGAGCACCCGAAGTCACGCGAGGGTCTGGATCCCGCTCTGGCCGAGCAGGCCGACTGGCTGATCGCGCGCGATTTCGTGCTGGAACATGAAGGCAAATTGATGAGCCTGGTCGTCCGCGCGCGCGAAGCGGGAGCGACAACCTGGCGGAACTGGCAGGAGGTGGCCGCAGTCGCTGCGCCACCCCCTGAACCCGTCACCAGCTCCTAGGCCTTGTTGGTCGAGGCCTGGTAGATTTCCTCGATGGCGCTGCCGAGCGCCGCGTCGAATTCCTCATCGCTCATCTGGGCGCGGAGATCCTCGAGCAGGGCGCGGCTGAAGCTGGCGATCACGCCGCGATTCTTCGCCAGTTCGGCGCAGGCTTCGGGGCGCTTGAAGCCGCCCGACAAAGCGACGACGCGAAGCACGCGGGGATGATCGACCAGGCTGTCGAACAGGCCCGCCTCGACCGGCAGGCTGAGCTTCAGCATCACCTTGTCATCGCCCGGCATGGCGTCGAGCGCCTTGGTCAGCTCGGCCAGCAGGATGGCGTCGGCCGCGGCGCGCTCCGGCGACTTGATGTTCACTTCCGGCTCGATGATCGGCACCAGCCCGGCGGCGAGCACCTGTTGCCCGACCTCGAACTGCTGCTTCACGATCGCGGCAATGCCCTCGGCATTGGCGAGGTTGATCACCGAACGCTCCTTGGTGCCAAAGACGCCGAGGTCGCGGGCGCGGGCGAGGAGCGCGTTCAGCTCCGGCATCGGCTTCATCAGCTGGACGCCGTTCGCCTCGTCCTCGAGGCCCTTGTCGATCTTGATGAAGGGGACGACGCCGCGGCCGCGCAGCACTTCCGGCACCGGCTTGCCGTCAATCTCGCCGTTCATCGTCTTTTCGAACAAGATCGCGCCGATCACCTTGTCGCCGGCGAAAGCGGGCGAGGTGATGATGCGGCTGCGCATCTGGTGGATGAGGCCGAACATCTCGTCATCGCCGGAATAAGCGCTTTCCTCGATGCCATAGCCCTTCAGAGCCTTGGGGGTGGAGCCGCCGCTCTGGTCCAAAGCCGCGATGAAGCCGTTGCCGCTCTCAATCTGCGCGGTCATTTTCGGGTCGGTCATGGTCTCAAATCCTCGTCAGGTTTGTGGAAGCCGGCGGTCGCCGCCGGGGATGGAAAGCGGCACGGCGCTCAAATTCACCGCGATCGAAATGCGAAGCCCGTCGCCCTTATAGGGCCGCACGGCATGGCTGAGCCAGGATGGGAAGATGACGATGCGGCCGCTCGCCGGCCGAAGGCGGCTCTCGACCTGTTGCGGTCGCTGCCCCGGCCGGCGGAAGCGCAGGTCCGGGGTATTCATCGCCACGCCCGGCATGCGCGGATCGAGCAACATCAACTCGCCACCCAGCGCTTGATCGGTCGATCCTTCATAGCCGTCGTCGACATAATAGACCGCCGACCAGAACGAGCCGGGATGGGCGTGATATTGGTTGGCGCCGCCGGGCGGGGAGACGTTGGCCCACATTTCCGGAAACCAGCGATAGCGCGAGCCGCCGTCGCTGCGCACATCGACGGTGAAATGGTCAGCGGCGGCGATGATCCGTTCCAGCAGCGACAGTGCGGGCGCACCGCCCCAGTCGAGCATGCGCGTGTCCGAATGCCAGCCGCCGACATTGGAGACCTGCATGCCCGCATCCTCGCCGCGACGGGCGAGGATCAGCGCCTTCAACTGCCGGTTGAGATCGGCATGGCCGGGGTAGGTATCGATGATCAACGGTGTGTCGAACAGGCTCGCCGCCTGCAGCGGATCCTGCCGAAGCTGGGCGTTCGTCATGCTCAAAATCCGACGATGAGCGTCGCGCGGCTCGTCGTGTCGAGGCGGTCGATCCCGCGCAGCACGTCTTCCTCATAACGCACGTCGTAGGACAGGCGCATGCTGAGCGGGCCAAGCAGGCGGGTGTCGAGCGCTGTGACCGCCTGGCCGTTGCCATTGTCGCGGTCGATGAACAACGTGCCGGTCTGCTTCAGGGAGACGCGCGGGGCGACGCGCCAGGTCAGATCGAGCGAAGCCCGCCCCGCCAGCGAGCCGAACGGATCGCCGGCGCGCACATCGGTGTGGCGGAAGGCGGGACCGCCCTCGATCTCGACCTGCAAATTGCGCTCGCCGACCAGCCGGTAACCGGCGCCGAGCGCGGCGGTGTAGCGCGCATCTACGCTGACCAGCGGATCGCGCTCGAACTGGGCGAGGCCATAAGCATAAGTGCGCGTGCCGAATTGCCGGCGCGGCTGCCAGCGGCCGCTGGCGCGATCGACGGTGCGCACCCCGTTGGATTCCTGAATTTCGATCCGGCCATCCAGCCGATGGCTCCAGGCAATGCCCTCACGCTTGCCGGACAGCGCGGCGAACAGGCCAAGATGGTCGCTACTGCCGGTGGCGCGGACGGCGCCGAGCTCGGCCTGCCCCTGCCAATGATCGAACAGGCCGGAGCGGGCCAGTTCGGCTCGCCGCTCCGCCTGCTGCGCCTGCTCGCTCGCCGCGCGCGCCGCCAGGAAGCCGCTGTGCAGCGCCTCGATTTCATCCCGCGCCGCAGGATGCGCGGCGATGGCGAAGCGCACCACTGCGGCCACTGCCGACGCGTCGCCACTGGCCGTCGCCTGGTCGATCACCGCCCGCACCGCAGGCGGAAGCATCGGTTCGCGTGGCGCCTCCAGGGTCGGCGTCGATGCGAGGAGCAGAAACATCATGGCTCAGCGCTGGAGCGCCCTCACGCCCGGCAATTCCTTGCCTTCCATCCACTCCAGGAACGCGCCGCCGGCAGTCGAGACGAAGGTGAAATCGTCCGCCACGCCGGCATGATTGAGCGCCGCGACCGTGTCGCCGCCACCGGCCACGGAAACCAGGCTGCCTTCCTGGGTCAGCGCCGCGGCGGTGCGGGCGAGCGCCACGGTGGCGGCGTCGAATGGCGGCGTCTCGAAGGCGCCGAGCGGCCCGTTCCAGACGAGCGTGCGGCAATTCTTGATCGCGTCGGCCAGCGCCTCGACCGCGGCGGGACCGACGTCGAGGATCATCTCGTCCTCGGCGACCTCGTGGACGTTGCAGGTGCGCAAGCTCGGCGGGTTGGCGGCGAATTCCTTCGCCACCACCACGTCATAGGGCAGATGGACGGTGCAATTCGCCTTGTCCGCCGCGTCCAATATCTGCTCGGCGGTGGCGGCCAGATCATGCTCGCACAAAGACTTGCCGACCTTCACGCCGCGCGCGGCGAGGAAGGTATTGGCCATGCCGCCGCCGATGATCAGATGATCGACCTTGCCGACGAGGTTCGTCAGCACGTCGAGCTTGGTCGAAACCTTCGCCCCGCCGACGACCGCGGCGACCGGCCGCTCGGGGTTGCCGAGCGCCTGCTCGAGCGCATTCAGTTCCTTCTCCATCGCCCGCCCGGCGAAGCTCGGCAGCAGATGCGCGATCCCTTCGGTCGAGGCGTGGGCGCGATGCGCGGCGGAGAAGGCGTCGTTGACGTAATAGTCGCCGATCGCGGCCATGCCCTGCGCCAGCGCCGGGTCGTTCTTCTCCTCCCCGGCGTGGAAGCGGGTATTTTCCAGGATCGCGATATCGCCGGGCTGCATCATGCCGACATATTGGCTGGCCAGATCGCCCATGCAGTCGCCGATGAACCCGACCGTGCGCCCGAGCACCTGCTCGTAAGGGCGCGTCACGATCGACAGCGACATGCCGGGCTGCTTGTTGCCCTTCGGCCGGCCGAAATGGGCGAGCAAAAGCACGATCGCGCCCTTGTCCGCCAATTCGGTCACGGTCGGCAGCGTGGCGCGCAGCCGCGTATCGTCGGTGACCGCGCCATCCGCCATCGGCACGTTCAGATCCACGCGCACGAGCACGCGCTTGCCGTGAACGTCGCCGATATCGTCGAGGGTTTTGAACGCGGTCATGTCACTCACTTCCTTGTCATCCCCGCCAAAGCGGGGATGACAATCATCCGGATCAGCCCAGCTTCGCCATCGCGCCGGCGGTGTCGACCATGCGGTTCGAGAAGCCCCATTCATTGTCATACCAGCTGACCACGCGGGCGAGCTTGCCCTCAAGCACCGTGGTTTCCAGGCTGTCGATCGTCGAGCTGGCCGGGACGTGGTTGAGGTCGATCGAGACGAGCGGCTCGTCGGTGTAGGCCAGCACGCCCTTCAGCGGGCCTTCGGCGGCCGCCTTCAGGATCGCATTCAGCTCCTCGGCACTGGTGTCGCGGCTCGGCGTGAAGGTCAGGTCGATCAGGCTGACGTTCGGCGTCGGCACGCGGATCGCGGAACCGTCCAGCTTGCCCTTCAGCTCCGGCAGCACCTCGGCGACCGCGCGGGCGGCGCCGGTGGTGGTCGGGATCATCGACATGCCGGCGGCGCGGGCGCGGCGCATGTCCGGGTGGATCTGGTCCAGGATCTTCTGATCGTTGGTGTAAGCGTGGACCGTGGTCATCAGGCCGCGCTCGATGCCGACGCTGTCATTCAGCACCTTGGCGACGGGGGCCAGGCAGTTGGTGGTGCACGACGCGTTGGAAACGATCGTGTGGCCGGCCTCGATCTTGTCGTGGTTGACGCCGTAGACGACGGTGAGATCGACACCCTTGGCCGGGGCCGAGATCAGCACCTTCTTCGCGCCCGCATCGATATGCTTCTGAGCGCTCGCGCGGTCGGTGAAGAAACCGGTGCATTCCAGCGCGATCTCGACGCCGTTGGCGGCGTGCGGCAGGTTCGCAGGGTCCCGCTCGGCGGTGACCTTGATGCGCTTGCCGTCGATGATCAAATCGTCGCCGTCCGCCTTCACCTCGCCCGGATAGGGGCCGTGCACGCTGTCGCGCTTGAACAGCATGGCGTTCGACTTGGCATCGGCCAGATCGTTGATCGCGACCAGCTCGAGGCCGCAATCCGGCCGCTCGAGGATCGCACGCGCCACAAGGCGGCCGATCCGCCCGAAACCGTTGATGGCAACCTTCGTCATGTCGTCAAACTCCTTGGATTCAGCCAGCGCGCTCGGCGGCGTACTGGTCAAGTTTCGCAATGATCTGGGGCGTGATCGCGTCCGCGGTCAGCCCGAATCTCTCGTAAAGGTCGGCGGCAGGCCCCGACGCGCCGAAGCGGTCGATGCCGAACTTCAGGCCGTGCAGGCCGGTATAGCGTTCCCAGCCGATCGTCGTCCCCGCCTCGATCGAGACGCGCAGGATCTGGCGGTTGGAGACGTCGGGCAGAATGTCCTCGCGATAGGCCGCGTCCTGCTCGTCGAACAATTCGGTGCTGGGCATCGAGACGACATCGGTACCGATGCCGCGATCTTCCAGCCGTCCGGCGATTTCGGTGGCGATGCTCACCTCGCTGCCGGTGGCGAGCAGGATCACCTTGCGCTCGGCCAAAGCGGCGCGAAGGCGATAGGCGCCGCGGGCACTGAGATTCTCGCCGCCGGTTCGCTGCGACGGCAGATCCTGCCGGGTCAGCGCCAGCAAGGCCGGCCGGTCGTTGCGGGCCAGCGCGAGCGACCAGCATTCCGCCGTCTCGGTCAGGTCGCAGGGGCGATAGACGTCGAGGTTCGGCATCACCCGCAGGCTCTGCAAATGCTCGATCGGCTGATGGGTCGGGCCATCCTCACCCAGGCCGATCGAATCGTGCGTCATCACGTAGATGGCATGCGCACCCTGAAGGGCGGAGAGACGGATCGCGGGCCGGGCGTAATCGGCGAAGACCAGGAAGGTGCCGCCATAGGGAATGACCCCGCCGTGCAGCGCCATGCCGTTCATCGCCGCGGCCATGCCGAATTCGCGGATGCCGTAATAAATGTAACGCCCGCCATAATCGTCGGCGGTCAGCGGCGCCTGCGACTTGGCCTTGGTGTTGTTCGAACCGGTGAGATCGGCCGAGCCGCCGACCAACTCGGGAATGTCCGCCGCGAGCACGTTCAGCACCGCTTCGGAAGCCTTGCGCGTCGCCATCTTCTTCGGCTCGGCACAGAGCGCGGCGAGGCCGCTGGCGACCGCGTCGCCGGCCGGCAGTTCACCGCGCATCCGGCGGGAGAATTCGGCGCCGTTCGAAGCGTTTGCGAGCCGGCTCTGCCAGGCGGCGCGATCGCCCTGCGTGCGCTTGCCGGCCGCGCGCCAGGCGTCCGCAATCGGCGCTGGAATGTCGAAGGGCGCGGCGTCCCAGCCGAGTTCCGTGCGGGCCGCGGCCACTTCGTCGTCACCCAGCGCGGCGCCGTGAGTCGCCGACGTGCCCTGCTTGTTCGGCGCGCCCTTGCCGATGATCGTGCGGCAGGCGATCAGCGACGGGCGCGGATCGGCCAGCGCTTCGTCATAAGCGGCGCGGATGCTGGCGAAATCATGGCCGTCGCAGCGCACGACGTGCCAGCCATAAGCAATATAGCGCGCCTCGATATCCTCGCTGGTCGACAGATCCGTGTCGCCGTCGATGGTGATGCGATTGTCGTCCCAGATCACGTTCAGCCGGCCGAGTTTCAGATGCCCGGCCAGGCCCGCCGCCTCGTGATTGATGCCCTCCATCAGGCAGCCGTCACCGGCGATCACCCAGGTGTGATGATCGACCAAATCGTCGCCGAAGCCCGCATTCAGATGCCGCTCGGCGATTGCGAGGCCGACCGCCATCGCCACGCCCTGCCCTAGCGGCCCGGTCGTGACCTCGACGCCGTCGAGCATGAAGTTCTCGGGGTGGCCGGCGCAGGGGCTGCCGACCTTCCGGAAATCGCGAATGTCGTCGATCGTCGGCCGCTCGTACCCGGTGAGGTGCAGAAGCGCGTAGATCAGCATCGAGCCATGCCCGGCCGACAGCACGAAGCGGTCGCGGTCCGGCCATTTCGGATCGGCAGGATCGTGCTTCAGATATTCTGTCCACAGGATCGTGGCGGCGTCGGCCATGCCCATCGGCATGCCCGGATGGCCGGAATTGGCGGCCTGGACCGCATCCATTGCAAGTGCGCGAATAGCGTTGGCGAGCAACCGTGGTTCGGCGGTCATTTAGGATCCCGGTCTGGCGGCGCCACAGAAGCGCGCAGGAAGGTTGCCTCCCTTTATCGGCGGGGCCGGGTGCGTCAACCTTGGGACCCGGCTTGCCGGGCCGAACAGCCATGCTATGGCCATGCTTATGCAAGACCAGCGGACCCGCGACGCCCTCGCCCGGATCGATCGGGCGCTTGGCCGACTCGACGCCGCCTTGAGCGCCGATTCGCCCCCACCCAAGGAAATCGAGGAATTGGCGCGCCTCAAGGAGGCCCATTTCCTCCTGCGCAATCGAGTCGAGAGTGCGATCGGCGAGATCGACTCGCTGCTCGAACGACAGCCCGAGGAGGCCGCCTGATGGCCAATATCGACATCGACGTGGCCGGCCGCCGCTATTCGGTCGCCTGCCGTGACGGCGAGGAGGAGCATTTGCGCTCGGTCGCGGCTTTGGTCGACCGGCGCGCGCGCGATGCCGCCGCCGCGCTCGGCAATCTCGGCGAATCGCGGCAATTGCTGTTCACCGCCTTGATGCTCGCCGACGACATCAAGGATGTGCAGCAGGGCAAGGAATTGCCGCCCCCGCCGCCGGACACAAAGGTCGCCGAGGCGTTGGAGGCACTCGCCTCACGGGTCGAGGCGCTCGCGGCACGCGCCGAAGCCCGCGCGCGCTCTTGAGGATTGGCGGCGCAGTCCCTAGATTCAGCTCTGACGGGTACTGTCCGGTACGAGCTTTAGCGAACATCCCTGAGGCGATAAGACATCCTTGGGGGCTGTCCCTGCCCGGGCCCTGGTCCGACGTACATGGTCCCCACCTGACGTTCAGGCGTCAGAGGATATTCCGGCAAACGGCCACGATGGTCCCGTCACTTCCCCCTTCCAAGCCCGCTTTGCGCGACGCTGCCCTGAAGGCGCGGCGCGCTTATGCCGGGTCGCTCGCGCCCGAGGTGCGGACGGCGCTCGAAAAAGCGCTGGCGGACATCGTCCTGCCCCGCCTGATCGGGGCGGAGGTCGTTGCCTGCTATCACCCGCTCGCAGCCGAGATCAGCCCCTACCCCATTCTCGACGCGCTCGACCCTGGGCAGCGCGCCGTCTTGCCCTGGTTCGCCGATCGCGACGCGCGGATGATCTGGCGCAAGGCGCCGGCCGCCGTACCGAGTCCGTGGGGCGTGCTGCAGCCCGCCGCCGAGGCCGAGGCGCTGGCACCCGATGTGGTGCTGGTGCCGCTGGTCGCGGCAGACCGCGCCTGTGCCCGTATCGGTCACGGCAAGGGCCATTATGACCGCGCCATCGCGCAGCTGCGCGCCGGCAATCCCCGCCTCGTCACCATCGGCCTCGCCTGGGACATGCAGATCCTGAGCGATCCCATCCCGGCCGACCCGTGGGACGAGCCGCTCGACGCCATCGCGACCCCGAAGGAATGGATTCAGTGCAAGAAGAAGTGAAACCCAAATGGCGCAACGGGGCGGGCATCGCCCTGATCCTGCTGCTGATCGCGATCTGGGGCCTGATCGTCGTCGTCCTGTCGCCCTGGGTGGCGCAATTGCCGTTCGTGGTTGAGATGCTGTTCTACATCGTCGCGGGGATCGGCTGGATCTTTCCGGTGCGGCCTTTGCTGGTCTGGATGGAAACCGGCAAATGGCGGGTGCAGCGCTGAAGACCGGCACCGTGATCGCCATGCGCTTCATCATCGAAGCGCCGGTCCCGGGCGTGCTTCACAGCCTGCAGGACAAGAAGAATCATTGCGTCGACCCGCAGCGCGCCGTCGCCGGGGCCGACCTGACCTTCGACTTCAGTATCCGCATCGCGCCCGAACTGCGTTTCCTGGGCGAGCATGTCCGCAGCGAGGGGCCGGTCCGGCGCTTCGTCTATATCTGTGTGGGAAAGCCCGCAGGCGACCCCGCCTGCTGCTGGAGCCGGCGGATGAAGATCGACATTCACGATCTTCCGGAAGCGCTCGTCGAGGCGGCGCTGGCGGGCAAAAGGATGGTCGCCTTTATCCCTGGAACCGCCCCCGACGGGACGCCATCATGCGCGACCGTTAGGCCGCGATCATGGACGTTCCTGTGAAGGAAAATGGCGCGAGTGACGGGACTCGAACCCGCGACCCTCGGCGTGACAGGCCGATACTCTAACCAACTGAGCTACACCCGCGCACCAGGTGAGGCGGCGAGGTAGGCGAGCCGCTTTTGCCTGTCAAGCGAGGCATCTAGGTCTTTCAGGTCTTTTTTCGATACCTGCCCGACCCGGCCCCAGCGCAGCGCAATTCACTCCCGCTTGCGGTTCGCATTCTCGATCAGAGTGCCTTCCTCGAACAGGAATCCGGCAATGTCGGGCCGACCCGCGGCGTCCAGGATCGTCTTGCCGATGATCAGCAAGGGCACCGCCAGCAGCGCCCCCGCCGTACCCCAGACCCATGCCCAGAAGCTCAGGGCGATCAGGATCAGCAGCGGGTTAATCGTCAGCCGCCGCCCGACCAGCGCCGGCGTCACGATGTTCGCCTCGATGATGTGGATCGCGAAGAAGCTGAGCGCCGGCACCGCGGCCAGCCACGGATCCGGGAAAACCATCAACCCGCCCATCCCGAGCAGGACCACCGAACCGATCGCACCCAGATAAGGGATGAAGTTGAGCAGGGCGACGATGCCGCCCCACATCAAAGGCGTCGGCATGTCGATCGACCACAGGATCGCCGCGACGATCAGCCCGACGCTGATGTTCACCATCGTGATCGTACCGAGATAGAGCGAGGTCGCGTCCACCACCTTCTGGATCACCCGCGCCGTCGTCATCGCCCCATCGAAGCTGGCGCGGCCGGTGATCGTGCGTTTGCGCATCCGGGTCCAGCCGGCGAGGAAGAAGAAGATCACCAGCAAGGCGAAGAGCAATTGCAGCACCGCGTGCGGCGCGGAGGAGGCGATGATCTCCAGCGTCGAACTGGGCGGTTGCACCGTGACGGTCTGCTGCGCGCCGGGCAGCGTGGTGCTGGCGAATTGCTCCGCCACGTTGTTGAAGAATTGCTCCAGCTCCGCGAACCACGCGAAGATCGGCTCGAGCGTCTCGCGAATCGTGTCGATCCGGTCGGGCAGCTCCTGCACCCACTGCATCGCCGGGATCAGGATCGAGGCGATCGCCGCATTGGCGACGACGAGCAGCACCAGCACGCAGATGATCGCGGCCAGCACCGACGGTACATGGCGCCGCTCCATCCATTCCAGCAACGGCACGAGCGCGATCGCGATCACCAGAGCGGCGGTCGTCGGCAGGAAGAATTCGGCCCCGAAGCGCAAGGCGAAGGGCGCGGCGAGGATCAGCAGCAGGCCGAACAGGAGGTTCAGCGAGGCGAGCAGGCGGTCGCGGCGGAAACCGACCGGGCCGACATTCTCGTCGGTTTCGACCACAGGCGGCGCGGACGGCTGATTCTGCCCTTCGCTGAGGTCGTTCATATCAGCCCCCGACGCCTGGCCGCGCACATGGCGCGGCCTGAAAAACTGGTGCCCCTGGCCCGAGTCGAACGGGCACTCCTTGCGGAACTCGATTTTGAGTCGAGCGCGTCTACCAATTCCGCCACAGGGGCACGCCGGGCGTATCTAGGGCGGTCCAAGCCCCGGAGCAACCGGGCCCGATCAGCTTGTTTCGCTCAATAGCGCTGGCCGGGCGGCGGCGGGTAGCCGGGCTGGGGCGGATAGCCCTCACCATGACCATAGCCCCCGCCATGGCCGCCGCCATAGCCGCCCTTCGGATCGGGGCCGAAGCGGTTCGGCCCGCGCGTGCCGTCGATGCAGCAAAAGACGAGCAGGACGATGGGGCCGATCAGCGGCACGAGGCTGATCAGGATCCACCAGCCGGACCGGTCGGTATCGTGCAACCGGCGGATAAGCACCGCGAGCGCCGGGATGAAAATGAACAGGCTCCACAGGCACGCCAGCCCCGTCACGATCCAGAAGCCCGTGCCCAGTTCCTGCATCAGCATGTCGAAATTGATATTCCCCTCCCAGGAATAGCTGCCCGAATAGGCGCCGTAGGATTGGGAATAGGAATAGGAGCTGTAACTGGGGGTGATTCCGCCGCGCGCATCGACCCGCATGACCGCCGGAATGACCATCGCGATCGTGACGGCGGTCAGCGCCGTGCCGACGATGAAATTGAATAGCTGAAAGAGCCAGAATTCCTGGCGGCGCGAACGGCCTTCGAAGTCCGCATAGCGGCGCAGCGGCAAGAACATATAGCCCATCGGACTCTCCCCCCTTGGAGCCCGCGCCTCTGTGATTCCGCCCCTGGCGGACCTCGATCAGCGCGTGGCGTTGTAGCGCAATTGTTCGGGCGTCAGTTCGAATCCGATCAGCAATTCGTAGCGCGCCTGCTCGACCGCGGCCCGGACCGCGGGATCGGCCAGCGGATCGAGCGCCGCATTGGGATCGCCCGCGCGACGCTCGCGCGTGATCAAAGTGCGGATATTGTCAGGCAGGGTCGCCGCCGAACGAGCGACCAGCGACGTGGCGTTGCTGGCCGCCTGGCCGCGATAGGAACCGTCGGCGAAATTGATCACCACCCGGCCGGTGCGCTTGGAAATGACGTTGCCAGTCCCCTGCACGACGGTGGCGAAATAAGGCAATGTGACCTGGCGCGCGCCGCGATTGTCGCTGCGCAAAGCGACGATATCGAAGCTGGCGCGGGTGACGAGCCGGTCGCCGCTCTCGACGCAGGAGCCGCGCACATTGGTCATCGTCGCGACGACATCGATGGCGGAAGCGTCGCGGCTAGTCTCCGGATTGAACAAAGTGATGTCACCGGCCGGCGCGGGAATCGCCGCGGGCGGGCAGGCATTGTAGGCGGCGAGGATGCCCGTCGGGAGGACGTCGCCCTGCCGCGCACAACCCGCCAGAGCGAGCAGCGACAGGCAGAAGGCCGGGGCGATCAGCGATTTTTGCACGTGCGGGACATCCTTAAAACAAAACAAGAGGCGTGAGGCGACACTCACCTTTCCCCCGGGCAAGCGGCGCGACCATAAGAACCGGCGTTGACCCTGACAAGCAATCGCGTAGGGCCGTGCCTATATCTCTGCCATGTCCGACACCAAGCCCCCTCTCCATCTGCTGATCGCCGCGCCGCGCGGTTTCTGCGCAGGCGTCGATCGCGCCATCCGCATCGTCGAACTGGCGATCGAGCGCTGGGGCGCGCCCGTCTACGTCCGCCACGAAATCGTCCACAACAAGTTCGTCGTCGACAGCCTTAAGGCGAAGGGCGCGATCTTCGTGAAGGAATTGGACGAGGTGCCCGACGGCGTGCCGGTGGTCTTCTCCGCCCATGGCGTGCCCAAGGCCGTCCCGGCCAAGGCGGCCGAGCGCGGCCTGACCTATGTCGACGCCACCTGCCCGCTCGTCTCCAAGGTCCATCGCCAGGCGGAGCGGCTGGTGCAGCAGGGGCGGCATATCCTGTTCGTCGGCCATGCCGGCCATCCCGAGGTGATCGGCACATTCGGCCAGGTGCCGGAAGGCGGCATGACCCTGGTCGAGACCGTGGCCGATGCCGAACAGGTCGCCGTCACCGATCCGGCCAATCTGTCCTTCCTGACCCAGACGACCCTGTCGGTGGACGACACCGCAGAAATCGTCGCAACGCTGCGGCGGCGTTTCCCCGCCATCGCCGTGCCGCGCAGCGAGGACATTTGCTACGCGACCACCAACCGCCAGGCGGCGGTGAAGGGAATCGCCGAGCGCTGCGACCGGCTGCTGGTGATCGGCGCGCCGAACAGCTCCAATTCGCTTCGCCTGGTGGAAGTCGCCGAACGCTGCGGAACGCCCGCGCAACTGGTCCAGCGCGGCACCGATATCGATTTCGACTGGCTGGGCGACGCCCGCACTTTGGGCCTGACCGCGGGCGCTTCCGCCCCCGAATTGCTGGTTCGCGAAGTCGTTGACGCGCTCGCCGCCCGCTATGAAATCACCGAGGAGGAAGCGGACGGGGTACAGGAGAATATGGTGTTCAAGCTCCCCGCCGGCCTGGCCGCCTGACCATTTCCACGATGACCGAAGTCGAGATTTTCACGGACGGCGCGTGCAAGGGCAATCCCGGCCCGGGCGGCTGGGGCGCGGTGATCCGCTCCGGCGGCCACGAGAAGGAGCTGTCCGGCGGCGAGGCGCTGACCACCAACAACAGGATGGAATTGATGGCCGCGATCGGCGCGCTGAAGGCGCTGAAGCGACCGTGCAAGGTCACGCTCAGCACTGATTCCATTTATGTCCGCGACGGCATCACCAAGTGGATCCACGGCTGGCAGCGCAATGGCTGGCGCACGGCGGACAAGAAGCCGGTGAAGAATGCCGATCTGTGGCAGGCCTTGCTGGAAGCCACCCTGCCCCACACGATCAGCTGGGAATGGGTGAAGGGCCATGCCGGCCATCCGGAAAATGAGCGCGCCGACCGCCTGGCCTGCGACGCCGCCGGTCAGTTCGTGAAGCGTCCCGGCGCGTAAGCGGCCGGATCGATCTCGGCGACGGCCGAATCGGGCTTCCTCCTCAGCAGCAGAGCCGCCGCCAGTTTCGCTGCAGCCGGCGCGGTCTGGATGCCGAAGCCGCCCTGCCCCGCGCACCAGAAGAAACCGGGCACCAGCGGATCGAAGCCGTAGACGGGCAGCCGGTCGGGCGCGAAACTCCTGAGCCCGGCCCAGCGCCGCTCGACCCGCCCGATCGGCCAGTCGACCGCGCGCTCGAACCGGTCGATGGCGATGGCCGTGTCCAATTCCTCCGGCACGGCATCGCAGGGCTCGCAGGCAATCTCGTCATGCGGGCTGAGCCACAAGCGCCCACCGGCCTCGGGCTTGAAATAGAAGCGCTCGGCCGCGTCCATCACCAACGGCATGGCCGGATCGGCCGGCGGGGTCATGGCCAGTTGGACCATGCTGCGCCGATAGGGCCGGACGCCGATCGCCCGCGCCCCGGCAAGCCGCGCGATCGGATCAGCCCAGGCACCCCCCGCGTTGACGACGATATCGGCAGCGACCGGCCCGGCTTCGGTTGCGAGCAGCCAGCCTGCTCCCTCGCGCGCCATGCCCGTGACGGCGGCGTTGGCGATCAGCATTGCTCCTTCCCTCCGGGCACTGCGCAAATAAGCGGCGTGGAGGGCAGCGACATCGATATCGGCGCAGCTCGGCTCGGCGACGGCGCGATGCCAACCGGCCCGCAACATCGGCAGGCGCGCGACCAGCGCATCGCGGTCGAGGGACTGCAACGCGACCGTGCCGCCGAACGATTCGAGCAGGTCGTCGAGATAGGCGTCGCCATCCTGATCCGCGATGTGCAGCGCCCCGCGCGGCGTGAGGAAGGAATGTTCGGAAAAATCGGGGTCCGGCGTTGCGAGCAGCGCTCGGGACGCCGTGGTGAGCGGCTGCACGAATGGCCCGCCATAGGTTTCCGACCAGAAGGCGGCGGAGCGGCCGGTGGAATGATAGCCGGGCTGGTCCTCGGCCTCGAGCAGGACGATCGAAGCATGCGGCGCCGCTTCGGCGGCGAGACTCGCCCCCGCCATTCCAGCGCCGATGATGGCGATGTCGAAGCGCCGGCTCACGCGGCATGCTCGCTCAGGAAAGCGTCGATTCGGGCGAGCGCCGCGCGCCGGGTCGGATCGGCCTCGCGCAGGATTTCATGCGCGCAGCCTTCGTACATTTCCAGCTCGGCAGCGGGCAGCAAAGCCGCCGTTCGCCGGATCGCGGCGGCGCTGACCAGGCGATCGTCGGCGGCGCCCAGGATCAGGATGGGCAATGCGATCCGCTTGAGATTGTCGGGCGTGAAGCCGCGGGCCGAACGGTAGGCCGCGCGCAGCCAGCCGAAGGTCGGTGCAGCCGGCCGGAAATCCGGTTCCTGTTCCCACCAATAGGCCTCGTCCTCATAGCGCTCGACGCACGATGTGAGCACCTGCTGCCGCCGCGATCCGGCCGGGGCCGTCGCCAGCGGCGCTTTCCACAAACCTCTCTTGCCCAGGCCCACCGCGCTAATCGCGCCCGCCGCGATCCGCGCCAGGCTTGGGGGCAGCGGCGCGCTGTTCACGTCGATCATCGGGGCGATCAGCACCGCGGCGGCGATCGGCGGCGGCCGCTCGATGAGTAGCCGGAGCAATATATGCCCTCCGAGCGAGTGAGCCACGATCACGTGCGGACCGGGATTAGCCGCCATCCAGTCGGCCACCAAAGCGGCCATGTCGTCGAGCAAGGGATCGAAGCTCAGGAGGTCCTGGCCCTCGATATCGCCCTTCGACTTGCCCTGGCCCCGCCAGTCAAAGGAGGCGACATTCCAGCCGGCCCGATGCCAATGGCCGGCCGCTTCCAGATACTTTTCGATGAAATCGCCACGCCCGCCAGCGAACAGCAGGCTGCCGCGCGGCGCCCGCCCCTGATGCGGCCAATCGGCCCGGCGGTAGCGCCAGCCGTCCGGCGCCGCCCAGGTCCACAATCGCATCCCTTCCGGGTAGGCGCGCCGATCGCTCTCACTCATCGCGCGCCGGTTAGGCCGGGCGGGCCTGTCCCGTCCAGCCTCCCGCCCCCGCCATCCAGCAGGACGGCGGTCTAGTCGTCCATTTCCGAGATTCGCAGCTGGACCGTGGCGCCGCCGCCGCGCGGTGCCCCCACCCAGATTTCGTAGCGGCCGCTGCGGGGGTTGGCGAAGCGATAGGCGGCCCCCGTCGACGACAATGGCGTGCAATGCCAGCGACCATCCGGACCGTTGATCAGCAGCGACACAGTCCCGCCGACCGCGGCGAAGGTCAGCGGCAGTGACCCGGCCTGATAGGCGATGCGCACATCCGGGGCGCGCGAAATGAAGCCGGTGCAACCGGGCTGCAGGGTCGCGGCGTCCACCTCGCCGCCCGAGGTCAGCCGCAGGGTGCGTGGATCGGGCGTGAAGCCGCTGCCGAGCGTCAAGGTGCCGTAATTCGGTGCCGTGTTGACATCGACGGCGTCGGATTCGCCGCCCTCGTTGCTGCGCGGGCAGCGCGGATGGCCCGGGCAGATGATGAAAGCCTCGCGCGGCTGTTTTGCGCCAGCATCCGGCGGCGCGGCGAGCAGGAGCAGGGCCAGTTCGACGATCATCGCGTCCCCCCTTCGAAGCGCCGCCATTCTGCCTGATCGACGCAGCGGAGGAAAGCCCGGCGCAAAGGTGACCGGCCCGGTTACGTTTTCCTAATCAACCTTTTCTATTGGCTTGTCCTGATGGGTGAGGGTGCTTCCTGGATATTGCTCGGTGCGCTGGCGGCTTTGCTGCTCGCTGCGGCGATCTGCGACATCCGCAAGCGCGAGATCCCGCACTGGACGGTGATCGCCATCGCCCTGCTCGCCATTCCCTTCTGGCTGTCGGAAGGCCTCGCCTTCTGGCCCGACATGGCGCTGCAGATCGGCGTCGCTTCGCTCGTCTTCGCTATTTTCGCCGCGATGTTCGCCTTTGGCTGGATGGGCGGCGGCGACGTGAAATTGCTCGCCGCTTTGGCACTCTGGCTGCCGTGGCAGGCGCTGCTGCTGATGCTGGTGATCATGTCGTTCGCCGGTGGTGCGCTCACCGTCGGCATGCTGGTCTGGACCAAGCTGAAGCGCGGCCCAAATCCCGAAATTCCGTACGGAGTCGCAATCGCCTTTGCCGGTCTATGGCTGATTGGCGAACGGTTCCTTAACCAATTTGGATGATGGATAGCCGCGCAATTTTTTAGGTTCGCGGCCTTAGGAGGCAAGTCTCGTCATGGACGTTCGCAAGATCATTCTGCTGGTCGGCGCGCTGATCGTAGCGGGCGTTACCGCCTTCTTCGCGCGCACCATGTTCATCGGCGCGGCAACGCCCGAGGCCGTGGCTCAGGCGCCGGTGCAGCAAGGACCCGAAGTGCTGGTCGCGACCCGCACGCTCCCGGTCGGCACCATCATCGATGCCGAGGCCCTGCGCTACCAGGTGTGGCCGGAAGGCCTCGTGCAGCCGGCTTACTTCATCCGCAACGGCGAGGGCGGCGATCCCCAGGATCTGATCGGCACCGTCGTGCGCAACGAGATCGCAGCCGGACAGCCGCTGACCCAGGGCGCGATCGTTCGCCCCGGCGACCGCGGCTTCCTCGCCGCAGCATTGGGCCCGGGCATGCGCGCCATCACGGTCAGCGTCTCCGCGACCAGCGGCGTCGCCGGCTTCGTCTTCCCGGGCGACCGGGTCGATCTGGTGCTCACGCAGGAAGTGGCGGGCACGGAAGAAGGCGAGCCGTCGCTCAAGGTTTCCGAAACGGTGATCCGCAACATCCGCGTGCTCGCGGTCGATCAGCGCATCAACTCGCGCGACGAGAATGGCAATCAGGTCGCGACGCCGACCTCGACGGTGACGTTCGAAGCCACGCCGCGGATCGCCGAGAAGATCATGGTCGCGCAGACCATCGGCCAGCTGTCGCTGTCGCTGCGTGGCCTGGCCGAGAACAATGCCGAGCTGGAGCGCGCGATCGCCTCCGGCGAAGTGCAGATGCCGCAAAATGGCGACCCCGCGGCCGAGCGCCAGGTCCTGCTGCGCGTCGCCAGCCAGCCGCAGGAGAATGGCACGACCTTCTCCGTCGGCGGCGACGTGTCGCGTTTCCAGCGTCGCTCGATGCCGCGCCATCGCCCGTCCGCGCCGCAGCAGGTGGCCGGTGCGCCCGTCACCGTGACGGTGCGCGAAGGCGGCGATCCGAACATCCCGCAGGGCCCGACGGTGCGCGTCGTGCGGGGCAATAATGTCACCGTCGTTCCGGTGGGGGGGCGTTAAGATGTCGAACGCGAATATCAAACGCAGCCGCATGCGCTTCGCGCTGGCGGCGGCGATGGGTCTGGCCCTGACGGTTCCGGCCGTCCCCGCCATGGCCCAGACGCCGGTCGCCCCGGCCGATGAAATGGTCCTGTCTGTCGGCTCCGGCCGCCTGGTCCAGCTCAACGGCACGATGGCCGACGTGTTCGTCGCCAACGACGCCGTCGCCGACGTCCAGGTTCGTTCGAACCAGTCAGTCTACATCTTCGGCAAGGCTCCGGGCCAGACCACCGTCTACGCCACGGACCGCAACGGCCGCGTGATCTATTCGGCCTCGATCCGGGTCGGACAGAACCTCGCCTCGGTCGATCAGATGCTGACGCTGGCAATGCCGGAAGCCAATATCACGGCGACGCCGATGAACGGCCTGGTCTTGCTGACCGGCACGGTCGGCGCGCCGGCGGACGTGGAAGAGGCCCAGCGCCTCGTCCAGGCCTTTGTCGGCGACGGCACGCAGGTGGTCAGCCGCCTGCGCACCGCGACGCCGCAGCAGGTCATGCTGAAGGTGACGATCGCCGAAGTCAGCCGCTCGCTGACCCGCGGTGTCGGCAGCAACCTGCAGGGCATCGGCAACAATTTCAGCTTCGCGCAGGGCCGCGACTTCGTCGACGATAGCGATCCGCTGAACCCGATCATCAGCTATTTGTCGCCGGGCACCACGGCTGTCGGGCGCGTGCTCGATGTGCTGGGCGTCAACGTCACCGGCGCGCTCGATCTGAACGAGAATAATGGCCTGGTGACGATCCTCGCCGAGCCGACCCTCACCGCTCTGTCGGGTGAGAGCGCCAGCTTCCTGGCGGGCGGCGAGTTCCCAATTCCGATCGCTCAGGCGCTCGGCCAGACCTCGATCGAATTCCGCTCCTACGGCGTCGGCCTGGCCTTCAGCCCGACGGTGCTGGAAGGCGGCCGCATTTCGATGCGCGTCCGGCCCGAAGTGTCGGAATTGTCCTCGGCCGGCGCGGTCCAGTTCAACGGCACCGAAATCCCCTCGCTGACCACCCGCCGGGTGGAGACGACGGTGGAACTCGGCTCCGGCCAGAGCTTCGTGATCGGCGGCCTGCTGCGCAACACCGGTAACAATTCGATCACCCGCACGCCCTTCCTCGGCAATCTGCCGATCATCGGCGCACTGTTCCGGTCCAATGCCTTCCGGCGCGAAGAAACCGAATTGGTTATCGTGGTGACGCCATATCTGGTTCAGCCGGTTTCGGCGAACCGGATCGCGCTGCCGACCGACGGCTATCGCCACGCCAATGACGGCCAGCGGATCCTGATGGGTCAGGGCCATGGCAGCACCGGCGCGCCCGACCCGCGCCCGGCGCCGACCAGCGCCACGCCGCGCACGGTTGGCCCCGCGATCTCCGGTGGCTCAGCTTCGTCCGCGCCGGTGACCAATCCGGTCGCCGCCGCTGCGCCGGCCACGGGCGGCAGCGCCCGTCCCGGCTTCGACTTTTAAGGCATGAGAGGAACGACCATGCGCCGCGTACAGCTCACCGCCACCCTTCTGGTCGCCGCCAGCCTCGTCGGCTGCGCGAGCGGACCGGCCGGGCCGGTCACCGCCCGCAACAATCCGAGCCTCTATTCGGTCCATCAGCCGGTGATCCAGCGGAACGATTACGTGCTCGATCTCGACGCGTCGGGCGACTCGCTGTCGGTTTCCGAACAGGCCCGTCTCGCCGCCTGGCTTGAGACGATCGAGCTGCGCTACGGCGACCGGCTCTACGTCGATGAGCCCCGCGACTATCCCGCCGCGGGCGCCCGCGCCGGCGTCGCGTCCCTGGTCGGCGAATATGGCATGTTACTGCAGTCCGGCAGCGCGCCGGTGGTCCAGGGCGTCGTCGCGCCGGGGACCGTCCGCATCATCGTCAGCCGCGCCACTGCGTCGGTGCCGACCTGCCCCGATTGGGGCGAGGATCAGAACCTGCCGTCCGTGCGCACCTCCTCCAATTATGGCTGCGCGACCAATTCGAACCTAGCCGCGATGGTCGCCGACCCGAATGACCTCGTGGTCGGCCGGGAAGGCAATGTCGATCGCAGCTCGCAGACCGCCAATCGCGCCGTCCGAGTCTATCGCGATCGTGCTCAGACCGGCGCCTCAGGCACTGTCACGTCGCCCGGCTCGACCGGCAATTCGGGAGGCAATTGATGAACGCGCCCATGAATCACGGACGCGGCGGCGGCATGCGTGACCCGTTCACCGCCTTCGTCTGCGATGACGAGACGGCCGAGCTGATCCGCCCGATCGCGGTCGAGAATGGCTGGTCGCCGGAGAAGGTGAACAAGGGCGGCCTGCGCAACGCCGTGCAGACCTTGTCCGTCTCCGCGAGCCCGCACATCCTGTTCGTCGACATGTCAGAAAGCGGCGATCCGCTGAATGACATCAACGCGCTGGCGGAAGTCTGCGAGCCCGGCACGGTCGTGATCGCGGCCGGACAGGTCAACGATGTCCGCCTGTATCGCGACCTGATCGCGAGCGGCATCCAGGAATATCTGCTGAAGCCGATCAGCCCGGACCATCTGCGCGACGCTTTCGTCAATGCGCAGATGACCATTTCCGGCCCGCGCACGGTGGAAGCCGCGACCGACAAGCCGAACATCATGGCCGCCGTCATCGGCGTCCGTGGCGGTGCCGGCGCCTCGACCTTGGCGAGCTCTCTCGCCTGGCTGATGGGCGACAAGGCGAGCCGGTCGACGGCCTTGCTCGACCTCGACATCCATTTCGGCACCGGCGCGCTCAGCCTCGATCTCGAGCCCGGCCGCGGCCTGACCGACGCGATCGAGAATCCGGGCCGGATCGACGGCCTGTTCATCGAACGCGCCATGGTCCGCGCCAATGATCGCCTCTGCGTGCTGTCGGCCGAAGCGCCGATCAACCAGGCGATGCTGACCGACGGCTCGGCCTATTTCCAGCTGCAGGAAGAGATCCGCCACGCCTTCGAAGGCACGGTGATCGATTTCCCGCGGGGCGTGCTGGTCCAGTTCCCGCATCTGCTGAACGAGGTCCATGTCGTCGTTCTCGCGGTCGAGTTCACCCTCGCCGCGACCCGCGACACGATCCGCATCCTGTCCTGGCTGAAGGCGAATGCGCCGCAGGCCCGGGTGATCATCGCCGCGAACAAGGTGGTGGCGGCGACCCAGGAAGTGAGCCGCAAGGATTTCGAAAGCTCGATCGAGCGCAAGGTCGACGTGGTTCTGCCCTATGACGCGCGCTGCGCGGCGCAGGCGGCCAAGCTCGGCCAGCCGCTCGCCAAGGCGGCGAAGAATTCCAAGCTCGCCCAGGCGCTCAACCAGCTGCTCACGCTGACCCTGGAAAGCGCCGAAAGCGATGACGGCGACGAGAAGGCGAAGGATTCGAGCTCGCTGTTCAGCAAGCTCGGCCTGGGCGCGCTGGGCAAGAAGAAGGAATCGGCCAAGGTCGCGCTGACCAAGTGACGATCTAGGGACGGACGCCCGGCGAGGCCGGGTGGAGCGGAGTTTGCGGAATGGACATGATGATGCTGATGATCGGTGGGGGCGCGATCGGCGCCGTGCTGGTCGTCGCCGCTTTGATGTCCGGGCCTTCCGTGGCGAAGGCGACCAGCCGCCGCCTCGAAGGGGTGCGCGAACGGCACAGCCGCTCGTCCGAAATCGTCCAGCAGGTCCAGCTCAAGAAGATCCTCGCCAACAGGAAGCAGGCGACCAAGGCGGACAGCCTCGCTTCGGCGCTGATCCCCAACCCGGCCCTGCTCCGCTCGCGGCTCGCGATGACCGGCAAGAGCTGGACGCTGGCGCAATATCTCGGCGCGTCGGTGGCGTTGCTCGTGGTCACCTTCGGCCTGCTCTTCGTTCGCGGCGCTCCGGCGATGCTGGCGCTCTGCCTCGGCCTGTTCGTCGCGCTCGCCGTCCCGCACTTCGTCGTCAACAAGTTCATCAAGAAGCGCTCGGCACAATTCACCGCGCGCTTCCCGGACGCGATCGAACTGATGGTCCGCGGCCTGCGCTCCGGTCTGCCGATTTCCGAGACGATCAGCGTGGTCGGGCAGGAAATCCCCGGCCCGGTCGGCGTCGAGTTCAAGGAAGTCGGCGACAAGATGCGGATCGGCAAGACGATGGAAGTCGCGCTGCAGGATACTGCGGACCGGCTGAAGACGCCCGAATTCCAGTTTTTCGTGATCGCTCTGGCGATCCAGCGGGAGACCGGCGGTAATCTGGCGGAGACGCTGGGCAACCTGGCCGACGTGCTGCGCAAGCGTGCGCAGATGAAGCTGAAGATCAAGGCGATGTCGTCGGAAGCCAAGGCCTCGGCCTGGATCGTCGGCGCCCTACCCTTCATCGTCTTCGGCCTCGTTTACTCGATGAACCCGGAATATCTGGCCGGCTTCTTCACCGAGCAGAGGCTGATGATCGCCGGCCTGGGCGGGCTGATCTGGATGAGCATCGGCGTCTTTATCATGGCCAAAATGGTCAATTTCGAAATCTGACGGGGACAAAGAGACCATGCCTCCTGCCTCCGGCCCCAGCCTCTTCGGGATCGATCTGACCGCGCTCGCCACCGTGATGGCGGCAGTGGCGGCGTTCGCCGTGCTCGTCGCCATCTATGCCGCCACCACCGTCCGCGACCCGATGGCGCGCCGGGTGAAGGCGCTGACCGAGCGGCGCGAGCAGTTGAAGGCCGGCATCGTCGCCTCGACCTCCAAGCGCCGCAAGAGCATCACCAACCAGAACGAGGTCGCCGACAAGGTCCGCGGCATCCTCGCCTCGCTGAAGGTGCTGCAGGCGAGCCAGGTGGAAGCGGCGCAGCGCAAGCTGCTGCAGGCCGGCATCCGTTCCAAGGATTATGCCTTCGTCGTCATCTTCGCGCGGCTGGTGCTGCCGATCGTGGTCGGCATCACCGTCCTGACCGCGGTCTATGCCTTCGGCTGGCTCGAGGACTGGACGCCGCTGAAGCGCTATGGCGTGATCGCCGGTTCGCTGATCCTCGCCTACAAGGCGCCGGACCTGTGGCTGAAGAACAAGATCGACAAGCGCAGCAAGGCGATCCGCAAGGGCCTGCCCGACGCGCTCGATCTGCTGGTGATCTGCGCCGAAGCCGGCCTGACCGTCGACGCCTCGTTCAGCCGCGTCGCCCGCGAACTGGGCAAGGGCTATCCGGAACTGGGCGACGAGTTCGCCTTGACCTCGATCGAGCTGGGCTTCCTCACCGACCGGCGCATGGCGTTCGAGAATCTCGCCGCCCGAATCGACCTGGATTCGATCCGCGGCGTGGTCACGACCATGGTGCAGACCGAGAAGTACGGCACGCCTCTGGCCTCGGCCCTGCGCGTCCTTTCGGCCGAATTCCGCAACGAGCGGATGATGCGCGCCGAGGAAAAGGCCGCGCGGCTGCCGGCGATCATGACCGTGCCGCTGATCCTGTTCATCCTGCCGACCCTGTTCATCGTGATCCTGGGTCCGGCGGCGTGCAGCATCGCCGACGCGTTCGGCGACAAGTAGGATCGCCTGCGGAACAATCCGTCCCCTTCTCCGCTTGTGCCTGAAACAGGTTGGAGGCTGCGATGGGTTTCGAATTCACGCTCAATGAATGGCTGGTCGTCGGACTGGTCCTCCTGCTCGGCATCGTGCTGGGCGCGGCTCTGACCGCGAGCGGCGGGCGCAAGCATAAGGAACGCTATGCCGAGGAGCGCCGCCGCGCCGATGAGTTGCAGGCGGAAAATGACCGGCTGCGCAAGGACGTCCGCACCGCCGAAGTCGATGCGGTGAGCGCTCGGGCGCGGGCGCCGGTGGACCCGGCCTAGCCCCCCTGAACCCGTCATTCCAGCGAAAGCTGGAATCTCTTTGCCTTGGCGATGAGAAAGAAGCGAGATCCCAGCTTTCGCTGGGATGACGGTTAGAGTTTGGCCCGAAGCGCTGCCTGCGCCGCCGCGAGGCGGGCGATCGGGACTCGGTAGGGGCTGGCGCTGACGTAATCCAAGTTCACGCTCTCGCAAAAGGCGATGCTGGCGGGGTCGCCGCCATGTTCGCCGCAGATGCCGAGCTTGATGTCGGGGCGGGTCGCCCTGCCCCGCTCGGCAGCGAGGCGGATCAGTTCGCCGACGCCCTCGACGTCGATACTGACGAACGGGTCCTTCGCGTAAATGCCCTTGTCGACATATTGCTGCAGGAAGGCACCGGCATCGTCGCGGCTGACGCCCAGGGTGGTCTGGGTCAGGTCATTGGTACCGAAGCTGAAGAAAGCGGCTTCCTCGGCGATCTGGCCGGCGGCCAGAGCGGCGCGGGGCAGTTCGATCATCGTGCCGACCAGATAGGGGACGCTGCGGCCCGCCGCGGCGAACACGGTTTCCGCTTCGGCGGTGATCACGTTTTTGATGATCGCCAGTTCCGCCAACGTGCCGACCAGCGGCACCATGATTTCGAGCAAGGGTGGGTCGCCGACTTTCACCGCCGCGTCGAAGATCGCGCGGGCCTGCATGCCGTAGATTTCGGGATAGGTGATGCCGAGCCGGCAGCCGCGATGGCCGAGCATCGGGTTGGATTCGTGCAATTCGCCCGCGCGGCGGCGCAAAGTTTCCACCGCCAGCCCCGAGGCCTCCGCCACGGCCTCGAACTCCGCTTCGTCCTGCGGCAGGAATTCGTGCAGCGGCGGATCGAGCAGGCGGATGGTGACCGGCAACCCGTTCATCACCTCGAAGATTTCGAGGAAGTCGTCGCGCTGCGCCGGGAACAGCCGCTCCAGCGCCTCGCGGCGGCCGGCCTCATTCTCGGCCAGGATCATCTGGCGGACGGCGGTGACCCGGCCGGGCTCGAAGAACATGTGCTCGGTGCGGCACAGGCCGATCCCCTCCGCGCCGAATTCGCGCGCCGCGCGGCAATCGGCCGGGGTCTCGGCATTGGTGCGTACCTTCAGCCGGCGATGGCGGTCGGCCCAGCCCATCAAAGTGGCGAAATCGCCGGACAGCTCGGGCTGCACGGTCGGCACTTCGCCCAGCATCACCTCGCCGGTGGTGCCGTCGATGGTGAGGATGTCGCCTTCCTTCACCTCCTGCCCGCCGACGCGGAGCAGGCGGCTGCGATAATCGATCGACAGGCTGCCCGCGCCGGAGACGCAGGGTCGCCCCATGCCGCGCGCGACCACCGCCGCGTGGCTGGTCATGCCGCCGCGAGCGGTGAGGATCCCCTGCGCGGCGTGCATGCCGTGAATGTCTTCCGGGCTGGTTTCGATGCGGACGAGGATGACCGCTTCGCCCCTGCCCGCCGATTCCTCCGCGGTGTCGGCGTCGAACACCGCCTTGCCGCAGGCCGCGCCGGGTGACGCGGGCAAGCCGGACGCGATGACATTGCGCTCGGCGCCGGGATCGAGCGTCGGGTGCAGCAATTGATCGAGCGCGGACGGATCGACGCGCAGGATCGCTTCTTCTTCCGTGATCACGCCCTCGTTCGCCATGTCGACGGCGATGCGCAACGCCGCCTTGGCGGTGCGCTTGCCCGAGCGGGTCTGAAGCATCCACAAGGTGCCGCGTTCGACGGTGAACTCGATGTCCTGCATGTCGCGATAATGGCCTTCGAGCGTGTCGAAGACCCGCGCCAGCTCGGCATAGACCTCGGGCAAGGTCTCTTCCATCGACGGCGCCTTCGCCCCCGCTTTCTCGCGCGCGGCGGTGGTCAGATATTGCGGTGTGCGGATGCCGGCGACGACATCCTCGCCCTGCGCGTTGATCAGATATTCGCCATAATAAGCGCGCTCGCCGGTCGAGGGATCGCGGGTGAAGGCCACCCCCGTCGCCGAGGTATCGCCCATATTGCCGAACACCATCGCCTGCACATTGACCGCCGTGCCCCAGGCACCGGGGATGGAGTGCAGCCGGCGATAGGTCTTGGCGCGGTCCGATTCCCAGGAGCCGAACACGGCACCGATCGCGCCCCAGAGCTGCTCGTTCGGATCGGCCGGGAAATCGCGGCCCAGTTCCTCGGCAACGATCTGCTTGTAGCGGGCGACGAGCCGCTGCCAGTCCCCAGCCTCAAGATCGGTGTCGAGGTGGACGCCCTTATCCTCCTTGGCGATTTCAAGCGCTTCCTCGAACAGGCCGTGATCGACGCCCATGACGACGTCGGCATACATTTGCACGAAGCGGCGATAGCTGTCCCAGGCGAAGCGCGGATCGCCGGAGGTGGCGGCGAGGCCCTGCACCGTCTCGTCATTGAGGCCGAGGTTGAGGACGGTGTCCATCATGCCGGGCATGGAGACTCGAGCGCCGGAGCGGACCGAGACCAGCAACGGATCCGCGCCGTCGCCGAACTTCTTGCCGACGACGCTCTCGATATGGGCGATGCCGGTGGCGATGTCGGCGGTGAAGGCCTCGTTGAAGCCCTCGGGCGGGTTGGTGAAGGCCGCGCAGGCCTCGGTCGAGAGGGTGAAACCGGGCGGGACCGGCAGGCCGATCGAGGCCATTTCGGCAAGGTTCGCGCCCTTGCCGCCGAGCAAATTCTTGTTGCCTGCCTCACCATCCGAAGCGCCGCCGCCGAAGCGATAAAGATAGCGGCTCATCGCGGCATTTCTCCGGTCCAAAGGTTCCTAAGGCGCTGAAGGTTCACACCCCCAGGGGCAAAAACTTCGGTAACCTTTCGAACCGCTGCGGTCATCCCTCAATCCTCGAGAAATCCGCGACGCGATGGACCGCGCCGCGGATTCGGGCGAGGAGGTTCAGGCGCGCTTCGCGCTTGGCCGGATCGGGATCGTTCACGATCACCTCGTTGAAGAATGCGTCCACCGGACCGCGCAGGGTCGCGAGCGCGCGCATCGCGCCCTCGAAATCCTCGCGTTCCACCGCGGCGGCAGCGGCTGGTTCGGCCGAATCCAACGCCCCGATCAGGGCATTCTCCGCCGGTTCGGGCGAGTAGGAAAGCGTTTCCGCTCCCCTCCCTGCCGGGAGGGGAGTTTCCCAGCCTTCCTTCTTCAGGATGTTCGCGGCGCGCTTGTAGCCGGCGAGCAGATCCTTGCCCTCGCTCGTTTCGACGAACGCCTGCAGCGCGCGGACGCGGGCGAGCAAGCGAACGAGATCGTCCTCTCCGCCCAGCGCGAACACCGCGTCGATGAGGTCGTGGCGGACGCCGGCTTCGCGTTGTTGGACTTTGAGACGGTCGGCGAAGAAATCGAGAATACTGGCAATCACGGGACCACGCGCGTCGATCGCAGCCGTGAGCGATTTTGCTGCCGCAATCATCTCTTGAGTAGCCGATTTCACCAACGAACGACCTAGTCGCCCATCGTCCAAAAACTCAGTGGCTGCCTTCAGTCGCTCTGTGCTGGGCGCGATGTTAGGCAGCGGAGTTAACTGGCTTAGCGCCATGACTGTCGCTGCTCGTACTTTTAGCTGAACAGCGTTCTCCTGCAGCAGGCTCAAAATCCCTAGAGCAGCGCGCCGCAGAGCGAACGGGTCTTTGGACCCAGTAGGTTTTTCATCGACCCCAAAAAACGCAGCTACCGTATCCAGCTTGTCCGCCAAGCTCACCGCAACCGTCACCGGCGCGGTCGGCACGTCGTCGCCCTGCCCGACCGGCTTGTAATGGTCTCGGATCGCTTCGGCGACGGCCGGGTCCTCGCCCTGGGCGGCGGCGAGGTAGCCGCCGATCAGGCCCTGCAGCTCGGGGAATTCGCCGACCATCTGGGTGACGAGGTCGGCCTTGCACAGGCGCGCGGCGCGTTCGGCGAGGTCGGCCAGACGTGCTTGCTCTTCGCCGGGGTGACGGTTGGAGCCGACAATCCCCTCTTCGACCAGCCAGCGGGCCAGTTTGGCGACACGCTCGACCTTGTCGGCGACGGTGCCGAGTTTCTCGTGGAAGACGATCTGCGAGAGCTTCTGGGCCTGCTCCTCGAGCGGCACCTTCAGGTCCTGCTCCCAGAAGAAGCGGGCGTCGCTAAGGCGGGCGGCGAGCACCTTCTGATTGCCCTCGACGATCCTCGCGCCGCCGTCGGCCGCGGCGATGTTGGCGACGCAGACGAAGGCCGGGGCGAGCGCGCCGGCGGCGTCGTTGCAGACGAAATATTTCTGGTTCACCCGCGCGGTGAGCTGGATCACCTCGGGCGGGACGTCGAGAAAGGCTGGGTCGAAGCGGCCGAGCAGCGGCTGCGGCCATTCGGTGAGGCCGGCATTCTCCTCGACCAGGCCTTCATCCGCGACCATGTTCAGGCCGGCGGCGGCGGCCGCGGCCGCAGCGCCGTCGCGGATCAGCGTCGCGCGTTCCTCATGGTCGACGATGACGTGGCAGGCGCGGAGCTTCTCGGCATAATCCTTGGCGCCGGCGAGGGTGATCGGACCGGGATGGTGGAAGCGGTGGCCGATCGTGGCGGCGCCGCTGCGGACGTCCCCGATTTCGAAATCGACAACTTCCTCGTCGAGCATGGCGACGATGCCCTGCAGCGGGCGGACCCAGCGGAGGGATTCGGTGCTGAGCGAGGCGGCGCCCCAGCGCATGGACTTGGGCCAGGGGAAGGCGCGGACGATGGCCGGGATGGCCTCGGCGAGCACTTCAGTCGTGGCGCGGCCGGGTTTCTCGATGATTGCGAACCAGATGCCGTCGCGGTCGGCGAGCTGGTCCTGATTGAGCCCGGTCTTGCGCAGGAAGCCTTCCAGCGCCTGCGGCGGGGCGGAGGTGCGCGGGCCTTTCAGCTCTTCGCTCACCGCCGGCGTGCCGAGCGGGAGGCCGCGCGCGATCAGGACGAGGCGGCGCGGGGTGGTGAAGGTCTCGATCGCGGTCGCGGCGAGGCCGGATTTGGCCAGCTCCGCCTCGAACAGGCGCGTCAGGTCCGCGCGGGCCTTGGCCTGCATGCGGGCGGGAATTTCCTCGGAGAGGAGTTCGAGCAGGAAATCAGACATAGGATTCACGCGAAGGCGCGAAGGCGCGAAGGAGGAAGGAAGATCGTTCGCGCGGAGGCGCGGAGAAGAAAAGGGAGACGCGGAGAGCAAGCGCGCTCCATTGACGCGAAGCGTCCTTAAAAACGTCGGCGATTTGAAGGGCGCTGCGCGCCGAGGACGCATTCCTCCGCGCCTCCCTTTTCTTCTCCGCGCCTCCGCGTGCAATCACTTGCCTTCGCGCCTTCGCGCTTTCGCGTGAACCAATCATCACGCCGTCCACCCGTTCTTCTCCATCCAGGCGGCGCAGGCGCCTTTCGCCAGGTCGCGGACGCGGCCGATATAGGCCTGGCGCTCGGCGACTGAGATCACGCCGCGGGCTTGAAGCGTGTTGAAGATGTGGCTGGCCTCGATCGCCTGCTCGTAAGCCGGGATGGGAAGCTTCGCGGCGAGACAATTCTCGCATTCGGCCGCGGCCTTGCGGAACAGGTCGAACAGGCTGTCCGTGTCGGCGACCTCGAAATTCCAGGTCGACATCTGCCGCTCATTTTCGAGGAACACGTCGCCATAGCTGACGCCCGCATCGTTGAAGGCGAGGTCGTAGACGCTGTCGACATTCTGCACATACATGGCCAGCCGCTCGAGCCCGTAGGTCAACTCGCCCGCGACGGGCTTGCAGTCGAAGCCGCCCATTTGCTGGAAATAGGTGAATTGGGTCACCTCCATGCCGTCGCACCAGACTTCCCAGCCCAGGCCCCAGGCGCCGAGCGTGGGGCTTTCCCAATCGTCCTCGACGAAGCGGATGTCGTGCCTGGTGAAATCGATGCCGATCGCTTCGAGGCTGCCGAGATAGAGCTGCTGCAGGTCCGGCGGGCTGGGCTTGAGGATCACCTGATATTGGTAATAATGCTGCAGCCGGTTCGGGTTCTCGCCATAGCGGCCGTCGGTCGGCCGGCGGCAGGGCTGGACGAAGGCGGCGTTCCACGGATCGGGGCCGAGGGCGCGCAGGGTCGTCGCCGGGTGGAAGGTCCCCGCCCCCATGCGCATGTCATAGGGTTGCAGGATGAGGCAGCCCCGGTCGCTCCAATATTGATGGAGGGTGAGGATCAGCTGCTGGAAACTGAGAGGTTCGGTGGCCAAGATTAGCCCTGTCGCGGGGGAAGATTTCGGGTCGCGCCGCTTTGGCGGATGGGGCAAGACCGGTCAAGGAAAGCGGCGACGAGGTGTGCGTGTGCGTGTGCGTGGTTTGAAGCGAGTGCTGGGCGGGCTGTTCACCGCCGCCTTCTTGGCGATTGCGGCTCCGGCGGTCAGCCAGCCGGCAGCCCCCGCGAGCGCGCCGGCCTCAGCCGCGCCGCGTCCCGCCATCTGGCTGCTGCAGGACGAGGACACCAAAATCTATCTGTTCGGGACGGTGCACGTCTTCCCGGCCAGCCTGAACTGGCGCTCGGCGGCGCTGAACCGGGTGATCGCCGAGGCGGACGAACTGGTGATGGAGACGCCCGAAGCGTCCAGCAGCGAGATGGGCGATCCGGCGCGGTTTCTGGGGCCGATGGACATGGGCAAGTCGATCCCGATCCTGGAGCGCGTCTCCCCGGCGGCGCGGCCGCGGCTGGCGGCGGTGCTGACCGGAACCGGCATGCCGATGGCCTATTTCGACAGTCTGCACACCTGGGCCGTCGCCTTCCTGCTGACCGGCATGCAGATCGCCGACGTGACCGGCGGGCCGGAAGGAGTCGCGCTGAGCGGCGCGGAGGAAGTGCTGGGCGCGGACTTCCGGCGGCGCAAGAAGCCGATCAGCGGCGTGGAGACGGTGGAAGACCAGATCAACGTCTTCGCCCGAATGTCGATCGGCGCGCAGCGGCGCTTCCTGGAATCATTGGTGGCCGAGGGCGATCCGGACGCAGCGCCGCCGCCGTCGACCGACCATGCCTGGGTAGCGGGCGACGTGGAGGCGATCGGGGCGGAAATGAGCACGATGTCGCCCGAATTGTACCATCCGCTGCTCACCCACCGGAACCGCAACTGGACCGAATGGCTGGTCCGCCGGCTGGAACGGCCGGGGACGGTGCTGTTCGCGGTCGGCGCGGGGCATTTGGCCGGGCCCGATTCGGTGCAGACCATGCTCGCCGCGCAGGGTTATGAAGTCCGGCGGATCGATTAGCTTCGAAGTTTTCTGAAGTAATATCAATGATATACGGCGAGCTATGTCATGGTTCGCCGACCTTTTGTCATGGTCGCTTGACATCATCGAATCATCGCGCCATCTTGTCATGGTCGCTTGACATTATGTCACGCAACGATGACTGGAGAATTTGACATGCAGGCCTATCGCCTGAGCGGGGACGAATGGGGATTGTTGATCGCCTTGCTGATGGTCGCGGGCGCCGTGGCGCTGGTCGCGGCCGCATTGCTGGCCTGAAATCATGGTCGCGCTGGACCATCATGCCATGAAGAACCGGCTGAAGGTGCTGCGCGCCGAACGCAATTGGAGCCAGGCGGAGCTGGCCGCGCACCTCGATGTGTCGCGGCAGGCCGTGAACGCGATCGAGACGGGGAAATACGACCCGTCTCTGCCCCTCGCCTTCCGGATCGGCCGCCTGTTCGACATGCAGATTGAGGATATTTTCGATGACGAAACCGATGGCGGCCGCAATGGCTGATCCGCGTGACCCAATCGACGAGGGCGATGTCGACAACGCCCAGCGCGTGAAGCGCGTGCTGAAGCTTTCCGGGCTGGCCTTCGTCCTCATCTTCCTGGTCGGCGTCGGCACGGGCCTCACCCATGCGAGCCTGGAGGATGGCGGCTTCACCTTGCTGTCCGGGGCAATTCTGGGCCTGGTCGTGCTGGTCGCTTTGGCCTGCGTCTGGTTCCTGTACCGGCTGGCATTGGCACCGACCGGCGAGGCGCCGCCGACCCGCAAGGAAAGGCTGAACCGCACCATCCTCACTCTGTGCGGCGCGCTCGGCTTCGGGATCGCGATGCTGATGCTGGCCGCCCAGGACAGCCCCGATCTGGCGAACGGCCTGATCAGCAACGATCCCTTGCCGCCCGGAATCGCCATCGTGCTGCTGGTCTTGATCGGCATCATCCTGCCGATCCTGTCCTTCATCTGGCACCGATCCGCGGTCGATGAGCAGGAGATGGCGGCCTATAAGGACGGCGCCCTGTGGGGGATCAACGTCTTCATGATGGGCGCGCCGCTCTGGTGGATCGCCTGGCGCGGCGGCTTCGCCCCGGTGCCCGACATGATCGTTCTCTATTTCGCCACGGTCTTCGTGATGGCCGGCGTGTGGATGTGGAAGAAATATCGCTGAGGCCCTGCTGCCCCAACCCCCTTATTTCCCGTTTCCTGGAGTATCTTTCGATGAAGACCTTTCTGGCCGGCCTGCTGGCCTTCACTTCGCTCGCCTCGCCGCTGCAGGCCCAGCCCGCCGCTCCGGCCGCCCCGGCCGCCCCGGCCGCGACCAGCAGCGCCGCCGCTCTGCCCGACGCAAATCCGGCGATGTGGGTGGTGCGCGATGAGGACACGACCATCTATCTGCTCGGCACCTTCCACCTGCTGGACGGCCGGACCTGGTTCAATGACGAGGTGAAGACCGCCTTCGACGCATCGAGCGAATTGGTGCTGGAAGTGCTGATGCCGGAAGACCCGGCGCAGCAACAGGCGATCATGGGGCCGCTGGTGATGCAATATGCGGTCGATCCGCAGGGCCGCACCATTTCCTCCCAGCTGACCGCCGAGGAGAATGAAAAGCTGAACCGGATGCTGTCCGGCCTGGGCGTGCCGGAGGGCGCGTTCGACCGGTTCGAACCCTGGTTCGTGAACCTGACTCTCCTCCAGGTCGCCGCCCAGCGGCTCAATCTCGAGGCCGGCAATGCGCCGGAAACAGTGCTTCGCCGCGCGGCCCGCGAGCGCAATATGGCCGAGGGCCAGCTGGAGACGTCCGATTTCCAGATCCGGATGATGGACAGCATGCCGGCCGAGGCCCAATTGCGCGGCCTGAAGGAAATGATCGCCGATCCGGAAGCCGGGGTGCGGACGCTGCGGCCGATGCTGGAAGCCTGGGCACGCGGCGACGAGCAAGCGATCGCCGCGATCACCATGCAGCAATCGGGCAATGACGACCGCGAGGTGTACGATATCCTGTTCACCAACCGGAATGCGAGCTGGGCACAGTGGATCGATGACCGGCTGGATCGGCCGGGCACCGTGTTCGTCGCCGTCGGCGCTGGCCATCTGGTCGGCCGCGGCAGCGTGCAGGAGCATCTGACCCGCGCCGGCATCGCGTCGGCCCGCGTGCCCCACGCCGCTTCGGTGGTCCGCACTTACCCCTGGTGCCGCAGCCGCGGCGAAGACCGCTGCCGGCAACGCTGAGCCCCCACATAAGGAGCATGACCAAAATGAAGTTCAAGACAATCGCATGGCTCGGCGCGCTCGCGCTCGCCGGCTGTGCAGGCGGGGCCGCCAATGAGCAGATCAATGCCGCCACGGCCAATGAAGTCGCCACCAACGCATCCGCCCAGGCACCGCTTCCCGACGCCGATCCGGCGATGTGGGTGGTCCGCGACGAGGATACGACGATTTACCTGTTCGGCACGTTTCACTTGCTGGACGGCAAGACGGATTGGTTCAACGATGAGGTCCGCGTGGCCTTTGACCAGGCGCAGGAACTGGTCACCGAAATCGATATGCGCGGCGGCGATCAGCAGATGACGGCGCAGATGCAGCCGCTGATCATGCAATATGCGATCGACGGCCAGCGGCGGAAGATTTCCGACGTGCTGAGCGCCGACCAGAACCGCATCCTGAACGAGGCGCTGGCCACACTCGGCGCGGCACCCGGAACGTTCGACATGTTCGAGCCGTGGTTCGTCAGCATGTCGTTGAGCGCCGTCGTCGCGCAGCGGCTGGGCATGACCGGCGACAATGGTGCCGAAGCGGTGCTGATGCGCGCCGCCGAAGGACGCAACATGACCTTCGGCGCGGTCGAGACCCTGGAAAGCCAGATCCGCATCTTCGACGAGATGCCGCGCGAGGCGCAGATCGCCCAGCTGAAGGAGTCGCTCGACAAGCTGGACGAGATGAACACCATTCTGGCGCGCATGCTGGAAGTCTGGAATGCCGGCGACGCCGAAGCACTCGAGCAGGTGATGAACGAAGGGCTGGCCACAAATCCGGCGCTCCGCCGCGCCTTGCTGGAGAATCGCAACCGCGCCTGGGCGGAATGGATCGACGAGCGGCTGGACCGGCCGGGCGTGGTCTTCATGGCGGTCGGCGCGGGCCATTTGGTCGGCCCCGACAGCGTGCAGACCTTCCTGCGCCAGCGGAACATCGCCTCCGAGCGCGTGCCGAACCTGACGCCGTAACGGTGGCGGTGGAAGGGTGAGGGTCTTTCAGAAAAGGAATGACCCTCACCCGCCCCGCTCACGCTCGGCACCCTCTCCCTGGCAGGGAGAGGGGCGATAGTTGCTTTGTGCGCGCCGCTCGCCTATAGGCGCGCCCTTCCCGTTCATGGTCATCCCTGGAGGCGTGAGCGGGTTATGAAACCCCAAGTTTTGGAGACATGCATATGAGCGAGCAGCTTACGCTGTCGGCCGAGGCGCGCGATCGGGCTGGCAAGGGAGCCTCCCGTTACCTGCGCCGCGAAGGCCGCGTCCCCGCCGTCATTTACGGCGCCAATGAAGAGCCCACCTCGATCCATCTCGAAGAGAAGATCCTGGTTCGCCAGTTGAAGACCGGCCACTTCATGAACTCGGTCGTGATGATCGACGTTCCCGGCGGCAAGGCCATTCGGACCCTGCCGAAGGACGTGCAGTTCCACCCGGTCACCGACCGGCCGATGCATGTCGATTTCCTGCGCATTGGCGAGCACAGCAAGGTGAACGTCAGCGTTCCCGTGCGCTTCGACAATGAAGAGAAGTCGCCGGGCCTGAAGCGCGGCGGCGTGCTCAACATCGTTCGCCACGATCTGGAACTGGTCTGCGACGCGGCCGAGATTCCGGACGACATCGTGATCGACCTGTCGGGCACCGAGATCGGCGATTCGATCCACATCAGCGCGGTCAAGCTGCCCAAGGGCAGCGAATCCGCGATCACCGACCGCGACTTCACCATCGCCACGATCGCCCCGCCGACGGTGGTGCGTGAATCGGCCGCCGCCGAGGCTGGCGCCGAGGGCGAAGGCGAAGCCGAGGCTCCGTCCGAGGGCTGAGCCCTTCGCGCGTGATTGTCGCGAGATGACGGCGAAGCAATCCTCCCTGCCCAGGCACGGATGGATTGCTTCGCCGCTTCGCTTCTCCCAATGACGGGATCATGTCCCGCTCCCCATTCTCCTGGCTCGGCTCGCTCTTCCGGCCGAAGCCGATCGACCTGCTTGGCCAAGGGGGCGAAGAAGGCAGTTTCGCGGAGGACGATGCGGTGCAAATCTGGGTCGGCCTCGGCAATCCGGGCGCGCAATATGTGATGCACCGGCACAATGTCGGCTTCATGGCGATCGACGCCATCGCCGAAGTGCACAATTTCGATCCGCCGAAGAAGACCTTCCACGGCTGGGCCCAGGCCGGCCGGGTCGGCTCGCAGCGCATCCTGTTGCTGAAGCCCGCAACCTTCATGAACGACAGCGGCCGGGCGGTGCGCGCGGCGATGGATTTCTTCAAGCTCGAGCCGGACAGGGTCACGGCCTTTCACGACGAGCTCGATCTCGCCCCGTTCAAGGTGAAGGTGAAGACCGGCGGCGGCACGGCCGGTCACAATGGCCTCAGGTCCATGGACGCCCATATCGGCCCCGATTTCCGCCGGGTGCGGATCGGCATCGGCCATCCCGGCCACAAGGACCGGGTGACCAAATATGTGCTGGGCAATTATGCCAAGGCGGAGACGGACGATCTGGCAGACATGCTCGGCGCGATTGCGGCCGAGGCGAAATGGCTGTCCGCCAATGACGATGCCCGCTTCATGAGCGACGTCGCGCTCAGGCTCCAGGGTTAGCCGCGCCCGCCCCGACGCGTTGTTCGCGCCCGTTCAGGAAATAAGGCTCGCCGAGCGCGCCGCGCAGCAGGGTGGGATGGAATTCCATCGCCCGCAAATCGCTCGGCAGGCAGGCGCTCACCGTGTCTTCCAGGGCTTCGAGCGCGCTTTCGGAATTTCGACTTCCCAGGCGCGTGGCCATGAGCCGCTCGACGCCCTCGGGCTGCCGCTCGGTGACGCAATAGCCGGCCCGGGCGAGGCCGGTGGCGAGGCCCGTGGCGGCAGGCGGCTCGGGCGGGGTCAAGGGACCCGCCGGCCGGCGCCGGGCTTCCTCCCACCGATGCAGCGCTTCCGCGATGGCGCCGCGCAGGACGAGGTTGTCGACCCGCATGCTGCGGAACCGCGCGCACACCGTCCGCCGGGTGAAGCGCCGGCCGGTGAGCCGGTCGATGATTTCACCCTGGGCGGCGGAATTGAGCTGCGTCGCCAGCAAAGCGACCGACGCGCCCCTATTGTTGCGGACCGTGCAGGCGGCCCATTCTCGCAGATACATCGCCGCGGTCGAGTCCTCGACGCCGGCTTCCTGCGTCCGCCGCCTGAGCCGCGACGGAACGACCGAATTGCGAGCAGCCTCGTCCGACGGCGCAGCGATCACGGTTTCCCGTTGCGCCTCGGCCGGACCAGGGGTGTCAGCGGGCGTTGCAGGCGGCTGCGCCGCCTGCAAGCTCAACGCGATGAGGCCGAATATCGACATGGCTTCCAATCCATCCCGAACTCATTCGAGGGAGCCGCGCTAACCGCGCGCGGCCCTCATTGGACGCAAGGGCTGGGATCGCACCTGACGGTGGTCGCAATGTCCCGGCGAAGCTGTTCGCGATCCTGGGCATGGGCCACCCACTGGGCAGCGGTGCGGCATTCGCGGACCATGCGGACCCGCGAGCCCAGTTCCGCCCGCGGTGCACGACAGATCATCCGGTCGGCATCATCACGCGCGATGGCGACGGCATCGGCCTCGACGCCAAGCGCGAAGGCCACTTCGCTGACATACCATTGCTCGCCCTCGGCGTGGCTCGGCACGTAATCGCCGCGCTCAAGCTGGGCCAAGATGATCTGCCCGACCAGGGTTTCCAGGTCAGCACAGCCGGATTCTCGCACGACCACGCTGTTGGGCGTGCCGTCGGGCTCCATCAGGATCGCGTAGGGGACGACGATGTTGAACCGGCGCGCGGTCACGCCGGCAAGCGTGCAGCGGCCGTCGGCGACCATCCGCTCCACCCGAGCGACCATCTCGCCATGGGGCAAATAGCGCTCGAGGCGGACCACCTCGGGGAAATCCTCCGGCTCGAACACGCCGACGTCGACATCGATGTTGATCCGCGGCGGCGGCCCAGGCGGTTGCAGAAGCGCGAGGAGCAAAGCAGCGATCAACGACATGGCAATCCCCTTTCAGGAGTCGCGCGACGAGTCTCAAGCTCGTCGCAAGTTATCAAAAAGGTCACTGAAAACAAAGGTAACAACTGGACTGACACACCATCCCCCCTAGACTTGGCGACGACACACCGCCCGCCCGACACATGCGCCTAGCGCGGCGCTTGTGCGCGAAGCCTGGCGAGGCAGGCGTTCTTGGCGGCTTGCAGCTCCGGTTCGGACACAGTCCCCACCGCGGCGATGGCGGCGGCGAACCAGGCGCTTCGCTGGGCGGGATCGCTGATCGCGCCATTGTCGGTGCAATAGCCTTCCGCGCCATCGACGCCGATCAGCCGGACGGCCGCGACCGGGCTGGTGACCAGGGTTTCGGACAAAGCCGCGTAGAAGGTCTCCGCCCCTTCCCCGTCCACGCCCTCGGCCAATGCTGGCGCGAGCGCGATCCATGCCCGTTCACCGAGCGCGATGCCACGGGTGACGGTCTGCCAGCGGCTGCGCTCCGCCTGGCCGACCAGCGCCACGACCGTGTCGCTGGCATTGCTGGCGGCGATCATCGCGCGCACCTCGTCCGGCGAGACGGGCAGACCGGCGGGCCAGCGCGCGGCGATCCCGGCCCGGACCGCGTCATCGGCGGTAGGCTGGCCATCGGGCGCGGGCGTCGGCGCGGCCTGATTGGCGGGCGCGGACTGATTGGCGGGCCCGGCCGCGACAGCGTTGTTGGCTGGTCCCCGGTTGCACGCGGCAAGCACGAGGCAGGCGACGATCGCGGTCGCGGCGCGGGCCCGGCGCATCACTTGGCGACCGCGTCCGGATCGGGCTCCGGCGCATTCTGCACGCACCAGGCGGCGGCGGCGTCGCGCTGCGCAGCGGGCGTGGTCATGAGCGGATTGACCGAGCTGCCGATCAGCTGCGTGACTTCCTGCTCGCTCATTCCGTCGGTGATCATCAGGCTGGCGCGCCACTGCCCAGCGGCCTGCTCCATGATCGGGGCGTCATGCCCGCCGGGGGTCGCACCCGCCTGCGCGGCGAGGCCCAGATAGACGACGCAATTGGCGCCGCGCGCGGTCTGATCGCTGGACGGGAAGCCTTCGGGCAAGGCCGCTGCGGCGGTGGCGGCCGGAGCAGCCGGAGCGGCGGCGTTGGCCGCCGGCGCGGTGGCGTTGGCGGGGGCGGCCGGAGTCGCGGCATTGGCCGCATTATTATTGGCCGGCCCACGATTACAGGCGGTGACGCTCATGACGGCGGCCACCAGCAACAAGCTGCGCATAAAATATTCCCCCTTGATCCAACATTGTCGTTGGACGGACGAGACTAGCACAGCGCACGGCCCCGTCCATGACCTGCCGGAAATTTGTTCTGTAACGAACCATCTCCTCGGCTTGTCCCGTTTCGGAGGCGCGGTTACCTTCCGCGCGGCCCTTCGATCATGGAGTACAGCCGATGCGCCGCGCCTTGTTGATCCTGCCCGCTCTCGCTTTGTCCGCGACCGCCGCCTTCGCCCAGCCGAACAGCGAAAATCGCTGCGGCTGGTATGCCAATCCGACCCCCGCCAATCACTGGCTGACCGACCGCGACAGGCAATGGCTGATCGGCGCGCAGGGCGGCTATCAGGCGCGCGGGATGGACCGGATCGGCGATCCTTCCGCCAACCGCCGCCAGTGGGTCGCGACCCATCCCAATGGCAGTTACGGCTATGGCTGCGCCTGCGCCCAGGTCCGCACCGACCGCCGCAACAGCCAGATCACGCGGATCTTCTCCTGGCGGCAGGTGCCGCTGGCGCAATGCCGGGGCGACCGGCGGCTGCGCGAGCCGAGCGAATGAAAGGCGATGCCATGACACCGAAATTGACCCGGCGCGAAATGCTGGCCGGGACCGTCGCCACCGCCACTCTGGCGGGCGCCGCCCAGGCCCAGACGACGCCGACCGCCGCGACCCCCGCCGCACCGGCAGCCGTGCCGTCACTGCGCGGCAAATCGATCCTGGTGACCGGCAGTTCGACCGGCTTCGGCCATGTCGGCGCTTTGCTCTACGCCCGCGCCGGGGCGAAGGTGATCGCCAGCATGCGCAATGTGCCGCGTCCCGAGGCGGAGACGCTGCGGCGGGCGGCGCGCGACGAGCGGCTGGACCTGCACGTGGTCGAGATCGACGTCACCGATGACGAGCAGGTCGCGCGCGGCGTGGCCGAGGCGGAGCGGATCGCGGGCGGCGCCCTGGACGTGCTCGTGAACAATGCCGGCATTCCCTATACCGGCCCGGTCGAATTGCAGGACATTGCCGCGACGCAGGCGATGTTCGACACCAATGTGATCGGCTTCCAGCGCATGCACCGCGCCGTGCTCCCAGCCATGCGGGCGCGTCGTTCGGGCGTGATCTTCAACGTCTCTTCGCAGCTCGGGCGGATGATGATCCCGTTCGGCGGCATGTATGCGGCCACGAAGTTCGCGGTCGAGGCGATGAGCGAGCAACTCGCCTACGAACTCGCGCCGCGCGGCATCGAGGTCGTGATCATCCAGCCGGGCGGCTACCCGACCCAGGTCTGGCCCAACCGGATCCGCGTGACCCGCGAATTGCTGGACCGCACACCGGACGAACTGGAAGCCGGCTATCCGGAGTTCACCCTGCGCGACAGCGCGCTTGGCGGCAGCACCGATCCCGCCGACGTGCCGCGCGCGATCGCCGAGATCATCGCCATGCCGGCGGGGTCGCGGCCGCTCCGCCGCCCGGTCCATCCCGGGCCCAAGCCGCACGAGGCGATCAATGCGGTGTCGGCGCAGGTGCAACGCGCCGTGCTCGGCCGCACGCCCTATGCGGCGTGGGCGGAGGCGGTGCTCGGTTAGGCGCTAATTGCGGCGGCGCGCGTCGATTTCGGCGCGGGTCAGGCGGCGGATGTCGGTAACGAGGCAGCGGTCGTTCCGGCCGCCGACCGTCGGCACGATCAGCTCCGCGTCGAGTGCCGAGCAGATGAAGCCGTCGCCGGTGCGCGAACGCAAGGCCACCGCCTGCGCCCAATCGACGTCGAAGCAGCCACCGCCGAGGCTGAGCCGGTAGACCTGATTGCGGCTGAGCTCGACATCGACGGCGTCGCGACCGGCCGGGCGGAAGCTGTTGACGTTGCGGGCGTTGAAGCACTGCCTGTAGCGATCGTAGCCGCTGGACGTGTAGGGTTCCTCAGCCGTCGCGCAGCCGGCGACGGAAGCGGCCAGAATGACGGCAAGCGCAAGCCGGACCATGGCGACCCTCCACCTTCAAGCTGAACGGAAGAACGCCGCGCGCAAGACGGCGTTCCCGCCCTATTGCGCGGCGGCGCCGTTCGTCGCGGCGCTAAGATCGATCACCCGATCCCGCTCATAGCCGAGCACCCCATCGATCGGAGCGAGCCGGGTGATGGGAATGCCGAAATGATTGACCATCTTGTCCGCCGCCCGAAGCTGCGGCGGGGCGACCCGCAAATTGGCGAATTGCGCTGGCGACCGCATGGCCGGGTCCCACGGCGCAACCGTGACGAAATGGCCAAGGCGGAAGTTCTGCGGATCGATATTGCCCTGCTGATCGGCCGGCGCGGCGACGATCTCGCCCATGTCGGTGATCTGGCCGGCCGGCGCCTCGAAGCGCACGCTGCCCATGCAATAGCAAACGCCGGCTGGGCCGTTCGTGGTTTCGGTAATCTGGCCATAGAGGGCGTAGGTGCCGGGCTCGACCGCGATCAGCCAGCCGCTCCACGCATCCTGGTTGAGGAGACGCGGGCGATATTCATTGCCGGTGAAATTGCCCTCGTAGATCGACGGGAATTCGAACGCCGCCTCGGTCGGAATTTCGGGGCGCGGATCGGTGCAGCTATATTCCCCGGTGCGCGGGCGGCAGGTCGCGCGATTGCGCTCCCAATTGGCCACCCGCCGCTCGGCCCGCTCGCGGGCGCGGTTGAACGCCTCGGCGCGGCGCGCGGCGTGATCGGCGACTTGCTCGGGCGTGGATTCGCGCAGGAAGCGGAACGTCGTCCGGCTCGGCGTGCGGTAGAAAATATAGGCCCGGTCGGAGCGCAGGACGATGGGATTATTCTCGCCAAATTGCCGCGGGCCGCGATCGCGCTCGCGATTCTGCGCTTGGGCGACAGTGGCGCCGGCAAGGCCGGCGGCGATCATCAACGCGGTTGAGATCATGCGAAGCTTCATTGCGGCAACTCCCCGATGGTGGGCCGCGGCCCCGATGCGACACGGGCCTGCATCATCAGCAATTCCTGACGGCGCGCCTCCGGCGGGCTGCTATTGCCTTCGTCGAAATTGAAGGCTTCCCACAAATCCTTGCGCAGGCCGAAGGTGGCATAGCCCTTGAAGCCCATGCAGGTGCGCATGATGATGCGGCGCTGCATCCGGCGTTCGGCTGAACCATGGATGGCATTGGCGAGAACCGAGCCGAAGAGTCCGCCAACCATGCCGCCGCCGCCGTTGTAGGCGACTCGGGCGGCGAGATCGCGGGTGTAATCGTCGCACTCGCGAATGTCGGCGTAAGCGGTGTCGAAATCCGTCTCGGCGCGATGGAAATAGAAATATTTGAAGTAATTCCGCTGCATTTCCTCGTCTGGCGTGAAGGCCAGCTCGGGCATCGGAATGGCTGATCCGTCGACGGCCTCGGCCGCGGCTCCAGGCTGATCCTGGGCGGCTACCGGTCCGGCCGCGAACAAAGCGGCCGCGAGCGCCACGCCGCCAAGCGACATGCGTGCGAGTTTCATATGCGCTTGTTCCCCCCGAACAATTCTATCCCCGCCCGAAGGTTAGACCGCGATTTGATGACTGCACAAGCCGGAAAGGCGCGCACATCGCGGATCGCTGGGCTATGCTGGCCGGATGACCATTCGTTCGCTCTTCGCCACCCCTTTCTACGACGCGCGCATCGACGCGCCGGACCTGCTGGACGGGCTGGAGCGCAGCTGCCTGGCGCTGGCCCAGGATGACGGCGCGGGGCGGCGCTGGTCGAGGGAGCATGGCTATCCGGGCTACACCTCCTATGCCTCGCTGAACGATCTGCCGTCGCGCGATCCGGACATGGCGGCGCTGGTGAAACAGCTGAACCGGCACGTCGCGGCCTTCACCGAGGAATGCGCCTTCGACCTCGGCGGGCGGAAGCTGAAACTCGACAGCTTGTGGGTGAATGTCCTCAAGCCCGGCGGCGGCCATAGCGGCCATATCCATCCGCACAGCGTCGTTTCCGGCACCTTCTACGTCGCCGTGCCGCCCGGTTCGGGCGCGCTGAAACTGGAGGATCCGCGGCTGCCGATGATGATGGCCGCCCCGGTGCGCCGGACCGACGCGGCGGAGGGGCTCAAGCCGTTCGTCTATGCCGAGCCCGAGGCCGGCACCGTCTTCCTGTGGGAAAGCTGGCTTCGGCACGAGGTGGTGCCCGGCAAGACGAAAGGCGAGCGGATCAGCATCAGCTTCAATTACGGGCTGCGCGGGTGACAGCTGCCGTCGCCGGGCCTTGCGATGGCGGCACGGCGGCTTCCGCAAAGGCGGGAAAGCGCGATTATCCGCGACTGACCCTGGTCGCCTCGATCTTCGCGTCGAGCCTGTCCTTCGTCGACGGCTCGGTGGTGAATGTCGCCCTTCCCGCGATCGGCGCCGATCTCGCCGCGCCCGCTTCCGGCCTGCAATGGATCGTCAACGCCTACCTGCTGCCGCTGTCGGCCCTGCTGCTGCTCGGCGGCGCGGCGGGCGACCGGTTCGGGCGACGGCGGCTGTTCCTGTGGGGGATTGCGCTGTTCGCCGCAGCCTCGGCGGTCTGCCTGTTCGCGCCAAGCCTGGACGTCCTGCTCGCCGGCCGCGCCCTGCAGGGGATCGGCGCGGCGATGCTGATGCCGAACAGCCTGGCCCTGCTGGGCGGCGCGTTCGAGGGCGAGGCGCGCGGGCGGGCGATCGGCACCTGGGCGGCGGCCGGCGCGATCGCCGCCGCCATTGGCCCGATGCTCGGCGGCTGGCTGGTCGAGACGGCGGGGTGGCGGACGATCTTCCTGATCAATTTGCCGCTCTGCGCCGGGGCGCTCGCGCTCGGCTGGCTTTATGTCGGCGAGCAAAAGGAGCCCAAAGACGCGCCGCTCGACTGGGCCGGGGTGGGTGCGGCGACGGCGGGGTTGGGCGCGGTCACCTGGGGGCTGACGGTGCTGGCGGGCGAAAATGCGGGGCCGGTCGCGATCGGCTGGGGCGCGGCGGTGGCGGGAATCGCGTTGCTCGCCTTGTTCGTGTGGATCGAGGCGCGGCGCGGCGACCGGGCGATCATGCCGCTGGCCATGTTCGCGACCGCCAGCTTCGCGGGCCTCAGCCTGCTGACGTTCCTGCTCTACGGCGCGCTCGGCGCGGTGTTCGTGCTGCTGCCCTTCGTGCTGATCGAGCTGAACGGCTACTCGCCGGTGGCGGCGGGCGCGGCCCTGCTGCCGATCTCGATCGTGCTCGGCGTCGCCTCGCGGGCGATGGGCGGACTGGCGGCCAGGATCGGCCCGCGCTGGCCGCTCACCATCGGCCCAATCGTGGTCGCGGCTGGCTTCGCGATGCTGAGCCGGGTGGGCGTCGAGGCCAGCTATTGGGGTGAAGTCTTTCCGGCCCTCCTGCTCATCGCCTGCGGCATGGCGGGCGCGGTGGCGCCGCTGACGACGGCGGTGATGGCCTCGGCCGGGGCGGAGCATGTCGGCACCGCCAACGGCTTCAACAGCGCGGTAGCGCGCACCGGCGGCCTGATCGCGACGGCCCTACTCGGTTCGGTGCTGGCCGCGCGCGGCGAGGCGCTGGCCAGCGCCTTCGCCACGGCGGCTTGGGTGACGGCGGGCGGCGCGGCGCTGAGCGCGCTGGCCGCCTACCTGTTGTTGCGTCCCGAGGAGATCAGGACGGACGCGCCGGAATCGTGAGGCCCTTCGCCACGCCCGGCCGCGCAAGGGCGCGATCGAGCCAGGCGGGGACATGGACCAGTTCGTCATATTGGACGAGTTCGCCCGCCTCGTAGAAACCGATCAAATTGCGGACCCAGCCGAGGCTGGCGATGTCGGCGATCGAGAAGTCATTGCCGACCAGCCATTCGCGATCCGCCAGCCGGATTTCCAGCACGCGCAGCAGCCGCGCGGTCTCCTTGGCGTAGCGGTCGCGCGGGCGCTTATCCTCATAGTCCCGGCCCGCGAATTTGTGGAAGAAGCCCAATTGCCCGGCCATCGGCCCGAGCCCGCCCATCTGCCACATCACCCACTGGATCGCCTCATAGCGCCCGGCCGCGTCAGTCGGCAGCAGCTTCCCGGATTTCTCGGCGAGGTAGAGCAGGATCGCGCCCGATTCCCAGAGCGCGAACGGCTTGCCCTCCGGCCCGTCGGGATCGAGGATGGCGGGGATTTTCCCGTTCGGGTTGAGCGACAGATATTCGTCGGTCCAGCTCTCATTCTTGCCGATGTCGACGAGGTGCGCCTCATAAGGCAGGCCGCTTTCCTCGAGCGCGATCGACGCCTTCACGCCATTGGGCGTGGTCAGCCCATAATATTGGATGCGGTCGGGATGCTGCGCCGGCCAGCGGCGGGTGATCGGGAAAGCGGACAAATCGGCCATGATTGCGTCTCCAGCAGGGGATAGGCCGGATTTAGGATGCGCGGCACGGCCCCGGTAGGCCGCGAAGCCGCAACGCGCCGTTGCCTCAGATCGGCATGCCCGGTGGAATGCGCGGCAGCCGGGCGGGATCGGTGGCGGCGCGTTCCAGCGCTTCGCGGTCGGCGATCAAGCGGGAGAGGCCCCGGCTCCAGTCGCCGTGGACGTCCCCTGCCCGCGCGGTGGCGAGCGATTGCCCAAGACGGGCGATCCGCTCGGTCAGCGCCAGCCCGATCGTCGGCGACAGGCTGGCGTCGCGCTGGGTGCGGACGAGGGCCATCAAGGTCGTGGTCGCGATCCGCCGCTGCACCGCGGCCTGGCCGGGGTTGAGGCCGTCAAAGCCGAAGACTTGCGCGAGCAGCCGGTCGATCAACTGGTGCGGGCCGGGCGAGGCCGGATCGGCCTGATGCTGCAATTCCAGCCGGTTCAGCCGGTGCGGCTGGATCAGGCTGGCGAGGGTCAAAGCCGTGCCGGTCTCCGTCGCGACCAGGGGATCGAAGATCGGCCCACCGGCGGTGCGCATCACCTCGATCTCGGTCTGCCGGTCGTAGCTGCCCGAATTGCCGGCGGAGAGCGCCGGCAGGATCGCGGCCGGGACGGTCAAAGCATCGGCGCGCAAGGTTGCGAGCAGGGCGGCGATAGCGCGGTTCTGCTCGGCCGGGGCGACCGGCCGGGCGGCCTCGCGGCCGTCGCCATTGACCGCATATTGGAAATTCACCCCGCCGATCAGTTTCGACGCAGCCTCCAGCTGATAGCGATGCAGCAGCCAGATCGGCACGAAGGCGCGGCGCAGATCCGCGACCGACGTGCCCTGCGCCAGCCCGGCCGGGCCGAAGCGGGAAACCGCCGCCTGCCGCACCTGCATCATCCGCTCCAGCTCGGCGACCGGCTCGGCGAAATCGTCCCAGATCGCGCCCTCGGGATGGCCGGAGCTGGCCGGGCGGCTGTCATCGTCGCCGATGTAACGCAGGCCTTCGCGCAAGGCCGCCGCCATGCGGGTCGCCCCTTCCGCGTCGGTCTGCGCGCCATAGAGCCAGTCCACCGCGAAATGGTCCCAGCGGCCGAGCCCCGCGCCATAAGCGTCGGTCAGGTCGAGCCGGCCGTCGGCGCCAAGCCGCACGCGCGGCGCGGGATAATCCATCACCGAATAGCGCCCCTGCGTGCTCGCCGCGAAATTGTGGGCAATTCCGAGCGCGTGGCCGATTTCGTGCGCGGCGAGCTGGCGGATACGGGCCAAAGCGGCGGTGATCGGATCGTTCGGATCGCCGGTGCCGGTCAGCCCCGCGCCGACGAGCGCCTGGAAGATCATCATGTCCTGCCGCACGCGCAGCGAACCCAGCAGCACCCGGCCGGTGATGATCTCGCCAGTGCGCGGATCGGTGATCACCTGGCCGTAGGACCAGCCGCGGGTGGCGCGGTTCACCCAGTTCAGCACATTGTAGCGGGCGTCGAGCGGATCGACGCCTTCGGGCAGCAATTCGACCTGGAAGGCATCGATGAAGCCGGCGCGGTCGAACGCCTCGGCCCACCAGCGCACGCCGTCCATCAGGGCGCTGCGGATCGGCTCCGGCGCGGCGCGATCGACGTAAAAGACGATCGGCCGGCGGACGCGCGAGCGGGCCGCATTGGGATCGACCTTCTCCAGCCGGAAGCGGTTGACCACTTCGGTCACCACCGATTCCCCGAGCGGCTGCGAGAAATCGATCAATTGCGTGCCGAACGTTCCCGCGCGCGGATCGAAACGGCGGACCTGAAAGCCTGGCTCGGGCAGGCGCACGAACGAATGGCGGACGGTGAAGGTAACGTTGCCCGGAGCCGGCGCGATGTTGCGCACCTCCGGCCCGGCGCGCTGCGTGGTGAAGGTGAGGCGCGCCTCAAGTTCGACATTGGTGGACAATGCGCGGACCGAGGCGGGATCGGCGACGCTGAGCTCCGGGGCGAGCCGCCAGTCGGTCGATTCCTGCTCCTTCAGCGCCGTCGCGAGATTCATGTCGTCGCGGGTCAGGAAGCCCGAAATGTCCACCAGCACGCCGCCGCCCGGCGCCTCGCCCGCAATCTGGCCGACCCACAGGGTCGAAGTCGCGAACGCCTCGCTGACGCCGCGTTGCTCGACTTCGCTGGCTCCAGTGGCGCGGAAGCGGGGATTTTCCACCTCGGCGACGACGCGGTTGCCGATGCGGCGGAAGACGAGCAGCCGGGAATCGCCCGCCACCGCCCGGTCCAGCCCGATCGCTGCCGAGCCGAGCCCCGTCTCCAAAGCGGTGACGTAGATGTAGCGGCCCATGAAGCCGTCCGCCGCGGGGCGCGGCAGCTCGATCAAGATCTTGCCCTGGGCGCGGTCGACATGGACCGGAAAGAGTCCGCGCTGCGCCTCGGTGCCCCGAAGGATTTCCGGCTGGGCCTGAGCGGAGACAGGGAATGGTGCGGCACTTGCCAGCAGCAAAGCGAGGAACAATCTGGCTTTCACGAGCACCCCCTGTTTTGCCTTGGCCTAGCGCAAGCCCCGCCGAGCGGCTAGGCGGCGGCCACACAGATTTTCCAGGAGTTTTGACGTGGGTTTCCGGTGCGGGATCGTGGGCCTGCCGAATGTCGGCAAGTCGACCCTTTTCAATGCGCTGACCGAGACGGCGGCGGCGCAGGCGGCGAATTATCCGTTCTGCACGATCGAGCCGAATGTCGGCCGCGTCGCCGTGCCCGATCCCCGGCTCGATCGCATCCGCGAGGTCGCCAAATCGGCGCAGGAGATCGAGACTCAGCTGGAGTTCGTCGACATTGCCGGCCTGGTCCGCGGCGCCAGCAAGGGCGAAGGGCTGGGCAACCAGTTCCTCGGCAACATCCGCGAGGTGGACGCGATCGTCCACGTGCTGCGCTGCTTCGACGGCGGCGACGTGACGCACGTCGAGAACAAGGTCGATCCGATCGCCGACGCGGAGACGGTCGAGACGGAGCTGATGCTCGCCGATCTGGAGAGCCTCGAAAAGCGCGTCCCCAACCTCGCCAAGAAAGCGGCGCAGGGCGACAAGGAAGCCAAGATTCAGGCCAGCGTGCTGGGCCAGGCGCTCGAGCTGCTGCGCGACAGCAAGCCGGCCCGGCTGACCGAGCCGAAGGATGCCGAGGAGAAACTGGCGCTCGACCGGGCGCAATTGCTGACCAGCAAGCCGATCCTCTACGTCTGCAACGTCGACGAAGCGGACGCCGCGACGGGCAACGCCCACAGCGCGCGGGTGTTCGAGAAGGCAAAGGCCGAGGGCGCCAAGGCGGTGATCATCTCAGCCGCGATCGAGGCCGAGATTTCGACCATGCCGGCCGAGGACCGCGCCGACTTCCTGGCGGATCTGGGCCTCACCGAAACCGGCCTCGCGCGCATCATCCGCGCCGGCTACGATCTGCTGGACCTCATCACCTATTTCACCGCCGGGCCGAAGGAAGCGCGCGCCTGGACCGTGGCGAAGGGGTCGAAGGCGCCGCAGGCCGCGGGCGTGATCCACACCGATTTCGAGCGCGGCTTCATCCGCGCCGAGACGATCGCCTATGACGATTTCATCGCCTGCGGCGGCGAGGCGGGCGCGAAGGAAGCCGGCAAGATGCGCGCCGAGGGCAAGGAATATGTCGTGCAGGACGGCGACATCCTGCTCTTCCGGTTCAACGTCTGAGCCCTATTCCACCCGCACCGGGTTGAGATCGTGGAAATCGAAACTGAAGTCGGCGAACGGTGAGAGCGCGCAGGCGCAGGCGAGCGACGCGGCCATTTTCGACCGCGAAGGTGATGACCGCATCCTCCCCGGCCCCGCGCGGGAAGATCGCCATACCAGGGGTCGCGATAGGTGCCGGCATAAGCGGCGAGCGGCAGGCTCGGCCCGCCCGGTGGCGCGCGCTCGAGGTCGCCGCCGGCCTGGGCCAGCGCCGCGGCACGCTGGCGGTCAAGGCGAGCGCGGGTGAACGCGACCCAATCAAACTCCGGCGCGCCGATGAGATGATCGACGATGGCGTTGCGCAGTCCGCTGACGGCGCCGTCTTCCGTGTTCGTGAAGACAGCGAAGGCGTGGCCGCTGTCGGGAAAGAGGCCGCTTCACGCCGGCTGAATCCCGTTCGTCCGTTCATTGCATCCCCCCGGCTGCCCCACGCGCAATGTTACAGGCCGTCGCCCGTCGCACCAGCGAAAGCAGTCGTCGCTTCGCCCCGGGGCGGAGGAGAGCCGGAAGATGCCGCCTTCGCGTGAACGAGGAAGGCGAAGCGGCGCCGGATGGAACCGGCGCCGCCAAATCGGCCGGCCTCAGGCGGCCTCGGTCTCGCGCGCCTCATGCTCGATTTGCTCGGTCGGCTTGGGCGCGACGCCATTGATCGCGATCTTGCGCGGCTTCATCGCCTCCGGGATTTCGCGCACGAGATCGATCGTCAGCAGCCCGTCACTTAGATCGGCGCCCTCGACCCGGACGAAATCGGCCAGTTCGAAGCGCCGTTCGAAGGCGCGGGTGGCGATGCCGACATGCAGGAAATTGCCGTCGCGACCCCGCTCGGACGCCTTGCGACCGGTCACCACAAGCATGTTCTGGCGCGCCGTGATGTCGATCTCCTCGGGCTTGAAGCCGGCGACGGCGAGCGTCACACGATAGCTGTCGTCGCCCATCTTCTCGAGATCGAAGGGCGGATAATTGTCGGCCGGCTCGGCCCGGCTCGCCGTTTCGAGAAAGTCGAACAGGCGGTCGAAGCCGACGGTGGAACGACGGTAAGGCGTGAAATCGAAAGCATTGCGCATGATCAAAGTCCTCCATTGAGCAACGATGAAAAGCGGGCGGTCCGGAGCGGGTACCGCCCTGAACGTACAGGCCGGAAACCGCGAAAAAGTCTTCCGGCGGCGAAAATCTAGGAAAGCCGAAAACGGGTTCAAGAGGTCCCCGGACCCCAAATTTCACATGTCTTTTCCGGCCGCTCGACAAAGGCTAAAGCGCTGGCAGATGCGCCGCCTGCTCCTCACCTTCCTGATCGTCTGCCTCGCCTTGCCGGCAGTGGCGGTCGAGGCGTGCGCGCCGCCGGTGCCGCCGCCGCAGGACGTGGCGATGCACGGCATGACCGCCCACGACATGGCCGCGCACGGCCATCACGCGCCATCCGAGTCCGGCGACGAGCAACCGTCCCCCGGCGCAAGCGCCCAGCATGGCTGTATCGGCTGTGTGCCGCCGCTGGCCGTGCCGGCGATGGTGGCGGCCGCGCCCTTCATCAGCGGGCCGTTTGCGAGCGAGCCGCTCACTCCCGACCTTGTCGCGCCTTACGGACCGACGCCGCCCCCGCCGCGACGGGCCGCCTGAACGAGCCGCGCACGCATCCGTGCGCACCCTCTTTCAGACGGAATTTGCACAATGAAATCGACTCTCCTGGGCGGGGCTGCTTTGGCCGCCGCTCTGGTCGCTGCATCGCCCGCGGCGGCGCAGCATGGCGACCACCAGCCGCCCCCTCCCCCAACCCAGCAGCCGCAGGACAATCACGACCATCATGCCGGTCACGCGCAGCCGGAAGCGGCCGCGCCGGATCATAGCGGCCATGCGGCCATGGCCGGGCCGTCGGCCAATGCCGCCGCGGGATCCGGTACCTCGCTGCTGCCAGCGCTCGATGCCGGCTCGCACGGCCTGCACATCGGCAGCGGGGACTGGACCCTCATGCTGCACGGCAATGCCTATCTGACCTACACCAACCAGAGCGGGCCGCGCGGCGACGACATGCCGTTCGTCGCCTCGATGCTGATGGCGCAGGCGGAGCGGGATTTCGGCGGGGCGACGCTGCAATTGCGCACCATGCTCAGCCTCGATCCGTTGATGGGCAATCGCGGCTATCCCCTGCTGTTCGCGGTCGGCGAGACGGCGGGCGGCCAGCCTCTGGTCAATCGCCAGCACCCGCATGATTTCATCATGGAGCTGGCCGCGAAGGTGGAAGTGCCCCTGGGCGGCGGCGCGACCGCCTTCGTCTATGGCGGCCCGGCGGGCGAGCCGGCGCTGGGGCCGAGCGCCTTCATGCATCGCGGCTCGGCGCGCTACAATCCGGAGGCGCCGATCAGCCATCACTGGTTCGACAGCACCCACATCACCTTCGGCGTGGTGACCGGCGGGATCCGCACCCGGCATTTCCAGGTCGAGGCCTCCGCCTTTCGCGGCCGCGAGCCGGACGAGGAACGCTGGGATCTGGAAACGCCGCGGCTGGACAGCTGGAGCCTGCGTGGCACCTGGACGCCGTCCCCCAATTGGGCGGCTCAGGTGAGCTTCGGGCGGCTGGAGGAGCCGGAAGCGCTGCATCCGGGCGAGGATGAGGAAAGGCTGACCGCGAGCCTGTCCTATGCCGATGGCGGTCTGTCGGTGACCGGCGCCTTTTCGGCCAAGAACCGCAAGCCGGGACCGACGCTGAGCGCCTTCCTGCTCGAGGCGACCTGGAATCTGGACGAACGCCACAGCCTGTTCGGCCGGGCCGAGCATGTCCGCCAGGACGAATTGCTCGACCATCACGATCCGCGCCACGGCAATATCTACGGCGTGACCCGGGCGACATTGGGCTACGCCCACCGCGTGTCGCTCGGCGGGGAATGGCGGCTGGCGCTGGGCGGATCGGGCTCGATCCACTTCGCGCCCGACGCGCTTCGGCCCGATTATGGCGACACTCCCCTGGCCTTCACTCTGTTCGCGAAGGTTGCATTGGGAGACTGACTTGAGGCGCTCCCTGCCCACCGCTATGCCGCTGGGCAGGGAGTGCTTTCATGAAATATCTCGAGGACATGCAGGTCGGCACTAAGCGCAGCTTCGGCGCTTATGCGGTGACTCGCGAGGAAGTGCTGGAATTCGCGCGGAAATATGATCCGCAGCCCTTCCATCTGTCCGATGAAGCGGCCGCGAAGACCCATTTCGGGCGGCTGGCGGCGAGTGGCTGGCACACCTGCGCGATGACCATGGCGATGCTGGTCGAGGACGGCAAAGCTGAGCCTTATGCGGGCCTGGGCTCGCCCGGCGTGGACGAATTGCGCTGGCTGAAGCCGGTCTTCCCCGGCGACACGCTGCGGGTCGAGATGGAGATCGTCGACGTCACGCCGTCGCGGAGCAAGCCGAACCTCGGCTCGTTCCGCTCCGCGATCAGCGTGTTCAACCTGGCTGACGAGCCGGTCATGCGGATGACCTCGATCGTGCTGATCCTCCGCCGGCCCGCTTAGCCGGGTCGCTCAGCCGCGCCGCCCCCTGCGGCCATCGCGGCGGCCGTCGCGCCGTCCATCGCCGCGCCAGTCGCGCCCGTCGCGGCGATATTCGCGCCAATTGTCGCGGAAGCCGCGATTGCCCCAGTCTGGCCGCTGACGCCAATAATTCTGGCGCCCGAGCCAATAGCTGCGCTGATAGGCGTTCCAGGGAATGCGGCGATTATAGCGGTCGTAAACGTAGCCGCCGGTGCCCGGATAATAATAGCCATTGTACCAGCCCCAGTAGGGCTGCGATGAATAATAGCCGTAATAATCGTCGTCATAATAGCTGTTGTAGCCGCCATAGCCGACGTCGATGCCGCCATAGCCGTAGCCATAGCCGCAGCCGCCGAGCGTGAGGGCCGCAGCGGCCGGAAGGATGAGTTTGGTGAAGCGGGAAGCAGGCATGGCCTCGGTCTCCTTTTAAGAAAGACTGGGCCCACCCCCACCTGGGCAGGTCCGGCGTCGACGAGTCGTTAACCGAGTGCGACGCTGCGAGTTCCCACCTGTCGGAAAAGTGAACGGCGCGATCCCGGGTGGGACCGCGCCGTTCGCATTCTCAAGGATTGGGCAGCCGGAAATCAGGCCGCCGCTTCATCCTTGTTCTTCTTCTTCGGCTTCTTGTCCGCCCAGACGTTGCGATAGGCGAAGTAGGCCAGCAAAGTCGCGAAGAAGAGGAAGATCAAGACCGCCCAGCCCATCTTGTGGCGCGTCTCGAGATTCGGCTCGGCCGCCCACATCAGGAAGGCGGTCACGTCGCGCGACATCTGGTCGACGGTCGCGGTCGTGCCATCCGTATATTCCACCTGGCCGTCGGAGTTGAGCGGCCGCGGCATGGCGATGGCCAAACCGTGGAAATAGGGGTTGTAGTGCAGCCCCGCCCCGACTTCGACGTCGGACGGCGCGTCGGCATAGCCGGTCAGCAGGGAGTGAATATAATTCGCCCCGCCTTCGCGCGCCTTCACGATCAGCGAAAGATCAGGCGGAAGCGCATTGTTGTTGGCGGCACGGGCGGCCGTATCGTTCGGGAAGGGCCGCGGGAACGTGTCCGAAGGCAGCGCCTTGCGGGTGTTCGGAGCGCCGTCCTGCGGATTGATCGACGGGACCTGGATCGGCCACTGGTCGGCGATCGCGCGGACTTCGGCTTCGCTATAGCCGATTTCCTCGAGATTGCGGAAAGCGACATATTTCAGCGAGTGGCAGCCCGCGCAGGTGTCACGATAGACGCGGAAGCCGCGCTGCAGTTGCTGCTGGTCGAAGCCGCCGAACGGCCCCGAGAAGCTCCAATCCTCGGCATGGGCATGCTTCAGATATTTGTCTTCGGCCGTCGAAACTTCCTCCGTGGAGATCCACGTGCCGAAGCCGTTGACGAAGGAGCAGCCGGTAGCGGCGAGAAAGCCCAGGCCGACCAGGATAGCGAGTAAACGGATCATATTGTCCTCGTAACCTTAGGCGGCCGGCTGCGGATGGGCGTCGCCCGGACGGGCGGCATCGGTGTTGCCGGCGCTGCTCGTGCCGATCGGCGCAGCCTGATCGTCGCCGCCCAGCACGGCTTCGGTGATGGAGTTCGGCAATGGCGTCGTTCGTTCGATCTTCGCGAGCACCGGAATGATGATCAGGAAGAAGCCGAAATAATAGGCCGTCGCGATCTGGCTGATCATCACATAGGGCTCCTCGGCCGGCATGCCGCCGCAATAGAAGAGCACCGCCATGTCGACGAGCCAGATGTAGAAGAACATCCGGAATTTCGGCCGGTAGTTCGCCGAGCGGACCGGGCTGTTGTCGAGCCAGGGCAGCAGGAACATCAGCAGGATCGCCGAGAACATCGCGATCACGCCGAGCAGCTTGGCATCAACGCCCATGAAGTCCGAGGTGAAGGCGCGCAGGATGGCGTAGAAGGGGTAATAATACCATTCCGGCACGATGTGAGCGGGCGTCGAGAGCGGGTTCGCCTCGATATAATTGTCCGCGTGACCGAGCGCGTTCGGCAGGAAGAAGACCATGATCGCGAACAGGATCAGGTAGACGCCCAGGCCGAAGCCGTCCTTCGCCGTATAGTACGGATGGAAGGGCACGGTGTCCTGCGGGCTCTTCACGTCCACGCCGGTCGGATTGCTCGAGCCCGGAATGTGCAGCGCCCAGATGTGCAGGATGACCACGCCGAGGATCACGAACGGCAGCAGATAGTGGAGCGAGAAGAAGCGATTCAGCGCGGCCGTATCCGGGGCGAAGCCGCCCAGCAGCCAGGTCTGGATCGATTCCCCGACGAACGGGATCGCGCCAATGAGGCCGGTGATCACCTTCGCGCCCCAGAAGCTCATCTGCCCCCAGGGAAGGACATAGCCCATGAACGCGGTCGCCATCGCCAGCAGGTAGATGACCAGACCGAGCATCCAGACCATCTCGCGCGGCGCCTTGTAGGAGCCGTAATAGAGGTTTCGCCCGATGTGGATGTACATGGCGATAAAGAAGAAGCTCGCCCCGTTGGCGTGGGCGTAGCGCAGGAACCAGCCCTCGTTGACGTTGCGCATGATGTGCTCGACCGAGGCGAAGGCGATCGCGCCGTCCGGCCGGTAATGCATCGCCAGGATGATGCCGGTGACGATCTGCACCATCAATGCGACGCCGGCGAGCACGCCGAAGTTCCAGAAATAGTTCAGGTTGCGCGGCACCGGATAACCGGGGCCGATTGCGCCATGCACGAGGCGGACGATCGGCAGACGATTGTCCAGCCACTTGGTGAAGCCGTTGGACGGCTCATATTGCTGTGCCCAGGGAAAGCTCATCTCTTAGTCCTTCCCTCAGCCGATCCGAACCGACGTATCGGACATGAATTCATATTCCGGCACTTCCAGGTTCAACGGCGCCGGGCCTTTGCGAATGCGGCCGGCCGTGTCGTAATGCGAGCCGTGGCACGGGCAGAAATAGCCGCCAAACTCGCCCTTATTCTCACCTTCGGCGGCGCCCAGCGGTACACAGCCCAGATGGGTGCAGACGCCCAGAGTGATCAGCCACTGCTGATGCTCGGGCTTGGTGCGGTCGGCCAGGGTCTCCGGATCGCGCAGCGTGCTCGCGTCCACTCCGTTCGCCTCGGCGATTTCCGCCGCGGTCAGGTGACGGATGAACATCGGCTGCTTGCGCCATTCGGCCTTGATCGCCTGACCTTCCGCGATCGGCGTCAGATCGACGTCGATCGACGACATGGCCAGCACGTCCGCGGACGGATTCATCTGATTGATCAGCGGAAACAGGACCGCCACCCCGCCTGCGACGGGAAAGCTCACCGCAGCAAGATTGATGAAGTCGCGGCGGCGGATGCCGTCTCCGGCTTCGGCCGGAGCCTGCGCCCCCTCACTATGTTCGACAGTCGCCATGTTCACCTTCAGCGAGTCATTACTCAAAAAAGCTCCGCGCGCCCCTCGCCCACAGTTTCCCGCTGAGAGCAGATGCGCGGCAACGAACCGCCCGAGGGGGCGGCTTGGCGGGCCTGATAGCCGCGCGATGCGCGCTTTGCCAACAGCGATTTTGACCGGGAGATGAACGAGCCTTCCCCCTCCCCTGTCCGGACGCCCGTCGCTATGAGGCGAGCGATGCGGCTCGCCCTCTTCCAACCCGATCAGGCCGGCAATGTCGGCACCATCCTGCGGACCTGCGCCTGCCTCGGCGTAGCGGTCGATGTGATCCTGCCCTGCGGCTTCCCGTGGAGCGACCGGGGGCTGAAGCGGGCGGGGATGGATTATGCCGAGCGCGCGGCGGTGACGGCGCATGCCGATTGGGCCGCCTTTGCAGGCCAGTTGGAGGGCCGGCTGGTGCTGCTGACGACGACCGGCGGGATCGGAATTGACCAGGCGCAATTCCGGCCGGGCGACATCCTGCTAATGGGGTCGGAAAGCGCCGGCGTGCCCGAACAGGTTCATGCCCGCGCCGAACTGAGGGTCCGCATTCCGCAGGCAGCGGGCACGCGGTCCTTGAACATCGCGGTCGCGGCGGGCATCGCCCTCGCCGAAAGCCTGCGGCAGACGAATGGATGGCGAAGTTGAGACCCGAAGTGAACGTATCCGGCCTGATTCTGGACCCCGAGCAGCGCGAGGCGCGCGCCTGGTTCGAATCGCTGCGCAACCGCATTTGCGACGCCTTCGAGGCGATCGAGCGCGAGGCCGGAAGCGACGCGGCCTTCGTCTACACCCCCTGGGACCGCACCGATACGGACGGGGAGCCGGGCGGCGGCGGCGTGCGCGGCGTGATGAAGGGCAAGGTGTTCGAGAAGGTCGGGGTCAACGTCTCCACCGTCGGCGGCCGCTTCAGCGAGGAATTCGCCCGCTCAATCCACGGCGCGGCGGAGGATCCGTCATTCTTCGCCACCGGCATCAGCCTGGTCGCGCACATGGCCAATCCGCATGTCCCGGCGGTCCATATGAACACCCGCTTCCTGGTCACCACCAAGCGTTGGTTCGGCGGCGGCGCGGATCTCAATCCGCCGATTCCCTATGAAGAGGATACGGCCGATTTCCACGCCCGCCTGCGCGCCGCTTGCGCCGGGCATGACCAGACCTTCTACGATCGCTTCGCCAAGTGGGCGGACGATTATTTCTACATCCCCCATCGCGGCGTGCATCGCGGCGTCGGCGGCATCTTCTACGACCATCTGGAAGGCCCGTATGACGAGACCTTCGCCTTCACCCGCGACGTCGGCGAGGCGTTCCTCGACGTCTTCCCGCGGCTGGTGCGGCGGCGGATGGACACGCCGTTCACGTCCGAGGACAAAGCCCGCCAGCTGGAATGGCGCGGCCGCTATGCGGAGTTCAACCTGATCTACGATCGCGGCACGTTGTTCGGCCTGAAGACCGGCGGCAATATCGACGCGATCCTGATGAGCCTGCCGCCCGAAGCGACCTGGAGCTAGGCCTCCGCGCCGCCGGCCAGCTGCGCATAGATGCGCGCGATCAGGACGATCAGCAGCGTCACCATGATCGTCTGCAGGAACACCTCGATCAGGGTGATCGCGATAAAGGCAGCGTTCCCGAAGGCTGGCGGCCCGGCGGCGAGGAAGACCAGCACGCCGAGGCCCGAGGTCAGCGCCATGATCACCAGCGAGGTGACGATCATGACGGCCAAATAGGTCCCCAGAAGCTTCCAGTAATTGCCCTTGGTCAGGCTCCAGCTGCGCTTGATGATCTCGACCGGGCCGGCCCGCTCTTCCGAGGTGACCGGCGTCCCCATGCTCAGCTTCACCCATAGGAACAGCAGCGTCAGGGTGAACAGGGTGATCGCCCAAAGCAAGGCCGGCGGCATGCTGTAAGGGTCGAACGGCGCGCGCATGACCGGGGCGTTGGGGGCAATTGCCAAGACGACGATCATTGCCACGATGATGATCGGGATGGTCATGAGCAAAGAGGCGCCGAGCAGCGACGGGAAGCGACTCACGCCGCGGCGGAGAGCCTCGCCGACCGAGAGGCCGGGCCGCAAGGCGAGATGGCTGATGGAAATGCTGCCGATCAGGCTCGTGACGAGCACGATCAGGGTGAAGAGCAGCCCCAACCCTAACTGACCGAGACTTTCTTCCCCGCCCGGCGGCGGCAGCAGCAGTCGTTCGGCGGCAGGGGGTAAGGCCAGCAACAGCAAGGCGACCGGCAATACCAGCCCGGCCTCGCGACCGAGGAACTGCCCCGTCTCGGTCCACGCCTTGCTGATCGACAATTCACTCACGCTCGCTCTCCTGCCCCGCCATTTCCCTTCAGGCGCGCTCCGGCTTATGCGGGCGGGCGATGCCGGGCGCAATCGACCAACCGATGGAATCAGACGTCGAATGGCGTGTCACGCCGGGACTGACGCCTTATCCCGACGCCTTCGCCGAAATGAATGCGCGGGCCGAGGCGGTGCGCGCCGGCGAGGCGCGCGAGTTGATCTGGCTGCTCGAGCATCCGCCGCTTTTCACCGCGGGCACCAGCGCGGATCCGGCGGAATTGTTCAATCCCCTGGGCTTCCCGGTCTTCGATGCGGGCCGCGGCGGGCGCTACACCTATCACGGCCCCGGACAGCGGGTCGGCTATCTGGTGCTCGACCTGGAGAAGCGCGGCCGCGATGTGCGCCGCTTCGTCCACGCGCTGGAAGGCTGGATGATCGCAGCTTTGGCCGATCTCGGCGTCGCGGCGCGGCGCGAGCCAGGGCGAATCGGCATCTGGGTCGGCGAGGGGCAAGAAGAGGCGAAGATCGGCGCAATCGGCGTCAGGGTTCGGCGCTGGGTCACGTCGCACGGTTTCTCGATCAATGTGGAGCCGGAACTTTCTCACTTTTCAGGGATCGTTCCATGCGGTATCGCGGAATTCCCGGTCACAAGCCTTGCGGCGATCGGGTTGGGCAATGTGGGGGATCAGCTAGACCTGACACTGCAGCGCAATCTTGCCGCCTTCCTGGCCGCTCTTTCGGGCGGTTCGGAGCGGGCTTGAGAGCCGTTCTCAATTTGTATAGTAAGCAATGTGATTTGGGCAAAAACGGGGTAACCGGCCAAATCTTCTATCTAGGGAGCTATCAATGCGTAACATTCTGAAGATCTCGATGATCGCCGGTGCGGCGCTCGCCGTTGCGGCTTGCGGTGGTAACACCAAGGCGACCAACAACACGTCGACCAACACCACGACCACCACCACCAACACGACCGAGACGATGACTCCGGCCGCGAACGACACGATGTCGGCGAACACCACGACGACGACGACGAACACCACGTCGACGACGGCGCCGGCTGCCAACGACACGATGGCGACCGACAACACGGCCGCTGCCAACAAGATGTAAGCCGTTTGCTTCCCTTCGGGGAAGCAGCGCGAAGCGAGGGCCGCAGGGAAACCTGCGGCCCTTTCTTTTTGGGCCACCCCGAACACCATGCGCCCCCTTAGGATTCGAGCGCGCTTGCTTTTTGGTGGTGAGGGGGACAGTCTGCCGCCCTGTCCGACCTTGATCCGGGCAGTGTCCAATCACGATTTTCCGCACAAGCTTTAGGGAGCTTCCGCAATGCGTCACACCGTCCGCCTCGCCCTCGTCCTGACCGCGGCCGCCTCGCTCGCCGCCTGTGGTGGCAACAAGGCCGCCAACACCAGCAGCAACAATGCGTCGGCCAACAGCGCCGCGACGACGGCCCCGGCCAATGACGCGAGCGCGATGGAAACGATGACCCCGGCACCGGCCACCAACACGCCGGCCGCGACCACGACGACGACCACCACGACGACGTCGAACAGCAGCTCGAGCAGCACGACGCCGCCGGCCGTCGACACGCAGACCGCGCCGGGTGGCGACACCGGCGGCAACAGCGCCGACAAGAACACCCCGGGCATGTAATCGGCTGGGCCCGGCCGTCAGCGGCGGCCGGGCCCGCCACCTGCCGAAGCAGCCGGATCGTTGGCCAAAAGCGGCCACCGGTTCAGGCTGGTTCGATCCCGGCCTTGGCGCACCGCCCGGCCGGCGATATCATGGCCTTCGTTAACGCGCCCGCGGGTGGGAGAATTGTCGATGCGTATCCTGTCGAAGCCCCTGATCGCCGCCGCCACCGCGGCCCTCGGCCTCTTCCTCTCCGCCGCCCCGGCGCAGGCCCAGCTTTTCTATTCCGATACGGCTTATGAGCGCGGTCCGGTCGAGCCGGGCGACGTGCTGATCGGCATCGCTTTGCCCGGCGCCAATGCCGCCGAGCTGCGCGCGGGCCTGCTGTGGAATTTGCGTGCGGGCATGAATGTCGGCGCGTTGCGCTGTAACAGCTACCGCTATCTGCGCACGGTCGACGTCTATAACGGCGTGCTCGCGCACCATTCGGCCGAGCTCGCGGCTGCTTATTCGACGCTGGAAGGCTATTTCCGCCGTCGCGCCAGCGGCAATGCCCGCAACGGCCAGCGCGCCTTCGACAATTGGAACACCTCGACTTACCAGGATTTCTCGACCCAGAACGTGATCGGCTTCTGCCAGACCGTGGGCGATATCGGCAAAGAGGCGCTGGCGCGGCCCAAGGGCGAATTGTTCACCACGGCCCGCGAGCGGATGCGCGAATTGCGCAGCAGCGCCGCCGTCCGTCACGTCGATCGCATCAATCCGCCGATCGCAGCCCTGCGCCCGCTGCCGGCGACCCTGTTCACCGCCCCCGATTGCACCGGCCTGCGTGGCCGGCCGCTGCAGCAATGCCAGGCCGGGCAAGCGCCCGCGCGCTGATCAGGGCTTTGCCGCGTACAAGGTAGGATCGGGGATGCCGGCTTCGGCATAGCCCTTGGCCCGCAGCCGGCAGGAATCGCACAGCCCGCAATGCGCCGGGAATTGGCTGGGATCGTAGCAGGACCAGCTCTCGCCGGCGTCCAGCCCCAGCCGCGCCGCCTCGGCCGCGATCTGCGCCTTCGACATGTGCAGCAAGGGCGTGTGCACCTTGAACGGGCGGCCTTCGACCCCGGCCTTGGTGGCGAGCCGGGCCGTCTCCTCGAACGAGGTGATGAAATCTGGCCGGCAATCGGGATAGCCGGAATAGTCGAGCGCATTGACGCCGATGAAGATGTCGCTGGCGCCCGCCGCCTCCGCCCAGCCAAGGCAGAGCGACAGGAAGATGGTGTTGCGCGCGGGCACGTAGGTGATCGGGATCCCCCCCTCCGCCACGCCGCCTTTCGGCACGTCGATGTCGGCGGTCAGGGCCGAGCCGCCGAACAGGCTGAGGTCGAGCGGCAGCACGATGTGCCGCTCCGCTCCGAGCGTCGCCGCGATCCGCGCTGCCGCGTCCAGCTCCACGCGGTGGCGCTGATTATAATCGATGGTCAGCGCGAACAGGCGATAGCCCTGCTCGCGCGCGATCCCGCCCACGGTCATCGAATCGAGACCGCCGGACAGGAGCAGGATGCCAATGGGTGCGTCTGTGTTCATTGCTCGGAGCCGCTAATCGCGACGCGGCGCGGCGGCAAGCGTCCCCAAGAGAAGGGCCGCCCGGTGAGGGACGGCCCAGTTCGTGCCTTGCGGCCCATCCTAGGGAGAATGCGTGCCATTCCGACACCCGCACCTTCTACCATCGCATATTTGAATCCGCCCTTAACAGCTTGGGCGGCCGCAGCTTCAGTCCAGCTCCGCCACCGCGATCGGGAAGGAGCGCGAGCAGAATTCGCAATCGACGCTGATCACGCCATTTTCGTCCGCCATCTCGGCGCGCTCCTCGGCCGAGAAACTGGCGATGACCGAGCGGACATGCTCCGGATTGCAGCGGCAGCCACGGGTCAGCGGCAAGGTCGCCAGCACCCGCACTTCCTCTTCGTTGAACAGCCGCCACAGCAATTCCTCGACCGGCAGGCTGGTGTCGAACAATTCGTTGGCGCGAACCGTCTCGGCGAGGATACGGACATGCTCCCATTCGGGATGATCCAGCCTGGTGTGCAGCCGTTCGCGCCCTTCCTCGCCCTCGGGCAGATGCTGCAGCAGGATGCCGCCGGCGACATGGCCGGTATCGTCGGTCGCGAGCCGGATCAGCGACGGGATCTGCTCCGACTGGGCGAAGAAGCTCTCCACCGCCTCGGCCAGGCTGGCGCCTTCCAGCGGCACGATGCCCTGATAGCGCTCGTTGGTCGCGGTCTGGTCGAAGGTGATCGCCAGATAGCCCTTGCCGAACATCTCGGCGAGCGACGGCTTGGGCGGCGCCACGGCCAGCCGCTCGCCGTCGAAGCGGACATAGCCGCGCACTTCGCCGCCGCGAAAATCGCAGACCAGCAATTCGACGATGCCGTCCTCGGCCTGCGCCTGCATGGTCAGCTGTCCGCCGGCATCCTTCAGCATCGCACCGAGCAGAGCGGTCAGGGTCAGCGCCTCCGACAGGATGCGCGCGATCGGCGCCGGATATTCGTGCGCGGCGAGGATGTCGTCGAGCACCGGGCCGAGCCGCACCAGCCGCCCGCGCGCATGGCGCTGCGGCAAGGTGAAGCCGATCGCTTCGTCGAGATTGGCGGCAAGGCCGGTTCGAAAGGGAAGTTGGGTAGCCATGCGGCCTATATGGAACCGACGGCCGCCAATTTCACCTGCCCCGCCCAACGCGGATGCGGGAGACGATCGGCCCATAGCGCCCCTGCAGCCGGGCCGGATATTCCAGGCGATAGGAACGGACGAGGTCGCTCACCCCGTCAAATTCGTAGCGCTGGTAGAAAATCCGGTCACCGCGCCGGCCCGAAATCACCGCATGGGCGATCCCGATATGGCGATAGGTCACCCGCCCATCCTCCGCCCGCTCCCGCCCCCGGATATAGTCACGGATCGGCACCGGATTGGGATTGGCCGTCGCATAGACGATCAGCACCGCCCCATCCGCCGAAACGAATTCCGCTCCGTCGCCATTGTCCGATTCCCGCACCAGCCGGAACATGCCCGCCGGGAAGACGGCCTGCATGTCATAGCGCGGCCCCGTCCAGCTCTGAAAACCGGCCTGTCCGGCCTCCGCCATCGGCGCAGCCGCAATCAGGCAGGCGGCGATCGTCGCGAACATCATCCAATCCTCTCCCTCGTTCCACCTTATGGCGGCGCCGGAGAGGAAAGCGGGTCAGCCGGCCGCGAAGCGGTCCGTTGCCTCGATCAGATGGTGCAGATTGCCGGGCTCGTCGAAGGCATGGCCGGCATCGGGCACGATGTGCAGCTCCGCTTCCGGCCAGGCCTTGTGCAACAGCCAGGCATTTTCCACCGGCGTGCAGGCGTCGTAGCGGCCGTGCACGATCACGCCCGGAATGCCGGCCAGCTTGCCGGCGTCGCGGAACAACTGGCCTTCCTCGAGCCAGCCGCGATTGACCATGAAATGGTTTTCGATCCGCGCGAAGGCGATCGCGAAGCGGTCCTCGGCGAAGCTTTCGGTGTAGGCCGGATCGGGAAACAGCTTGATCGCCGAACCTTCCCACTTGCTCCAGGCCTGCGCCGCGGCCAGCCGCACCTGCGGGTCCGCATCGGTCAGCCGGCGGTGATAAGCGGCGACCAGATCGTCACGCTCATCCTCCGGAATCGCCGCGAGGAAGCCTTCCCAGGTGTCCGGGAAGATGTGGTGCGCGCCATATTGGTAGAACCAGTCAATCTCGCTCTTGCGCATGCCGAAGATGCCGCGCAGCACCAGTGCCGAGGCGCGCTCCGGATGCGCCTGCGCATAGGCCATGCCGAGCGTCGAACCCCAGGAGCCACCGAACACCAGCCATTGCTCGACGCCGATCATCGCGCGCAGCTTTTCCATGTCGGCGACCAGATGCCAGGTGGTGTTGGCGTTCAGATCCGCATGCGGGATCGATCGGCCGCAGCCGCGCTGGTCGAACAAGAGGACGTTATAGCGCGCCGGATCGAACAGCCGCCGATGCGTCGGGCTGCACCCCGCCCCCGGCCCGCCGTGCAGGAACACCGCCGGCTTGCCCTCCGGATTGCCGCACAATTCCCAATAGACCTGATGGCCATCGCCGACATCGAGCATGCCGGTGCGATAGGGTTCGATCTCTGGATAGAGCGTACGAAGGGTCATTTCGTCTTCCTTGTCATCCCCGCGAAAGCGGGGACCCAGCACCCCGGCGGCGATAGAGCAGGCTGGGTTCCCGCTTTCGCGGGAATGACAGAATTTTGGATCAGGCCGCTTCCGGCATCTCGTAGGTTCGCGCGGCCTCTGACAGGCGCTCGACGAACTCGGCGATATGCGCTTCCTCGATCACCAGAGGCGGCAGCACGCGCATCACATTGTCGCCGGCGGCGACCGCCAGCAGGCCGTGATCGCGCAGATAGGTGACGAAGGCCCGGCTGTCGGACTTCATCTTGATGCCGAGCATCAGGCCAAGGCCGCGCACGCTTTCGAACAGATGGTCGTGATTGGGGATCATCTGCTCCAGCGCGCCGCGCAGCCGCTCGCCAAGCTGGGTCACGCGGTCGAGGAATTCGTGATTGGCGACGACGTCGAACACCGCCTGCCCGGCAGCCATCGCCAGCGGCCCGCCGCCATAGGTCGAGCCGTGCGTGCCGATCACCATGCCGGCCGCCGCCTTCTCGGTCGCGAGGCAGGCGCCCAGCGGGAAGCCGCCGCCAATGCCCTTGGCGCTGGCCAGGATGTCCGGCTCGATGCCGTAATGTTCGTAGGCGTAGAGCTTGCCCGTGCGGGCGACGCCGGACTGGACCTCGTCCAGCACCAGCATCAGATCCTTTTCGTCGCAGATCCGGCGCAGGCCCTGCATGAAGGCCGCGCTCGCCGGGCGGATGCCGCCCTCGCCCTGCACCGGCTCGACCAGGAAGCCGGCGGTATGCTCATCGACCGCCGCCTCGGCCGCGGCCAGATCGTCGAACTCGACGACCTTGAAGCCCTCAAGCAAGGGCGCGAAGCCGTCGCGCAATTTCGCCTGATCGGTCGCGCTGATCGTCGCCATCGTGCGGCCGTGGAAGGCGTTGCGGAAGGTGATCAGCACATTCTTGTGCGGATTGCCGTGATGATGGTGATAGCGGCGCGCCGTCTTGATTGCGCATTCCACCGCCTCGGCGCCGCTGTTGGTGAAGAACACCGTGTCGGCGAAGGTCAGGTCGACCATCCGCTGCGCCAGCGCCTCGCCCTGCGGGCTGCCATAGAGGTTGGAAACGTGGATCAGGGTCGCCGCCTGCTCCTGGATCGCCTTGGTCAGCACCGGATGGCCGTGACCGAGCAGATTCACCGCGATGCCGCTGGCGAAATCCAGATATTGCTCGCCCTTCTCGCCATAGAGATACACCCCCTCGCCTCGCACCGGCCGCACCGGTGAGCGCGGATAGACAGGCATGAGCGGGGTGATCGGCATTTCTCTGGGCTCCGGGTGAACGCGCAAGAGGGCTGCGCGCGGGTCCGGCTATACGGGGGGCGCTCGACCAAGGTCAACGCGCGCCGCCGCCGAAACGAAAGCGGGCGGCGAGTTGCCCCGCCGCCCGCACTTCATTGTCGCTGCCGCCGGTTAGTAGCGGCGACGGTCACGGTCGCGCCGCTCATAGCGCAGCCGGTTCTCGACCTGGTTGATGCCGGCCCGCAGCTGGCCGATCTCGCGCCGGTCCAGGCCGTTGCGGCTGAAACGCGAGAATTGCGCTTCGAGCCGGTTGACGTCGCGGCGCAGGCCGACCGCCTCGCGGTTCGAAATCGTGCGGCGGCGCTGCGCTTGGGTGATCCGGTTCTGCAGCTGGTTGATATCGCGACGGATCTCGTTGGCGGGGCGGAAATTGTTGCCGCCACCGTAACGCTGCATGGAAACCTCGGCCGCGGCCGGGGTGGCGACCAGGGCGCCGGTCGCGGCGCTGCCCACGAGGGTCAGGGTCATCATCAATTTACGCATGGTGTGTCTCCCTTCGTATGATCGTTCTTACCAGCCGCGGCGGCCGTCGCGGCGCTCGTCGCGGATGCGCCGCTGCAGATTGTGGATGCGCTGGTCGAGGCTGCGGACCTCACCCCGGTCGAGACCGTTGCGGGCGAAATTGTGCAGCGCGCGCTTGAAGTCGTTCGACTGGTTGCGCAGCGAGCGATACTCACCCGGCGAAATCGCGCGGCGCTGGGCCGAACGCTCGATCCGCTGGTCCAGCTGACGGATCTGCTGCTGGAAGCGGTTCACCAGACCGCGATCGCCCGGATAGCCGTAGCCGCGCTGGGCAACATTGCCCCAGCTCTGGGCGGTGGCCGGCGCAGCGGCAACGAGGGTCGCGGCGGTGGCGGCGAGGGTGATCAGGATCTTCTTCATGACTCAAACTCCTTCGTAAGAAGAATGAGCCCCTACTAGTGACCCCGGCCTGTGGTTCCGCTGAACGAGGCGAGCAGAAACCGTTCAGGTGTGTATCACTCTGTCGCAGCGCCTCAGGCGCGCAGGCGCCAGCCGCTGCGTAGCAGGGCGTAGCAGAGGGACAGCAGGGCGAGATTGATCGCCAGCAGGAGGCCGGCGCCGAACAGGATCGGCGAGTCGGCGGCGCCGACGAAGCCGTAACGGAAGCCGGAAATCACATAGAAGAAGGGGTTGAAGTGGCTGACCGTCTGGAAGCCGGGCGCGAGCTGCTCGATCGAGTAGAACGTGCCGCTCAGCAGCGACAATGGAGTCACGAAGAAATTGCCCACCGTGGCGGCATGATCGAATTTCTCCGCCCAGATCGAGGTCAGCAGGCCGAGGAAGCCGAGCATCGCCGACCCCATCAGCCCGAACCAGATCACCGCCCACAGATGCTGCGGCCAGATCTGCACACCCGGCCAGAACAGCATCGCCGCCCAGACCGCGATCCCCACCAGCACCGCGCGAGTCACCGCCGCGCCGACCATCGCCGCGATCAGCTCCATCGTCGACAAAGGCGGCATCAGATAATCGACGATCGTCCCCTGGATCTTGCCGATCAGCAAAGAGAAACTGCTATTGGCGAAGGCGTTCTGGATCATCCCCATGACGATCAGGCCGGGGGCGATGAACGCCGCGAAGGCGATGCCTGTGCCGGCCAGATTGACCTCCCGCCGGCCGCCCAAAGCGACGGTGAAGATCGCCAGGAACAACAGGGTCGTGATCGCCGGCGCCCAGATCGTCTGCAACTGCACCTTGAAGAAGCGCCGCACTTCCTTGGCGTAGAGCGTGCGTAGCCCGCCCCAATTGACGTTACGGATGATGGGGACGCCCGGGTCGCTCCGGACCCAGGTCTTTACGGGCTCGCTCACAACTCGCCGCTAGGCCGGGCGGCGGGCGGCGGCAAGCCCGGCGCTCGCGCCCCGGCGGATCGAGCCGATCAATCCGACGGCCGCCGCATCGCTGACCGGATCACCCCGATCCGCTGGCTGGCCGGCACATTCCACGTCCCCGCATATAAGGCGTCCAGATAGGACAGGTCCCAGCGACTGAGCTCCGTCGCCGCATTGCCGGCGGGACCGGCTTGCGTCGCCAGCAGGTTCAGCACCGACGGCAAGGCGACAATGCCGTGGTCGGGACGGACGTTGCCGAGCACCACCATCGAAAGATAATCGGCCAGCGCCCGGTTGGAGATGCCCGCCAGCCGATTCATGTCGACGATCACGATCATCGCCTGCAAATCCATCCGCGTGCCGGTCTCCAGGCGGGAGGGCGTGGAGCGAAAGCTCGGCACCGGCCGCTCGACCTCGCCCCGGCCCGGAGCGACGGAGAAGCCCATCGGCAATTGCCCTTGCGCGCCGCGCAACTCGCCCCAGGACAGCCAGCGCACCGGCGCCCGCGAGTCCCGCAGCGGCCGTTGCGCTGCCCGCGGGATCGCGCCGAAAAAGGCCGGGCGATCCTGCTCCAGCCGGGTCAGCAATTGCGCCGGATCGGCGGTGAAGATGACATAAGCGGACGGATCGCAATGGCGCTGACCCACGTCCAGGTTCAGCCGGCCGCCGACCGCCGCAATCTCCCCGGAAAAGTCGCGGCGCGCATCGTCCAGGCCGGTGATGCTCAGGCAGAGCCGCTCGGCCCAGCGCGCCACCCGGTCGTGGCGCGGCGCGGCCAGCACAGTATCGACATAGGCCGCGACCTCGGCGGCCCGGACCTGCCGCTGGCCGGTCACGACGAACGTCGGATCATCCGAATCCGGATCGGCAACCTCGCCGATCGTCACGGCAGGCGGCGGCGGCGATGGCTGTGCGGCGGCCGCGGGAGGCAGCAGCAGAAGAAGCGTTGCGATCGCGCCGCACCACCGCCCCTGCATCTTCACCCTCCTTCCGCGCGCTGGCGCCGGAGACAGCAACGCCTCCGATCCTCTTACACAAAGGCCCGGTTTTCAAGCGAACGGCGGCCATGTCCCGCAAAGCGCCACCCGCCCCTTGAAGAAAGGCCTCGCCTGCGTCACATAGCGAGGACTTGCCGCGCCATGCGGCTCCACCAATTCGGAACAGGCAGGCGGACGGCTGCCGCGATCGCGCGGACCGCCAAGCCATAGAGCCAAGCCAGAAGGATGACGCCATGTCCTGGACGGACGAAAGGATCGATCGGCTGCGGGAAATGTGGACGCGCGGGATGACCGCGAGCCAGATTGCCGACGAGCTTGGCGGCGTGTCGCGCAACGCGGTGATCGGCAAGGCGCATCGCCTGGGCCTGCAGTCGCGTCCCTCGCCGGTGAAGCCGAACGAGCCGGCTCCGGCCGCGCCCGCGCCGGTCGCAGCGCCACCACCACCGCCACCGCCCGCGCCCTCCCCCGATTTCGTCGCGACCACCGCGCTCGACGTGGAGGGCACGCCGCCCTTCGATCTGAGCGACGACGAGGCCGAAGCGCCCGCCGCCGCTGCCGCGCCGCTGCCGCAGCCGGTCCCGCCGTCCGAAGCACCGCAGCCGCGCGTCGTCTCGATCGGCCCGGGCGGCTTCGTCCGCCAGGGTCCGGGCGAGCAGCAGGCGCCGATCCCGCCCGCGCCGCCGCGTCGCCTGGTGCCGGCCAAGCCGAGCCCCGAAATCGCCGACAAGACCGGCCTGCTCGATCTCAGCGAGAAGATCTGCAAATGGCCGATCGGCCATCCGGGCGAGCCCGATTTCCATTTCTGCGGCAATCCGGCCAATCCGGGCTTCCCTTATTGCGTCCAGCATTGCGGCGTCGCCTATCAGGCGCAGCTGCCCCGCCGCGACCGCAAGCCCCCGCCGCCGCTGCCGTTCGGCGGGCCCAGAGTCCGCTGAGCGCGAGGCGCGTAGCGAGCGAGCGCGAAGCGCGCAGCGAATAGCGCGCCGGTGCCGCCGGGAGCGGCACGCGCTCGGCCGGCCAGCGTGCGCTCGCGCAGGCGAGCGACACGTCTGACGATCGATCAGGTGGAATGATGCCCCCCATCATTCCAGGTCATGCCGGGGGCATGACCGGCCTGATCGATGGATTCACTCCCGTGACGGCCACCTAACACACCACCTCTTCCCTCCCGCCCAACCTGTGCTAGTCCTCGCTCTCCTTCTTGCAGGAGAACAGGCCTTGTCCCTTCGCCGCCCGACCGTCCGCGCGCTCCTCGCCTTCACGGCGCTCACCGCCGCGATGCCCGCTTTCGCGCAGCAGCCGCCCATCCTGCAGCCCGGCGCACCGGGACAGCCGACCCGGCCACTCTCGCCCGAGGAAGCGTCGCGGATCGCCGACACGCGCTTCATCCCCGCCGACGTGAAGTTCATGCAGGACATGATCCTGCACCATCAGCAGGCAGTCGAAATGGCCGCCTTGGTCCGCGACCGCACGCGCAGCCGGCCGCTGACCGACGCCGCCGGCCGGATCAATGCCAGCCAGGCCGGCGAGATCGCCTTCATGCGCCGCTGGCTGACCGAGCGCGCGCAGCCGCTGGCCGCCGCCGGGCATGACGGCCATGCCGGGCACGAAGGCATGCCGGGCATGTCGACCCCGGCGCAGATGCAGGCGCTTGCCGCCGCGCGTGGCGCCGATTTCGACCGGCTCTTCCTGGAACGGATGATCGTCCACCACGAAGGCGCGATCACGATGGCGCGCGAACTGCTCAATCGCGGCGGTTCGGCCTACGACCCGGCCTTGTTCGATTTCGTCAATGAGGTGGTCAACGAGCAGCAGGGTGAGATCAACCGGATGAGCGTCCTGCTCGCCGGCATCACCGCCGATCCGCGCGCCACCTTGCGCCCCGGCTTCCGCGACGCCGGACAGGCGATCAACAACATGACCCTGGTCGCCAGCCTGCCGCGCCCGGCCGGCTTCTTCGATCCCACCAACCCGGCCGATCTGTCGCCGCCCATCCCCGCCCGCGCGGCCAGCGGCGACACCCCTGCCCGCCCAGCCGGCCGGGTCGAGCGCACGCCGCTGCTCAGCTTCGCCCAGACCGACATGGCCTTTTCCGGCGATCTGGTCGCGGTCGGCAATTATCACGGCTTCAATCTCTACCGCATCGACGCCGCCAACCCGGCCGCGCCGCCGCGCCACGTCACCTCCGTCGTCTGCCCGGGCGGCCAGGGCGATCTGTCCATCGTCGGCAATCTGCTGATCATGTCGGTCGAGCAGAATCGCGGCCGAACGGATTGCGGGCTGCAGGGCAATCTGGAGGACGTCACTCCAAACCGCCTGCGCGGCATCCGCATCTTCGACATTTCCGATCCGCTGCTACCCCGCCAAGTCGGGCTAGTGCAGACCTGCCGCGGCTCGCACACGCACAGCGTCGTTTCCAGCGACGAGCGCTCGGTGATCGTCTACGTGTCCGGCACCGCCTGGGTCCGCGACGAACGCGAGCTGCCCGGCTGCATCGGCGCGCCGAGCGGCGACAATCGCACCGCCTTGTTCCGCATCGACGTGATCGAAATCCCGCTCGCCGACCCGTCCCGCGCCCGCATCATCGACAGCCCCGCGGTCTTCGCGGATGCCGAGACCGGCCGGCTGGCGGGACTGTGGCAGGGCGGACGGCGCGATCCGGGCTCGCAGGATACGAGCGTGACCGACCAGTGCCACGACATCACCGTCTTCCCCAGTCGCCAGCTCGCCGCCGGCGCCTGTTCGGGCAATGGCATCATCATGGACATTTCCGATCCGCGCCGCCCGCGCCGGGTCGATTCCGTCTTCGACCCCAATTTCGCTTATTGGCACTCCGCCACCTTCAACAATGACGGCACCAAGGTGCTGTTCACCGACGAATGGGGCGGCGGCGGCCAGGCCCGCTGCCGCGCGCAGGACCCGCTCACCTGGGGCGCCAACGCTTATTACGACATCATCGACAACCGCCTGGTCTTCCGCAGCCACCACAAATTGACCGCGATCCAGACCGAGGAGGAGAATTGCGTCGCCCATAACGGCTCGATCATCCCGGTTCCGGGCCGCGATATCTTCGTCCAGGCCTGGTATCAGGGCGGCATTTCGATCACCGATTTCACCGACAGCGGCAACGTCCGTGAAATCGCCTATTTCGATCGCGGCCCGCTCGATGGCGAGCAGATCGCCCTCGCCGGCTATTGGTCCGCTTATTGGTATAATGGCCGAATCTACGGCACCGAGATCGTCCGCGGCCTCGACGTTCTGACCCTCACCCCCAGCGCCCATCTGACCAGCAACGAGATCCAGGCGGCGATGCTGGCGAGCCAGGGCCAGACCTTCAATCCGCAGCAGCAAAATCCGGTCACCTGGCCCCACCATCCGGTGATCGCTCTGGCCTATCTCGACCAGTTGCAGCGCAGCAACGGCCTGCCCGCCGCGACGATGACGAGCCTCACCCGCGAACTCGCCACCGCCCGCACGGCGCTCGACGCCAACCGCAAGGATGCGGCTCTGGCCGGCCGCCTCGAAACCATGGCCCGCGCCCTCCCGGCCGGTTCGAGCGCCGACGCCCGCCGCCTGTCCGCCCTGCGCGACACGCTGCGCGGGATCGCCGGTCGGCTGCGCTAAGCGAAAAGGGCCGCCTCCCACCCGGGAAGCGGCCCTCTTCGTTCGATCCGCTCTGGATCAGAAGCGGAAGTTCACCACGGCGCGCACGCTGTGCATGTCGAACGAACTGTCGCTGCGGATGAAATCCGTGCCATTGGCATTGCCGAGCAGGAACGGGTTGGTCGCCGGGGTGGTGCCGCTGTTCACCAGGTGGACCGACGAATCGTCGTCATATTGCTGGTAGAGATATTCGATGCCGACCGAGACGTTGCGGCCGATCTTCTGCTCGATGCCGGCGCCCAGCACGAAGCCGATGCTCTCGTCATCCAGGTCGCGGACCACGCCGTTCGCGGTGTTGGTGGTGACGAAGCTGTTGTCCATCTGGACATAGCCGATGCCGCCGGTGACGTAAGCGAGCGTGGTCGGCGTGACCGTATAGCCGGCGCGGATGCGGGCGTTGGCGAGCAGGTCGATCTCGCGGTTGAAGGTGTAGGAGGCGGGCGTGATGCTGAACGCGGTCACGCTGCTCGAATAGTCGCTGGTGCCGACCTCGACGAGCGCGCCGAGGACGAAATTGCCCATCTGGCGATCATAGCCGACGCGGCCCGAAAATTCGATCGCGGTGTCCTCATTGTCGCAGCCGGCGGCCGGACGCGACGGGCTGGTGCCGACCGAACCGCCGCAGAAGCCGTTCGCGAAGGCGTTGGCGCCGCCAGAGGTGCTGACGGTGTCGCCGAACGTGCCGTTGAGGTCGCGATCGAACAGGATCGTCTCATTATTGTTGCCCGAGCCGAAGGTCGCGCCGATCGAGCCGCCGGCATAGAAGCCGTCAAACTCGCCCCGGGGATTGTCCTGGGCAAAAGCGGGGGTGCTGGCGGCGGCGCACAGCAGAGCGGCGGCGGTGAGATACTTTTTCATGGCGGTCGTACTCCCTGAAGTTGGTGACGACCCAATTGCAGAGCGGGCGGGACGGACCCACCGTCGCTCGACCAAGACAGCGGAGCTTCCGGCCAAACGGACCAAGCAGCGCCGCCCTGCGACGAACATGACAAAGTGTACGACTGATATACATCAGCAACACGCAAGTGCGCCTTCTGTGGATAGAACAGGTCGGGAACCTTGGCAGCGCCGCGCGGCTGCGCCATAGGCTGGGCAATGTCAGACGACCTGTTTGCCGCCTCGCAGCCCCCCTCCGGCGACTATGACGCCAGCGCCATCGAGGTGCTGGAGGGGCTGGAGCCTGTCCGCAAGCGGCCGGGCATGTATGTCGGCGGCGTCGATGAGCGGGCCTTGCACCACCTCGCCGCCGAGGTGATCGACAACAGCATGGACGAAGCGGTCGCCGGCCACGCGACCCGGATCGAAGTCACGCTGGAGGCCGGCAACCGGCTGACCGTGACCGACAATGGCCGCGGCATCCCGGTCGACGAGCATCCCAAATATCCGGGCAAGTCGGCGCTCGAGGTGATCCTGACCACGCTGCATTCGGGCGGCAAGTTCAGCGACAAGGCCTATGCGACCTCCGGCGGCCTGCACGGCGTCGGCGTCAGCGTGGTCAATGCTTTGTCGGCCGAGACGATGATCGAGGTCGCGCGCAACAAGGAGCTCTATCGCCAGACCTTTTCGCGCGGCATTCCGACCAGCAAGCTGGAGAAGATCGGCCCGACCCCGAACCGCCGCGGCACGGTCACCAGCTTCATCCCCGATCCGGAGATTTTCGGCGAGGGCGCGCATTTCCGCCCCGGCCGGCTGTACCGGCTGGCGCGCTCCAAGGCCTATCTGTTCGCCGGCGTCGAGATCCGCTGGAAATGCGACCCGTCGCTGATCAACGATGGCGAGGAAGTCCCGGCCGAAGCGGTCTTCCAATTCCCCGGCGGCCTGGCCGATCATCTGAAGGAACAGGTCGGCACGCGGGAATGCGCGACCAATCAATTCTTCACCGGCAAGCAGGATTTCCCGAACAGTCAGGGCAGTGTCGAATGGGCGGTCGCCTGGCCGCTGTGGAGCGATGGCGCCGCGTCCTATTATTGCAACACCATCCCGACCCCCGACGGCGGCACGCATGAAAATGGCCTGCGCGCGGCGTTGACCAAGGGCATCCGCGCGTTCGGTGAACTGGTCGGGCAGAAGAAGGCGAAGGATATCCAGGCAGAGGATCTGCTCGGCCCGTCAGAGCTGATGCTGTCGGTCTTCATCCGCGACCCGCAATTCCAGAGCCAGACCAAGGACCGGCTGACCTCACCCGACGCGGCCAAATTCGTCGAGAATGCCGTCCGCGACCATTTCGACCATTATCTGTCGGACTCGATGGACCGCGGCCGTGCCCTGCTCGGCTATGTGCTCGACCGGATGGACGAGCGCCTCCGCCGCAAGATGGAGAAGGAGGTCAAGCGCAAGACCGCGACCTCCGGCCGCAAGCTCCGCCTGCCCGGCAAGTTGACCGACTGCGCCAATGACGACCCGGCCGGCACCGAGCTCTTCATCGTCGAGGGCGACAGCGCCGGCGGCAGCGCCAAGCAGGGGCGCGACCGCAAGACCCAGGCGATCCTGCCGATCCGCGGCAAGATATTGAACGTCGCCAGCGCCACCGCCGACAAGATCCGCGCCAATCAGGAAATCGCCGACCTGATCCTGGCGCTCGGCTGCGGCAGCCGCGACCGCTGCAACCCGGACGATCTGCGTTACGAACGCATCGTCATCATGACCGACGCCGACGTCGACGGCGCCCACATCGCCACCTTGCTGATGACCTTCTTCTTCCAGGAGATGCCGGACGTCGTCCGCAAGGGCGCGCTCTACCTCGCCCAGCCGCCGCTCTACCGGCTGTCTAGCGGCGCGACCAACGCTTATGCCCGCGACGACGCGCACCGCGCCGAGCTGGAGAAAACGCTGTTCAAGGGCAAGAAGGTCGAGGTCAGCCGCTTCAAGGGCCTGGGCGAGATGAACCCCGGTCAGCTCCGCGAAACCACGATGGACCCGAAGAGCCGCTCGATGATCCGCGTCACCCTGCCGCAGGATTATGAGGAGCGCAGCGCCGTGCGCGATCTGGTCGACCGGCTGATGGGCCGCAATCCGGAGCATCGCTTCCAGTTCATCCAGAGCCACGCCGCCGAGCTGGACGAAGAAGCGATCGACGCCTGACGCCCTTGCGCGCAGGCGTCTCGCTGCTCATCTCGGCGCCATGACGGGGAAACGGGGCATCATCAATTTCGTGAGCGTGCCGAAGGCGATCGGCGCTGGCGTCGCCTGCGGGGCGGGGGCCCTCCTGCTGTGGCTCGCCTTCAACTTCTGGCCGTCAGTCTTCGTGCTGCCTTATGCGGTCGCGCTGGTGGCGACGGCCCTGTGCGGCTTCTACATCCTGATCGCGACGATGCGGGACAGCTACCGCAATCCGCGCCGCGGCGTCCGCATTCGCCCGATCCGCGGCTTCGACATCGCCGCCGGTTTGCTGCTCGCCGCGCCCGCGACCTGGGCGCTCTGGCCCTTTTTCCGCGCTTTCTAATTCAGGCCCCGCGCGCCAGCGCCGCCTCGATCATCCGCTCCCACATCGCCGGATCGCCGACGTCGGCCGCCGCCTGATCGGGCTCCCGCATCGTCTTCAGGATCGAGACCGCGTCGTCAGTGTAAAGGTGCCAGACCTCGTCCACCATGTCCCCGGCCGAGGCATAATCGCCATCGGCATTCACGCTGATGATCCTGCCGGCAATCACGCGGGCGATCCGCTCGATCAGGCTGGTGCTGGCGATGGGCATGACGGCCTCCCCAAGAAAGCTTCTGCGTGCGAAACGGCGGAGGGGGCCAGTGGTTGCTTCTCACCCGCCCCGGATCGCTTTAATGCGCGATCAGATGGTCCGGAGGGGGATGAGATGCGCCTGAAACTCGGCTTGATCACGCTTTTGCTCGCCGCCGCAACGCCGGCCTTCGCCCAGCCCCAGGCCAGCCCCGCGCCGGCCCCGGCCGCCGCCCAGGACCCGGTGGCCCAGCGGGCGAACGACGTGGTGGCGATGGTGCGCGGCCAGGCCGATCTGCCGAACGTCTTCACCGCCGGCTTCCTCGCGCAGGTGCCGGCCGCCCAGCTCACCGCCGTGTCGCAGCAGCTGACGGCGCAATATGGCGCGATCCAGGGGGTGGAGAGCATCCAGCCCGCCGGCGCCAATGCCGCGACCATCCGCTACCGGTTCGAGCGCTCGATCGTCATCATGAGCCTTCAGGTCGAGGCGCAGGCGCCGCACCGCATCGCCGGGCTGAACGTCACCGGCAGCGAGCCGATCGGCGGCGACAGCGCCGAGCGTATCCTTGGCGAGCTTCGCCAATTGCCCGGCCAGGTGAATTTCCAGATCGCCCGGCTCGACGACGGCGCCCCGGCAGTGATCAGCCAGCTCGAGCCCGACCGCCCGCTGGCGATCGGCTCCAGCTTCAAATTGCTCATCCTCGCCGAATTGAGCCGTCAGGTGCAGGCCGGCGAGCGGCGCTGGAACGATGTGGTCCCGATCAACCGCCATTCGCTCCCCAGCGGCATCTTGCAGGATTGGCCGCTCGGCTCGCCGGTGACCGTGCACACCGCCGCGTCGCTGATGATCTCGCGCAGCGACAACACCGCCACCGATCTGCTGCTCCACCTCGCCGGCCGCGAGAATGTCGAGCGGATGATGACGCGGATGAATCTGAGCCAGGCGGCGCGCAACCGGCCGATGCTGTCCACCATCGAACTCTTCCAGCTGAAGGCCAGTGAAGCCGCGCGGACCGCCTGGCTGGCAGCGGACGAGGCGGGCCGGCGGCGCATCCTGCGCGAGCGGGAAGCACAAGGCGGCCCGGCGGTCGAGATCAGCCAGCTTTTCGCCACCGGCCCGACCGCGATCGACACGGTCGAATGGTTCGCCACCGCCGCCGACATGGCGCGGGTGATGGACTGGCTGCGGCTGAACGCGGACGACACCGCCAAGGCGGTGCTGGCGATCAGCCCCGGCATGACCCGCGACGCGGCCGGCGCCTTCTCCTATGTCGGCTTCAAGGGCGGCTCGGAGCCCGGCGTGATCAACCTGACCTACCTGATCCGCAACAATGCGGGCGTCTGGCACGTCGTCACCGGCAGCTGGAACAATCCCGCCGCCTTGGTCGACGAAGCCGCCTTCCACGCGCTGATGACCCGCGCGGCCAAGCTGATCAGCTGATCACCGCCGGGGCGATCAGGGGGAAGCGGGGGATTTCTACTTCGAAGCGGCTGCCGTCGGCGGCGACCATGAAGTAGCGGCCTTCCATCGATCCGGTCGGGGTCGGCAGCGGGCAGCCGGAGACATAATCATAGGCCGCGCCCGGCGCGATCACCGGCTGTTCGCCGACGACGCCCTCGCCGCGCACCTCGTTCAGCCCGCCCCGGCCATCCTTGATCTGCCATTCTCGGCTGACCAGCTTCACCGGCGTCTCGCCCGCATTCTCGATGCGGATATGATAGGCCCAGAACCAGCGGCCGCGCCCGGGTTCAGATTGCTCGGGCAAAAAGGTGACCGAGACTCGGACGGTGACGTCGCCGGTCTGCGCGCTGAAGGGGAAGAATTGTTTCACCCTGCTTCACTTGGGCCTGGCGGCGGCGAGGTCAACCGTTGCAGCCGATCCAGCAGCCGGCCGCGCGAGGCGAGCAGGTCCGCTTGCCGGTCGATCAGCACGTCGCGGGCGATGAAATGGCCGGTGATCCTGAGGCCCGCGACGATCTCGTCCCAGCCCTCCGCCTGGCCGCCCCGGGTGAGGAAAGCGGGCAGCGTAAACAGCCGTTCGCGATAGTCGCCTGCCCCGGCCCGGCTGACCGCGCGGCCGCTGCGCGGGCTGACGAAGGCCAGATCGTCCGTATCGCCGGTCACCGCGCATTCGCTCAGGTCCAGGCCGAAGCCGAGCTCGCCCAGCAGCAGCAATTCGTAGCGGACCAGAGCCGCGCCCCAGCCGCGCGCGCTCGGCGCGGCCTCCAGCGCGTCGAGCAGGCCGGAGAGGCCCGCATGGAGCGCCGGATAAGGCTGCGCCTCCGGCAGCGCCGCGGCGCTGAGCACCGTCGCCCATTCGATCGCGGCGGCGGCGAGCGGTTCGCTGAGCAAGGGTGCCCGGCTCTTCACCAGTTCCGCGGTCAGATGGGCGAGTTGATCCGCCGTTCGCGCGCGCCATTCCCCCGCGACCAGATTGCCCGGCTGAAGCGTCGGCCGAAGCCGCCGTGAGCGGCCACCACGGACAAAACCGGGCTGCACGCCGTCGCCGGGCGTCAGCGCGCGGACGATCGCGTCATGCTCGCCATGCGCGCGGACGGAGAGGATTATGGCTTCGCTGCTGAGGCGCACGCCTCCGTCTTACCGGCGCGCGATCCGCTTGGCGAAGGAAACAAAGCGGTCGAAGCCGGCGAGCGCCGAGGCGGCGGCGACATTGCCCAGCGTGGGCCGCAGCAGCAGCAGGTCGACGCTCGGAATGGAGCCGGTGGCGAAGGCGCGCTTGTGCTGGCCGTCGCCTTCGGTGAAGTCGAACCAGCGGAAGCGGCCCTCTTCCATCAACAGCCGCATCGCCTCCAATTGCAGCACGCTGCCCACCGACCATATGGCGACATCCGGGTCGTAGCCCAGATGCTCGTAGCGCAGGGTTTCGCCCTCGCCTGGAGCGTAGAGATAGGCCACGGCGCGGCCTCCCACGAACAACAGGAAGGCGCGCACCTGGTCGCGGGCCGCGAGCGCCTGCATCTCCGCCAGATCCTCGGGCAGGCCGGCGTCGAGCAATTTTTCCTGATAGGTCAGCGCCGAGACCGCGCGGGCGTCGGCGAAGAAATCGGCAAGCTCGGCGGGGGTCCGATAGACCCGCACGTCCAGCGTCCCGCCATCATGCTCCGCCAGCTTGCGCGCCTTGCGCTTCAGCGACGAGCGCGTCTTGCTCGAGAAAGTGGCGAGATAGGCGTCATAGCCGAGGCCCAAATCGGCATAATGATGCGGATAAGCCTGCCGGACGAAGGCGCGCATGCCGCTGGCCGCGCCGATGCTCGCCGCCTGTTCGGCCGGTACGGCGCGCAGATAATAGCCGTCGGCGCGAGGCGGCAGGCCGGGCAGCGCCAGTGCCGCGCCGCTGATCGCCTGCTCCAGCCCCATGGTGACGCGGACCAGCCGGCGATGCACCCGCGCTACCGTCCTGGGCCCCACCCGGAACGGCAAAGGCGTGCGCGCGGCGATCGCGTCAGCGGACATGCGCCTGCCTCCGCTCGGCCGCGCGGGCGGCGAACCGTTCGTAGCGCAGATTGCCCCACACCTGCCCCGCCATCCGGCGCAGGCGACGCTGCTGGCTCCCCGGCGCAGGCGTCGCCGCTTGGTCGAGCGGCAGGCTCGGCAGGCTCGCGAACGTCGCCGTCGGCAGCATGTCGCGCTGTTCGGCGAGAAAGGCGCAGAGCCGGTCGAAGCGCCGCCGCACGACGCGATTGACCGCCAGCCCGTTGCGGGTGGCGAGTTCGAAACTGTGGCTGACGATGGTCACCACCGGCTGCCCGCACCGCTCCGCCGCCAGCAAGGCGCCGCGCATTTCCGCGAACGACACCGCACAGATCTGCAGATGCCTCAGCCCCTCCGCGCCGCCAATCTGGCTGACCGGCAATTCGATCAGCCCCGGCCCGATCTCGACCGGCGCGACCGCCTGGGGCGGTAGCGGCAAAGCGCTCGGCTTGGGGTGATGCGAGCCATTGTGGCTGCTGTCATAGCGGAAGCCCAGTTCGGCAAGCGCGCGGGCGGTGTCGGCATTGGCGGCATAGCTGCCCGAGCGGAAGGCGATCGGTTCCGGCACGCCCGCCGCGACCAGCAGCTCCCGCGCCTGCGCGATCAGCGCCCGCTGCGCGCCGAAATCATAAGCGGTCAGTTCGTCCGTACGCCGGTTGCGCTCCGCTTTCTCCAGATGCGCCCAGAACGGGTGGAGATGCAGCTGCACCTCCTGCCCGGCCGCGAGGATCGGTTCGACCATCCGCTTGACCGGATCGAGCCCGTGGACCGCCGCCGGCATCGGATCGACGAAGAAGCAGGCCTTCAGATCGTGTCGGGCCAGCATGGCGAGCTGATAGGGGATGCCCACCCCCGCCGCCTCGTAGGAGCGGGTGAAATTCTCACGCCAATCGTGACCGGCAGCATGATGCCGCCAGACCAATTCGGTATCGACGGTAAGAAGCACGCGCGTCGTCATGCCTGCCGCTTACCCTCGCCCTCCCAAGAAAAGGTGAACCGGGGCGCAGTTACACGCCATTTTAACGGCGAATCGGCCAGGGGCTGATCCATGTTGATGCGGCGTGATGCCCAGCTTGCGCCGGAGCGCCTGCACCTCGTGCGCGCGACGCCACGCGACCTGGACGCCCTGGCCGCGGCCACCGATCCGCGTCATGTCTTCCTGCGCGGCGCCTGGTTCGCCGCCTGCGAAGGCGCCCGCCTCTCCATCGTCTTGCGTGCGGACGGCCGCCCGCTCGCCGGCTTCGGCCTGGTCGACCGCCGCATCGGGCCGCTCAAGCTGCGCGAAGTCGCCGGCAGCTATTGGCCGTTTCGCGCCATGGCGATTGCGGGCGACGCGACCGCCTCCGAGCTCAATGCGATGTTCGGCGATCGCGATCTGCGGCAGCTGCTCGGCAGGATCTGGCGGCTGGGCCCCATCTTCGCCGACGACCCCGCCGCGACCAGGCTGCGCCAGGCCGCCGCCGCCACCGGCTGGACAATGCTTGAACGGCCGCTCGGCAGCTGCTTCGAGATCGACGTTCGCGCGCTGAGCGCCGACGGTCCCTGGCCGCGCGCCTCGACGATGAAGAAGAATCGCTGGCGCGAGAAGAAGCTCAGCGAACTCGGCGCGCTGGACATAAGTCGCTTCACCGGCGCGGACTGGTGCAGCGAGGATCGCGACGCCATCGCCCGGATCGAGCGCAACAGCTGGCTGGCGACGGAAGCGGACGCCGGGCTGCAATTCGCCGACGCGCGGCAGCGGGCGATCTGGGAAGGCATGGCGGCAGACCCGGACCTGGCGGCGAAGCTGCGCGGCAGCATCCTGCGCCTCGACGGCATCCCCGCGGCCTTCACCTTCGGCCTCCAGGTCGGGACGATTTTCTACCAGATCGCCAACAATTATGACGACCGTTTCGCCCAGCACAGCCCCGGGCGGACCTTGCTGATCCGCGCGTTCGAACAGGCCGCCCGCGACGGCATCGAGACGATCAGCTGGGGCTCGGGCGATGCGGGCTACAAAAGCCAGATGGGCGCGCGCGAAGGCAGCCCGATTGTGGACCTGCTGTTCGTTCGATCGCGCGTGCTGGCGGCGGCACTGGCCCCGCTCTGGCGGCAGCGGACCTAGCCCCAACGGAAAAAGGGCGGCCCGTTGCCGGACCGCCCTCTCCTTCCCCGGGCGCTTCAAGACACCCGGAAAACCATGCCAGTGCCCCGGCGAAGGCCGGGGTCCAGATCGGTTCAGATCCCGGATCAAGTCCGGGATGACTCCGCGCGGGCCAAAAGGCCCGCTGGGTCACTTCAGTTCGACGGTGCCGCCGGCGCCTTCGATCTGAGCCTTGATCTTCTCGGCCTCTTCCTTGTTCACGCCTTCCTTGACGGGCTTCGGCGCGCCTTCAACGAGCGCCTTGGCTTCGCCGAGACCCAGCTGGGTGATGGCGCGGACTTCCTTGATGACGGCGATCTTGTTGCCGCCGTCGCCGGTCAGGATGACGTCGAATTCGGTCTGCTCTTCAGCAGCCGGAGCAGCGGCGCCGCCACCGGCCGGGCCGGCAACCGCAACGGCCGCGGCGGCCGAAACGCCCCACTTCTCTTCGAGCGCCTTGGCGAGGTCAGCGGCCTCGAGGACGGTCAGTTCGGAAAGCTGGTCAACCAGCGCATTGATGTCTGCCATTGTAAGTCTCCATGATCGGGACGCGCACGCCCCATTTGAGTTTGTTGAAAGTTACGCTGCTTCCTTGGCCGCATAAGCGCCCACGACGCGGGCGACCTTCGCAGCCGGCGCCTGAACGAGCTGAGCGAGCTTGGTCGCGGGAGCCTGCACGAGGCCCACGATCTTTGCGCGCAGTTCGTCGAGGGACGGCAGCTCGGCCAAAGCCTTCACGCCGTTCGCATCGAGAAGGGTGCTGCCCATGGCCCCGCCGACGATTTCGAGCTTGTCGTTCGTCTTGGCGAAATCGACCGCTGCCTTTGCGGCGGCGACCGGATCGGCGGAACTGGCCAGGGCCGTCGGCCCCACCAGCAAATCCGCCAGATTGGCGTAGGGAGTATCCTCGATCGCGATCAGAGCGAGCGTGTTCTTCGACACTTTGTAGGAGGCGCCCGCGTCACGCATCTTGATCCGCAGATTGGTGGACTGCGCGACCGTCATCCCGAGGTTACGGGTGACGACGACAACCCCAGTCTCCTGGAACGTCTGCTTGAGCTGTGCGACCGCCTCTTTCTTTTGAGCTCGATCCATACACTCTTCCTTCCGCGCCTTCGCACGAATGCGAAAACGCACACTTTCACCCGACGGGGAATCCGCCGGGCAAGGTCCGAAGGGGATTTGGGTTACGGGTCCGCTCATATGGCAGACACGGCGCGCGCAAGCGGCCGCTTGAAACTTCTGTCCCCGTCTAGGCTGGAAATTAAGGGGCAAGCCCCACCAACTGTCTCGGACGGCGAGCCGCGGGCGAACCCACGGATCGGGGCGGGCCAATAACAGAATTGCCGAAAGGGTCAAGGAGCGCGGGTGCAACGCCGCGCGATCCCGCCTAGATAGCGCCCATGGCCGACCTCTTTGCCGATGACCTTCCCGCCGACCCAGGCCAGGACGAGCCGCCGCCCGGCGCGCCGCTGGCCGATCGGCTGCGCCCGCGCTCGCTGGGCGATGTCGTCGGCCAGGAGCATCTGACCGGCCCGGACGGCGCGATCGGGCGGCAGGTGGCGGCGGGCAAATTGTCTTCCATGGTGCTGTGGGGACCGCCCGGCACGGGCAAGACCAGCATCGCCCGGCTGCTCGCCGACGCGGTCGGCTTGCGCTTCGTCGCCATCAGCGCCGTCTTCTCCGGCGTCGCCGATCTCAAGAAGGTCTTCGCCGAGGCCCGCGAGCATCGCCGCCTGGGCCGGCAGACCTTGCTGTTCGTGGACGAGATCCACCGCTTCAACCGCGCCCAGCAGGACGGCTTTCTTCCTTATGTCGAGGACGGCACCGTCGTCCTGGTCGGCGCGACCACGGAAAATCCGAGCTTCGAGCTGAACGCCGCTTTGCTCAGCCGCGGCCAGGTGCTGATCCTCAACCGCCTCGATCACGCCGCTTTGGGCCGGCTGCTCGACAAGGCCGAGGTGTTGGTCGAACGCCCCCTCCCGGTCACGCCAGAGGCCCGCGACGCCCTGATCGCCACCGCCGACGGCGATGGCCGCTTCTTGCTCAATCAGGCGGAGACGCTCTTTTCTATCTCAACCCTCTCCCCTTC
>JAFAEG010000061.1 GCA_023424095.1 Pseudomonadota bacterium | reverse complement strand
GCTTTCACGATCTCCATAAGATGACCGGCATCCTGCTGGCGGAACGGGCTCCTGAAGACGCCCGGGTGCTGGTCCTGGGGGCAGGGGGCGGGCTCGAGCTCAAAGCCTTGGCGCAGGCCCGGCCGGGCTGGGTCTTCGACGGTGTCGATCCGGCGGCCGAAATGCTGAAGCTAGCCGGCCAGACGCTGGGGCCGCTCGGCAGGCGCGTCGATCTTTACGAGGGCTATATCGAGGATGCGCCGGAAGGGCCGTTCGATGCGGCGACCTGCCTGCTGACCCTGCATTTCCTGGCGCCTGAAGACAGGCGGCGCACGCTGGGCGAGATCCATCGCAGGCTGAAGCCCGGGGCGCCCTTCGTCGCCGCCCATGCCAGCTTCCCGCAGGAGGAGGGCGAGAGGGGACGCTGGCTCTCGCGCTACGCCGCCTTCGCCACGGCTTCGGGGATGGACCCGGCCAAGGCGGAGAACGCCCGCGCGGCGGTCGCAGCGCATCTCCAGCTGCTCAGCCCCGAGGAGGACGAGGCAATCCTGCGGGATGCCGGGTTCTCGCAGGTCAGCCTGTTCTACACGGGCTTCAGCTTCCGCGGCTGGGTCGGCTACGCCTGATCCTCAGGGGTAGGGAACGCTTCCGGCGCGGGCTGCCAGAGCTCGATCGGATTGCCCTCGGGATCATGGATGCGGCAGAAGCGGCCAACCTCCGAATCCCATTCGGGGCGGGTTTCCACCGCGATGCCGGCGGCCTTCAGCGCTGCCATCATCGCGTCGAGATCGTCGACGCGGAAATTCACCATCCATTGCTGCCCGGGCCGGCCGAAATAGTCGCTCGTCGCGGCAAAGGGGCCGAAAATGGTCGGGCCTGCATCCTGGCGCCAGACCGCCTTGGCGAGGTCGTCGATACCGAGATGACGCTCATACCAGGCGGCAAGGGCCTGCGGGTCACCTGCGCGGAAGAAAAGACCGCCTATGCCGGTGACGCGCGCCATGGTTCAGTTTCCGCCGGTCGGGTCGCGGCCACCGCCGGCCGGGTTGGTCGGGAAGAAGCGCTGCGTCGGGGCACGCGGCTGCACCGGCACGCCCTGCGGCGGAGCGACGTCGATGCGCTGATTGCTGCCCGGAGCGCCCGGGGGCGGCGTCTCGCGGGCCGGTCGCACCGGGCGCTCCGGACGCTGGCCCGCGGTCGGCGGCGGGGTGGCCTCCGGCTCCTTGGGATCGACGACCAGCTCGGTGCCGCCTTTGCAGTCGGTCAGCCAGACATCGTAGATCGCGTGCTCGACGCCGTGCAGGCCGGGGCTCGCCGCATACATCCAGCCGGTGAAGATCCGCCGGTATTCGTTGTTGAAGGTGACCTCGTCGACCTCGGTGAAGCTCGTGGTCTGCGGCGCCTCGGTCGGCGGCCGCGTCCAGCAGACGCGCGGCGTCAGCTGCAGAGCGCCGAACTGCACGGTCTCGTCGATCGCGACCTCGAAGGAGATGATCCGGCCGGTGATCTTGTCGAGCCCGGCAAAGACCGCGACCGGATTGCGGATGCGGTCGGCCTTGGCCGGGGCCGCCAGCGCGAGCGCGGCGCCGGACAGGGCGGCTAAGGCGAGGCTTCTGCGGAGCGAGGGCATGCTGGCTTGCGATTCTCTTCCAGCGCGGCGCGGCCGCGTCGGCGCGGACGTAGCACGGCAATCGCAGCGGAAAAAGGGCGGAGGCCGGCGACGGGCGGTGGCCACCGATCTGCAACAATGCTCTTGCGATCCATTAGCAACTGAATATCTTGCGAATAGATCGCAGTTGCAGATTGGACGGCAATGGACGCACGGGTCGACAGGCCGCAGCCCGGCTGGCGCAGCGAGCGGGGCGAAGCCTCCCTCTCCGATGTCCATCGCTCCATCGCCATCCGCCCGAGCGGGCCCGGCTGGCGACGAGCAGCCGCCTTCGTCGGGCCGGGCTATCTCGTCGCCGTCGGCTATATGGACCCTGGGAACTGGGCGACTTCGCTCGCCGGGGGCTCGAAGTTCGGCTACACGCTGCTCGTCGTCGCGCTGGTCTCCAACATCATGGCGATCGTGCTGCAATCGCTGTGCGCGCGGCTCGCGATCGCTTCAGGTCGCGACCTCGCCCAAGCCTGCCGCGACGCCTATCCGAAGCCGGTCTCTTTCGTCCTGTGGCTGCTGGCCGAGGTCGCGATCATCGCCACCGACATCGCCGAGGTGATCGGCACGGCGATCGGCCTGAACCTGATCTTCGGCATCCCGCTCGAGCTCGGCGTGATCATCACGGCGCTCGACGTGTTCCTGATCCTCTATCTGCAGAAGCTCGGCTTCCGCTGGATCGAGGCGCTGGTGATCACGTTGCTCGGCGTGATCGCGCTCTGCTTCGCGATCCAGATCGCGCTCGCCGATCCCGATTGGGGGCAGGTGGTTCGCGGTTTCGCGCCGACGACCGAGATCGTCCGCAATCCCGAGATGCTCTATCTCGCGCTCGGTATCCTCGGCGCGACGGTGATGCCGCATAATCTCTACCTGCACTCGGGCATCGTGCAGACCCGCGCTTATGGCGCGAGCCTGCCGGAGAAGCGCCAGGCGCTGAAATACGCGACCATCGATTCGACGGTGGCGCTGATGTTCGCGCTGACCATCAACGCCTCGATCCTGATCCTGGCGGCTGCGACCTTCCACAAGACCGGACAGACCGCCGTCGCCGAGCTCGGCGATGCCCACAAGCTGCTCGGCCCGCTGCTCGGACTGGCGATCGCCCCGACCCTGTTCGGCATCGCGCTGCTCTGCTGCGGCATCAACTCGACGGTGACGGCGACGCTGGCCGGCCAGATCGTGATGGAGGGCTTCCTCAAGATCAGGCTTCCGCCCTGGCTGCGCCGGCTGATCACGCGCGGCATCGCCATCATCCCGGCGGCGGCGGTGACGATCTGGTATGGCGACAGCGGCACGGCGCAGCTTTTGATCCTGACGCAGGTCGTACTCTCGCTACAGCTCTCCTTCGCTGTCTTCCCGCTTGTGATGTTCACCGCGGACAGGACGAAGATGGGCGAACTCGTCGCGCCGCTCTGGCTCGTCGCCTTCGCGGTGCTGATCGCGCTGGTGATCGCGGCGCTGAACCTCAAGCTGCTGGTCCATTTCGCCAGCGGGGCCGGATAGGGCGGGTTTGGTCCGGACAAGGAAAAGCGCGCGAACCCCGGGAGGTGCGCGCGCTGCATCAGGATGGACTGTGTCGAAGGGCGGGTGCGCTCAGCGGCCCGGCGTCCAGGCCTCGTAATCGCCGGTCGCCGGCGGGCGCTCATTCTCGGCCAGGGTCGAGCCGGAGGGGCGATAGGCGAGGGCGGTGCCGGTATGGTTCGGCTGATGCGGCTGCTCCCAGTCGCGCGCAGCGTATTTCTCTTCGGAGGGCGCGATGTCGACGGTGTGGTGCAGCCAGCCGTTCCAGCCGGACGGGATCGTCGAGGCCTCGATCGGGCCGTTATAGACGACCCAGCGACGCTGGATGCCGAGGGCCTTGTCCTTGGCGCCACCCTTGGTGCGGTAATAGACGTTGCCGAACTGGTCCTCGCCGACCTTCTCGCCGAAGCGCCAGGTGTGGAAGCGCGTGCCGAGGGTCTGGCCGTTCCACCAGGTGAAGATCTGAAGCAGGGTCTGGTTCATCGCTCTTGTCCGGAGGCGCTCGGGCTCGCGCGACTTATGTCGTCCAGCGCCCGCGATGTCCAGTGCGGCCGGGCGCAGCAGGCATGCATGGCTACGGCGCTGCCGCCACGATCCGCCGCAGCAGGCCGATGAAGTCCCGGGTGCGGGTTCCTCTTCGGCTGTTCCCGGATTCGGCGGTCTGGACCACCACCAGGCGCTTGCCCGGGACGATGGCGAGCAACTGCCCGCCATAGCCGGAGGCGAGCGCCGCGCCCTTGCCGACACCGTCTTCCGGCAAGGTCCACCACATATAGCCATAGCCACGCGTCGGCCGATCGGTCGCGGCATGGGTAGCGGTCGATTCGCGCACCCAGGCTGCCGGTACCAGCTGGCGCCCGTCCCAGCTTCCGCCATTGGCGAAGAGCACGCCGAAGCGGGCGAGATCGCGCGCGCTCATCCGGAACGGATAGGCCGGGTGCCGGGAGGCGGGCGATTGCGCATAGCGACCATCCGCGGCCGAGAAGTCCTGCATGCCGATCGGCGCGGCGATACGGCGGGCGAAGCTCTCGAAGATGTCCTCGCCGGTGCGCTGGCGATAGATCGTGCCGAGCGCGTTGAAGTCCCAGTTGTTGTAGAACCAGAAGGTCCCAGGCTCGTGGCTGCCGCGGGCCGGCCGCTTCTCCCTGATCTCGGAGGTCTCGTGCGCCGCCGGGAGATAGATGCCGGAGCGAGCGGTCAGCAGGTTGCCGACGGTCGCGTCCTTCTCCTGCTCCGAGAGCCCGGGCGGCTTCTCGTCGATGCGGAGTTCACCGAGCGTCGAGTCGAGGTCGATCCGTCCTTCTGCGACCGCGATGCCATAGAGCGCGCTCAGCAGGCTCTTGCGGACCGAGGCGACGCCGACCTTGCGGGCCGGGTCGCCGAAGGAGGCGATGACGGCGCCGTTCTGCACCAGCAGCAGGGCGGTCGGCTTGCGCAGGTCGGCATAGTCCCGCAATGGCTGCAGCGCGGCTGCGGACCAGCCTGCCGTGGCGGGATCGGCGGTCCGCCACTCCTTGTGGGGCTCGGCCCGTGCTGGCAACACCCAGAGACAGAGTACGATGATTGCGAGCAGGCGTTGCATCGGTTCGGCTCCTGGTGTCCTGCGCGCATCAGGCGGGGCAATCCCGGCGACTATGCGGCGCCGAAACCGGCCATCCAGACTCAGCGCAGCAGCGAGCGTGCGGTCGGGATGAGGCGGGCGATATCCGGGGAGCGGCCGCCGCCCACCGAAATCTCGCGCAAGGCCGCCTCGAGCGCGGGGATCGTCTGCGAAACCGCTGGCCGTACGAGCGCGACCGCGACGCATTCTCCTTCGCGCACGGGGAGGCGCGCGAATCCGTTCCTGCTGCGGTCGCTGATCATGCTGGCAAGAATCTCGCCGCCTTCCGCGCGAACCGCTTGCGCAACCAGATTTGCGCTCTCGGCCGCTTCGGTGTCGCTACTCGTCGGCGCGAGATGGTGGATGGCGACCAGATGTGTCCGCCCGTCTTGGCGATCGACGGTTCCCGCGGGCAATCGCCCGAGTCCACTTGGGTCGAAGCCAAGGCCGGGTGCGGCAGGCTTTAGCATCAGCGCGTCGTGCCATGCCAGCATGGTCTCGTTCGCGGCGGGGCCGTGCTCCGCCCAGACCGGCCCACCATAGAAGGCGGGGAGGGCGCGGCTGCGGGCGTCCTGATCGGCAAAGCCGCGGAACCAGACGAACTGGTCGGGCGCCGCGGGATCGCGGAACTGCGCCACGACGCTCATCCCGGCCGCTTCCTGCGTCTCGACGAGGTAAGTGTCGAAGACGCGGATCAGGGTTTCTCGTGCACCGGGCTTCAGGCTGTAGCGGCGCAGTTCGAAGACGGTGTCGGTCATGTCGTTCCTTTGGCTGGTGCTTCCGCTAGGCGGAGGGGCAGCCCAACTCCGTCAGCAGCGTCGTCGGAGCCTTCGCCACGATTCGGTCACGGTTCGGGAGGCGTCCGCGGCCGGTTGCGGGTTCGCGCCAGCCGGCCAAGCGTCGCGCGGATTCAAGCACTTGTGGCGGCTGCCGCAGAGAACGCTTCCAGTAGTGGGTCAGGCGGGCCCCGGTTGAGGGCAGGTTAACCATGGTCCGGTGGATTTTAGGGATTTCGCGAGGCGGCGGATCGTTGCAATCTGGCAACGCAGCGCCGATTCCCCATGCGATTCCTTGGGTTTAGCCGGCTCCTTGAAACTTATCCCCATGATCCACATCTTCCTACCAGATGTCGTGTCCACACTCTTTGTGGCGCACTAATCCTTGACGGCACGGCCCGATCGGGACTAAATTTTGAGGGTCGCGAGACGGCTGGCGGAGACGCCTTCGATCCCCGCGAACGAGTTCCCAGACGGGTCGAAGTGATCACCGCGGCGCGCCGATATCGGCGACGGCGAACGGCGACCTGCGGCCCGGCTGGTCGCATCCGGAGTTTCGATGGCGGGGTCACACCGCTGCGGGACCCAGGGCATCAAACCGAGTTGGGCTGACATCAGGAGCCGGTGAGCAACCGGCCGCGCGTGGCTTTCCCGAGCCCGCGGCACGCATTGGGGATGAAGACATGCGCATCGAGCGCCGCCACACCGCCGCCGGCCAGTCGCCCTATCAGGCGATCCCGTTCCGCTCGGCCGTCAGCGAGATTCGCAATCCCGACGGTTCGATCGTGTTCCGGCTCGAGGGTATCGAGGTTCCCGAGGCCTGGTCGCAGGTGGCGAGCGACGTGCTCGCGCAGAAATATTTCCGCAAGGCCGGCGTGCCGGCGGCGCTGAAGAAGGTCGAGGAGAACGACGTCCCGTCCTTCCTCTGGCGTTCGGTTCCCGACGAGGCGGCGCTCGCGGCTCTCCCCGAAGACAAGCGCTACGGCTCCGAGGTCTCGTCCAAGCAGGTCTTCGACCGGCTCGCCGGCTGCTGGACCTATTGGGGCTGGAAGGGCGGCTATTTCTCCTCCGAGGAGGACGCCGCCGCCTTCCATGACGAGCTGCGCTTCATGCTGGCGACGCAGATGGTCGCGCCGAATTCGCCGCAATGGTTCAACACCGGCCTGCACTGGGCCTATGGCATCGACGGGCCGAGCCAGGGCCATTTCTATGTCGACTTCAAGACCGGCAAGCTGGTCAAGTCGAAGTCGAGCTATGAGCATCCGCAGCCGCATGCCTGCTTCATCCAGGGCGTGCAGGACGACCTCGTCAACGAGGGCGGCATCATGGATCTCTGGGTCCGTGAAGCCCGCCTGTTCAAATACGGCTCCGGCACCGGCTCGAACTTCTCGATGCTGCGCGGCGAAGGCGAGAAGCTCGCCGGCGGCGGCAAGTCCTCCGGCCTGATGTCCTTCCTCAAGATCGGCGACCGTGCCGCCGGTGCCATCAAGTCGGGCGGCACCACCCGCCGCGCCGCCAAGATGGTCATCGTCGATTCCGACCATCCCGATATCGAGGCCTTCATCGACTGGAAGGTGAAGGAGGAGCAGAAGGTCGCGGCGCTCGTCACCGGCTCCAAGATCGTCAAGCAGCATCTGACGAAGATCATGGCCGCCTGCGTCAACTGCGAAGGCCATGAC
>JAFAEG010000072.1 GCA_023424095.1 Pseudomonadota bacterium | reverse complement strand
CGCTTCGGCGGCGGCCTGGCGCTCGGCCTTGGCGGCGAGGGTGGGCAGGTCGATGCCGATCGCGCCGCCGATCCCGAGGCGGCGGATCGCCTGCCCGGCGGCACGCGCGCCGGCGATGGCGAGGGCGGCTGGCTCGAGCGTGCCATCGACGTCGAACAGAGTCATTGCCGGGGTGAGGCTCATGTGGAGCGACCCGCCGGGGAAGGCGATCTCCCCGGTCAGCGCGCTCTCGATCAATTCGCTCCAGCCGGCTTGCTCGAACAGGTCCGGGCCTGTGGCGGGATGGGTGCTGGCACCGAGCCGCTCGGCAAGCGATGGCGCCGGGCGCGGCGGGCCATCAGCGGGGCGGACCTTGGCGCGCTTGAGGCGGGTAGCCTCGGGTAGCGGCTCACGGACGATCTCGACGTTCAGCGTCGCGCCCTCGGTGACGCCGGGCGGGATAGGGGCGAGCAGGGCCTCTTCGCCGCCCTCAAGCCGGACGAGGCCGCGGCGGCCGGACTGCTGCACCTTAACCAGCTTCGCCGCGACGATGGCGCCGGGGCCGTGCGGGCCGGGCAGTTCGATCACCGCCTCGACGATCTCGCCGCCCTCGATCAGGACCGCGCGAGCTTCGCCTATGCCCTGCTCGTAAAGCCAGCCGTTCTTGGTCATTGCGCTGTCTTCTCCGGGCAATTGCCTCGCGGCCTGCGCTTGCTTAGCGATGCCAGGGTGGCGTCCCATCTCCTAGCCTTCGCGATCATCACTGCAATCACCTTGCTGTGGGCGCGATGGGCGAAGCTGGACCTTGGCTTCCGGCGCCCCGACTATCGGGCGGCCGAACCGTGGGCCTTGATGTTCATCCTGTGGTTGACTGCCGAATGGGCGATCACCCTGTTCCTGCCCTTTGAACCGGACCCCGAGGCGCTAGCGGGGCGGCAACCCTTCTCGTTGGGCGAGGAACTGGTCGCCTTTGGCCTGCTGGCGCCGCTGTGCGAGGAACTGTTGTTCCGGGGCGCGATGTTTTCCGCCTTGCTGAGGCGCTGGGGCATCGCGACGGCCGTCATCGTTCCGAGTCTGCTCTGGGGTCTCATCCATGCGCATGCCGCGTGGTGGTTCGCGCTTTCGGTCGCGGGATCGGGTGCGCTGCTGGCGATGGTGCGGTGGAAGGGCGGGTCGATCTACCCGCCGATGGCGCTGCACGCGGCCTTCAACCTGCTCGTGACGCTCTACAATCGCGGGCTGCTTGGCAACGGCGGTTGAGGGGCTGGTGGCGGAACGGGCGTCGCTTTCTCAGGTTAGAACGCGATGCGCAAAATCACCTTCCTCGCCTCCCTTGCGGCGACGGCTTTGCTGACGGCCTGCCAGCCGGCCAGCGACACATCGAACGCGGCCGACCCCGTCCTGCCCGGCGCGGAGCAGAATGCCGCGAACAACATGGCCGCTCCGGTTCCCGTCCCGCCGATTGCCAGCGACAACGAGGCGCGCGGCGAGACCGGCAGCGTCGCACCGCCCACGCTCACGCCCGAGGCGGAGCGCGGCGTCGAGGGCGCGCGCAATGTCCTGTTGACCTTCGCGCGTGCGATCGAGCGGCGGGAGTTTGGCCAAGCCTGGTCGCTGCTGAGCGCGGCCGACAAGCAGAAATGGAGCCGGGAGGAATTCGCCACCCTGTTCGTGGACCTGCCGCGGGTCAGCGTCGCCGCTCCGGACGGGACGATGGAGGGCGCCGCGGGGTCGAGCTTCTACACCGCGCCCATTGCGATCATCGGCAATGACCGTGAAGGCCGCCCGGTGCGGATCGAGGGCGAGGCCGTGCTGCGCCGCGTGAACGATGTGGAGGGCGCGACCCCGGCCCAGCTTCGCTGGCATTTCGAGCGCTTGACGCTGAACTGGACGCACTAGGCGCCGCGCGACGGGCGGGCCGGTTCAGTCCAGCGGCAGGCCCGAGGCGCGGAGCAGGGCGCGGGTCTCGTGCAAGGGCAGGCCCATGACGGCGCTGTGGCTGCCGTCGAGGGCGCGGACGAGGGCTTCGGCGCGGCCCTGGATGGCGTAGCCGCCGGCCTTGCCGCGCCATTCTCCGGAGGCGAGATAGGCGGCGAGCTCGGCTTCGCTCAGGCGCTTGAAGGCGACGATGGAGGTCGAGAGGCGGTGTCGGCTCGTGCCCGTCGCGTCCGTAACCGTGACGGCGGAAAGGACGCGGTGGCGGCGGCCCGAGAGCAATTCCAGGCAGGCGCGCGCTTCGGCTTCGCTCTCGGCCTTGGGCAGGATGCGGCGGCCGGCGGCCACGACCGTGTCGGCGGCGAGGATGATCGCGCCGGGATGGGTCGCGGCGGCGGCTTTCTCGGCGGCCATGCGGCGGGCATAATCGGCGGGAAGCTCCGCCTTGCGGGGCGTCTCGTCGATATCGGTCGGGGCGATTTCGTCGGGGACGATGCCGAGCCGCCCGAGCAGCTCGAGGCGGCGCGGGCTGGCGGAGGCGAGGATGAGCTTCGGTCTAACCGTCATTTGAAGCGGTAGGTGATGCGTCCCTTGGTCAGGTCGTAGGGCGTCAGCTCGACCAGCACATCGTCGCCGGTGAGCACGCGGATGCGGTTCTTGCGCATCTTGCCGGCGGTGTGGCCGAGGACCTCATGGTCATTCTCGAGCTTCACGCGGAACATGGCGTTTGGCAGCAGCTCGACCACCGTGCCGCGCATTTCGAGAAGTTCTTCCTTGGCCATCCAAAACCCGGTTCTTTTTCAAGTGCGCGCGCGTTTAGCGAAAAATAGAAGCCAAGAAAAGCTGGCGGCGATCAGCGCGGATGGAGGGGGAGTTCGGGGTCCACCGGTGGCAGATCGACCCAGACCCAGCGGCCTCGGGCGGTGGCGGACAGATCGACGCCCGGCCCTTCCTCGGCCCAGGCGGCGAGGATGGTCCGGTCGCGGCGGGGGAGGCCACTGGAGCCATAGACGCGCGCGAAGGCGACGCGCCCGTCCGGCGCGAGCAAAGCGCGGACTCGAATGACCGAGAGCAAGGCCGGGTCGCCTTCGCGGCGGTAGCCAAGGTTGATCGCGAACTCGCGGTGCAATTCGGCGGCGATGCGCGCGGCATCGGCGGGGGCGAGCGGAACGGTGGGGATGTCGCCGAGACGGCGGATGAGGGTATCGCGCGCGGCCACTTCCGCCTCGTGGCCGTCCATCGCGGCGGCGAAGAGGATGCGCAGGGCGGCGGCGCGCGTGGATGCCGTCCGGGCGGCGAGAGTGCCGATGCGCAGCAGTTCGGCGCGAAGCCCCGGCGTGGCCTGATTGCCGAACGAGCCATAGAAAGTGAGGGCGCGGCGGGCGCGCTCATAGTCCGGCGGGAGGCCCGCACCACCGGTGACCAGGCGGCTGAAGCGGATGCGATTCTCGTCGCCGATCAGCAACGCGGTTTCGTCGAGCAGGTCGAGCGCGCCGGCCGGATCGTGTCCCGGCAGGTCGCGGCGCAGCTTCAATTCGGCGAGCCGGTAGACGGCGGCGGGGGTGCGCAGCAACCGGCCGCGCTGCGCCACGCGCGCCTCGAGCAAGGCGATGGTCGCGGGCTGTTCGAGCCACCGCTGGCGCGCCGCTTCCGGCCAGCGTGGCAGGTCGAGCGGGCCATCGCCGTAGAGCCAGCGCAGGCGGCCGAGCCGGTCGGCCAGCGCCTCGTCGCGTGCCATGCCGAGACCACGCTCGGCCGCCAGATGCGCGAGTGCGAGGAGGCGCGGATCGGCGGCGGGCGCTTCGATCGGGCCGAGCAGGCGAAAGATCGCCGTCGTGGCCGCGGCGGGACCGCCGGGACATTGCGCCGGCGCGGCCACGACCAGCTGGCCGAGCAACTCGATCGTGTCGCGTTCCCTCTGGATGTTGGCGTAGCGGCGGCCTTCCGGCAGCGGCGGAGCGCAGGCCGAGGCCGCCGCGCTGGCCGCGGCATAGGCGTCGCCCCAATCGGGCGCCTGCGCCGCCGCGGGGCTTGCTGCGCACAAGGCGGCGGCACAGGCAAGCGCGAGCTGTTTCATGGGTCCCTCCCTCAAGGAGAGATCGTTGCGGAGCCGGGATGAACGGCGGCTGATCCGTCAGGCGGACGGGCTGGTCGCGGCCAGGCTGGGCCGGTCACGGACCTTGTCGTGCCAGGCGGCGAGCTGGGGGCGGCCGGCGAGTGGACCGGGGACGAGATTGCGGAACACCAGCCAGTCGAGCGCGCAGGCGAGGGCGAGCTGGCCCGCGCTGAACGGCGCCTCCAGCCAGGCCGGTTCGCGGTCGAGTCGGTCGAGCGTGTGGCCGATCTTGCCGGCATAGGCCTCGGTCTCCGCCGGGTCGCGGGAGGCTTCGTCCTTCAACTGCTCCATGCGGATGACGAAGCCGGCGTCCATGATGCCGTCCGCCAGCGCCTCCAGCGTCAGCGCCTGCCATTTGTCCTCGCCCGACGGGATCAGGCCGCCGCCGGCCTGCGCATCGAGATAGGCCAGGATCACGGGAGAATCGGCGATCAGGCTGCCGTCGGCGAGAATCAGGGCCGGGATCTTGCCGAGCGGATTGAGCGCCTCGACGTCGGGCTTGGCCTGCTTCGGGGTACGGATCGGGACGAACTCGATCGCGACCTGCTCCTCCAGCCCCAGCTCGATCACCGCCGCCCGCACCTTGCGGGCATAAGGGCTGGCGGTGGTGACGAGCAGGCGTATCGGCTCAGACCGGATTGTGCCGCGCGAGGAAGGTCCGGACCGCCTCCATGAACTCCACCCGGTCCGCCTCGCGGGGCAGGTTGTGCGTGTTCTCGCGCTGCTCGAGATAGACGAAGTCGCGTCCCTCGACCTTGCCGGCGGCGCGCAGGCGGGCGACCAGATTGCGCGACTGGGCGACCGGCACGCGCTCGTCCTCGGCCCCGTGCACGATCAGGATCGGGATCGAGAATTGGCTCGCAAAACGCGCCGGCGAGATGTCGGTCAGGCGCGACGCGGCGCTGCCGAGATAGGTGGAGCCGTGGCGGCCGAGGTAATTGCGGTCGTAGGCGACCATGGTGGGCAGATCGTGCACGCCGGCGCCGCTGATCGCGCAGCGATAATGCTGGCCGTCGCGCTGGGCCGCCCGGGACGCCGCGTAGCCGCCATAGGACCAGCCCATGATGCAGACTCGGCCGCGATCGGCGATGCCCTCGTTCGACAGATAGGTGATGGCGTCGAGCAGATCGTCCTGCATGCGCAGGCCCCAATTGCCGTCCGAGGCCGCTTCCCAATCATAGCCATAGCCGGAGGAGCCGCGGAAATTGGGCTGGATCACCGCATAGCCCATTTCGGCCAGCGGCTGCGCCCACATGTCGAAGCTCTCGTCGTCGCGCGCCCAGGGGCCGCCGTGCGGCAGCACGATCAGCGGCAGATTGCGGGCGTCGCGGCCGCGCGGCAGGGTCAGCACCGCCTGGATCGATTTGCCGTCGGTGGTCGGGTAGCGCACCGTCCGCACCGGATTGAGCTGCGTGTCGCGGAGCTCGCTATTGACCCAGCCGATATGTTTGATGTCGCCGGTGACGGTCGAATAAAGATAGAAGCCGCCGGCCTGGTTCGGCGCGCCGACGCGGACCACCAGATTCTCGCGGGCCTGATCGGCGGAGGTGATGAAGGCGTTGCCCGCGCCATAGGTCTGGTCGAGCACCTGCTGGATCTCGCGCAGCCGTGGCTCGAAATAATTGATCCGCAGCCGCTCCTCCACGACCGCAACGGAGCCGATGCCGTTGCGCTCGAAATTCGGGGCGACGCTGCCGACGTCATAGCCGTCGACGCCATAGATCTTGCGCACCATCTGCATGGTGTTGAGGTCCATTTCGTAGATGGCGCTGAAATTTTCATGCCGGCTTTGCACGATCGCGCGATCGTTGGGCAGGAAGATGAGCGGCACCGGCGCCTCGCGGTAACGCTCCATCCGCTGGTTGATGATCGAGCGGAAATTGGCTTCGCCGACGCCGCGATAGCGGGCCTTCAGGATGCCGTCGCCGGGATCCGTCTGGATCCCAAGCCGGACATTGCCCTCGCCGTCGGCATACCAGCTGCGCACGCCGATCTGGGGCGCCTGCACCCGCTCCTGGCGGCCGGTCAGCACGTCGACGCTGATCACTTCGGGGTTGCTAATCAGCTCGGTATCGCCGCTGTTGACCAGGCGGGAGATCAGGATTCGCGGTCGCCCGCTGCGCGACCGCCAGATGATGTTGCCGGCGTCGATCAGGGCGGCGCGCCAGCCAAGCCGGGTCAGTTGCTTGGTGCGGCGATTATAGGCGACGACGCGGCGCTCCTGCACCTGGTCGCCGTAGAAATTGGACATCTGGCCGACCGTGATCAGCAGATTGTCGTCGTCGATCCAGTCCCAGCTGACGGGGCGGATGCCGCGGCTGCCGTCGAAATTGGCGTCCTCGTCGCGATAGATGATTTCAGGACGCGCGCCCGGCGTGTCGAGCGGGATGATGGCGAGCACCTGCCGGCCGTCCTGCCGCACCCTGGCGGCCAGCGCCGAGCCGTTGGTGGAGATGCGCGGACTTTCGGTCTGCGACAGCCGGGCGAACGTGGCGATGGGAATGGGCGCTGCGGGCGCTGCGGTGGCGCGCGGGCCGGCCGGCTGGGCGGTTGCGGAGACTGGCAATGCGGCGAGCGCAGCCGCGATCAGGGCCTTGGTGATGGACATGAAAAAAACTCCCCCGCGATCGTCTGGATCGCGAGGGAGCTTATTGCGCGGGCTTGGCGATGCAAGCCCGTAAGATCAGCGCAGTTTAGGCCGCGCCGTGTCCGGCCAAAGCCGCCAACAGCAGCAGGGCCACGATGTTGGTGATCTTGATCATCGGGTTCACGGCCGGCCCTGCCGTATCCTTGTATGGATCGCCGACCGTATCGCCGGTCACCGCGGCCTTGTGGGCCTCCGAGCCCTTGCCGCCGAAGTGGCCTTCCTCGATGTACTTC
>JAFAEG010000014.1 GCA_023424095.1 Pseudomonadota bacterium | reverse complement strand
GGCGCGGGGCGGGCCGGGCCGCCCCCCTCGACAGCGTCGCGGCCGCATGGCAGCTGGGGCACCGTCAAACAGGGGGTGCTCATGATCCTTGCCATGCTCGCGGCCTCGGCCTTGCTCCAGCCGCAGGACGACCCGCCGCCGCCGCAGGACGTGGTGCAGGCTGCCGACGAACTGGGGGAATGCCTCAGCGCCGGCATCAACAATGCGGACAGTGGCGCCACGCCGCAGGCTGCCGCCCGCTCGATCATCGCGACCTGTCAGCCATTGCTTATCCAGGTGACAGACGCGCACGCGCGCTGGGTCGAATCGTCGAACATGAGTGCGGCGGAAAAGCAGGAGTCGCTGCAGACGAGCCGGAGCAACGCAGAGGGGCTGGAAGCGCAGATCACGCAGGCAATCGCCGCCAGCCGCGCCGACTGACGCGGCCAAGTCTCCGCCGCTCAGTCCATCGTTACCACGAGTTTGCCGACCGCCTTGCGCGCCGCCATGTAAGCGATCGCCTCGCCACCTTCGGCCAGCGGCCAGGTGCGCGTCACCTTCGGCGCGATCTTCCCCTCCTCCCAGATCCTGAAGAGCGTCTGCAGATGCGCGGCATTGGCCTTCGGGTCGCGCGCGGCGAAGGCGCCCCAGAAGACGCCGCGCACGTCACAGCTCTTCAGCAGGGTCAGGTTCAGCGGCAGCTTCGGGATCCCGGCCGGGAAACCGATCACCAGATAGCGGCCCTCCCAGGCGATCGAGCGCAAGGCCGGCTCGCAATAATCGCCGCCGACCGGATCGTAGATGACGTCCGCGCCGTTCGGGCCGACCGCCGCCTTGAACTGATCGGCCAGCGCCTTCGACGCCGCCTTGTCGAACGGGCCTTGCGGATAGACGATCGCCTCATCCGCGCCCGCCGCCTTGGCCGCCGCCGCTTTCTCCTCGGACGAAGCGGCCGCGATCACGCGCGCGCCATAGGCCTTGCCGAGTTCGACCGCCGCCAACCCGACGCCGCCGGCCGCGCCGAGGACCAGCAGGGTCTCGCGCGCTTTCAACTGCCCGCGGTCGAGCAAGGCATGGATCGTGGTGCCGTACGTCAGGATCAGGGCCGATGCGTCGGTGAAGCTGCGGCCTTCGGGAAACGGAATCGCCTGCGCCGCGCCGACCACGACCTTTTCGGCCAGGCCGCCATGGCCGATCATCGCGATCAGCCGGTCACCGGGCGACCAGCCGGTCACCCCCTCCCCGACCGCCTCGACCACGCCCGCCACCTCGCCGCCCGGCGCGAACGGGCGCGGCGGCTTGAACTGATATTTGTCCTCGATGATCAGGACGTCGGGATAGTTGATCGCGCACGCCTTCACCGCGACGAGCATCTGCCCTGGGCCGGCAACCGGATCGGGCAAATCGGTGAGCGCCAGCGTCTCGGGGCCGCCGGGCGCGGTCGACAGCAGAGCCTTCATCGTGCGGCCGCCGGGAAAGCGGGGAGCTTGGCGATGTCGGCCGGCTCGTGCTGGATGATCACCCGCGCGCCGAGGTTGCGGGCGATGCGGTCGAAGCGGTCCATGCTGGCGAGGGTATCGGCGCGATTGTGGTTGAAGGGCGGGACGCCGCGGTTCGCGACCTGCTCGGTGAAATGATAGAGGTCGCCGCTCAGCAGCACCGGGCCGGAGGCGAGCCGCACCAGCAGTGCATAATGGCCGGGCGTGTGACCGGGCAGCTTGAGCATCATCACGCGGCCGTCGCCGAAAATGTCATGATCGCCGCTCAGCGGCTGGATCGTCCCCGAACCGCTGAGCCAGTGCGCCAGCGCGCCGGCGGAATCGGCGTCGGCCGGCGGCGTCGTCCGCAGCATGGCGGCGTCGTCAGCGCCGATCAGCAGCTTCGCGCCGGGGAAGCGCGGCGCCTGCCCGACATGATCGAAATGCCAGTGGCTGATGCCGAGAAATTCGATCTGCTCTGGACGGACATTGAGCTGGCGCAGCTGGTCGGTGACGCTGCGCGTCATGTTGAGCGACATGGCCGGATTGGACATCGGATTCCCGACGAGGCCGTCCGGAAGTCCGGCGTCCCAGAGCAGATAGCGGTCGCCATGCTTGATCAGATAGCAGCTGGCGACGACCTGCTTCGGCCCCGCCGGATAATCGAAAGCATCGTTGAAGAAGGCGCCATATTGATTGATCGTCAGCGCCCCGCAATCGAGCCGCCAGAGCGAGATCTCCGCCTGCGGGGCGGGGGCGGCCGGGGCCGATGTCTGGGCGTTGACGGGCCCGGCGACGGCCAGGCTCGCCAGCGCGGCCAACAGATAGTTCCTCATCTCGCTTCCCCTTCGATCGATCGCCCGCAGAGGTGATAAGGCCGGTCAGGCCGGCGGAGCAACCGGCTTGCGCCGGAAGGCGCCGACGCGGGCCAGCACCTCGGCCGGAATGTCGAATTCGGCGATCACCTGGTCGCGGTCGCGCAGGCCGATCACCTCGCGCTGGGTGAGGAAATTCCAGGTCAGTTCCGCCGCTTCGGCCAGCCGCGCCTCACGCGTCGCTTCATCCGCCTCGCGCAGCAGCTTCAGGGCCCGCTCCAGCCGCCGCCCGGCAATGCCGAGCGACGCCGCCTTTTCCGCGACGATGACCGCCTCGATCGATTCGAGGCTCATCGGACGGCGCATCTCCGGGACCTCAGGCCGCGGCGAGCGCCTCTTCATAATGCGCCGTCGTCTTGGCTCGCACTTCCTCCGCGGTCACGCCGGGCGCCAATTCGATCAGCCGGAACGGGCTGTCATGATCGACGCGGTGGAAGACGCACAGATCGGTGATGATCATGTCGACCACATTCTTGCCGGTCAGCGGCAGGGTGCAGGCCGGGATGAACTTCGGATCGCCGTTCTTGGAGGTATGCTCCATCACCACGATGATCTTCTTCACGCCGGCGACCAGGTCCATCGCGCCACCCATGCCCTTGATCATCTTGCCCGGGATCATCCAGTTGGCGATGTCGCCATTTTCGGCAATCTCCATCGCGCCGAGCACGGTCAGGTCGATATGCCCGCCGCGGATCATCGCGAAGCTGTCGGAGCTGCTGAAATAAGCGGTCGAGGGCAATTCGCTGATCGTCTGCTTGCCCGCATTGATCAGGTCCGGATCGACCTCGTCATCATAGGGAAACGGGCCGATGCCGAGCATGCCATTCTCGCTCTGCAGCGTCACCGTCATCCCGTCCGGGATATTGTTCGCCACCAGCGTCGGGATGCCGATGCCGAGATTGACGTAATAGCCGTCGCGCAATTCCTGCGCGGCGCGAGCGGCGATCTGGTTACGATCCCAAGGCATCAGGCGGCCTCCCTTTCGCGCACGGTTCGGAATTCGATTTTCTTGTCATAGGGCGCGCCGACGATGATGCGCTTGGCGTAGATGCTCGGCAGGTGGATGGCGTCGGGGTCCATGCTGCCGGTCGGGACGATTTCCTCCACCTCGACGACGCAGATCTTCGCCGCGGTCGCCATCGGCTGGTTGAAATTGCGCGCCGTCTTGCGGAACTGGAGATTGCCGCTCTCGTCCGCGCGCCAGGCCTTTACGATGGCGAGATCGGCGAAGATGCCGCGCTCCAGGATATAATCCTGGCCGTCGAAAGTCTTCACTTCCTTGCCCTCGGCCACCTTCGTCCCGACGCCGGTCTTGGTGTAGAAGCCGGGGATGCCGGCGCCGCCGGCGCGGCAACGCTCGGCGAGCGTGCCCTGCGGGCAGAATTCCACCTCGAGCTCGCCGGCCAGATATTGCCGCTCGAACTCCTTATTCTCGCCCACGTAGGAGGAGATCATCTTCTTCACCTGGCGGGTGCGCAGCAACTTGCCGAGGCCCTCATTGTCGATGCCGGCATTGTTCGAGGCGATGGTGAGATCCTTCACGCCCGACGCCTGGATCGCGTCGATCAGCCGCTCCGGAATGCCGCACAGGCCGAAGCCGCCCGCGCAGATCGTCATGCCATCGAACAGCAGCCCTTCGAGCGCCGCCGCAGCATCGGGATAGAGTTTCTTCATGTCCGCTCCTGGTGACCTTTGCCAGCGCGATAGCCGTGGGCGGAACGGAGGGTCAAGCGGGGCGGAATGGAGGGATTGGCCGCCGGTCCGTCCCGCCGCGGGGCGGTCGCGACGCGGCGCTTGCGCCGCCGCGCGGGTGGGGAAACAAGGGTCGCGAGGTTCAACCTCAAGCGACCAACCTGCCGCTCCGGACCCCCAGGGCCCGGAGCGTCTTTTTGTCCGGCCGCCGCTCAGCAGCGGATGAAATCGGTCGCCCGGCCGCTTGGGTTGATGAGGCGCAAGGTGCGGCCGGCGTCGCGCAGCTCGAAATTGCCGGTCTGGCTGCTGCCATTCTCGATCAGTTCAAGCCGCCCGGGCGTCGACACCCGCCATTGCGGCGTGCCCGCGCGCCCATCCGGGATGGTCAGCCGGCCATCAGCGAAGAATTGCATCGTCTCCGCGCAGCTATTCTGCCGGCCCCAGCGCCCGACCAGCGCGCCGCTCAATTCGGGCGGGCCGGGAATCGGCAGACTGGCATCGAAGGGCTGCGATCGGGAGGGGGCATAATCGGAAGCATGTGGGGACATGATCCCGCCGCCGCCGGACGCTCCGGGCGCCGGGTCGGGCGTCGCCGTCGGAGCCGCGTCCTTGGCCGGTGCAGGCCCCGGATTGTCGCTCGCGCCGCAGCCCGCGAGCAGCAGCGCCCCGCCGATCATTGTGGCGCCGATCATTCTGGCGCCGATCATTCTGGCGCCGATCATCGTGATTTTCACGCCGGTCTCCCTCCCCGAAAGGAGGAAGACTAGAGGCTGGCGCTCGACCCGCAAGCGGGAAGGCGCGAGAGACGGACCGGTGTCAGCCGCGCAGCTTGGCGAAGACGCCCTGCAGCTGCATCGCATTGCCCATGTCGCCTTCGACCTTGAGCTTGCCCTGCATGAAGGCGGTCATGCCGTCGAGCTGGCCGTCGGCCAGCGCCTGCCAATCGTCCCAGGAGACCTTGATCGTGGTGTCGGCGTCACCGTCATCTTCGCTGGCCGAACCGCCAACGCCGTCGAGCAGCACCACGCCTTCCGAACCATAATCGATCTTGACCTTCTTGCCCGGCAGCCACGCCTGCTTCTCGTTGAGGGCGGCCACCATTTCGCTCTTGGTCATCGAAACTCTCCCGGGTGTTTTCTGTGCCTCCCGACTGACTTTACGCGCACGTCAAGTCAAGGGCTGACACGGGTGTCAGTAGACGGCGGGTGGAAATCTCGCCGTGAGCCGATTAGGCGCTGGATATGACAAAACGCACCGGTGGCCGCATCCTCGTCGACAACCTCGTGGCGCAGGGCTGCGACCGCATCTTCACCGTGCCGGGGGAGAGTTTCCTGGCCGTGCTCGATGCGCTGCACGACACGCCCGCAATCGACCTGGTCGTGTGTCGGCAGGAGGGCGGCGTCTCCTATATGGCCGATGCCGACGCGCGGCTGACCGGGCGGCCCGGCGTCGCCTTCGTGACGCGCGGGCCAGGCGCGACCAACGCGAGCGTCGGCTGCCATGTCGCGCGGCAGGATTCGACGCCGATGCTGCTGTTCATCGGCGACGTCGCGCGCGGCGACCGCGACCGCGAGGGTTTCCAGGAAGTCGATTTCCACACCATGTTCGCGCCGCTGGCGAAGCTAGTGCTGCGGATCGAGGATGCCCGGCGCATCCCGGAATATGTCGCCCGCGCCTGGAACACGGCGGTGTCGGGCCGCCCGGGGCCGGTGGTGATCGTGCTGCCCGAAGACATGCTGACCGACGAGGTCGAGGCGGTGGACCGGCCGAAAGTGCCGTGCATCGCGCAGAGCGCCGACCCGATGGCGGTCGATGCGATGATGGCATTGCTGAAGGATGCCGCCGCGCCGATCGCCATTGTCGGCGGCGCGGGCTGGTGCCGGGGGACAGTCGCGGCGTTCAGCGAATGGGCGGAGCGGATCGGCCTGCCGGTGGCGGGCGCCTTCCGGCGGCAGGATTCGATCGCCAATGACAGCCCGGTCTGGGCCGGCAATCTGGGCTACGGCCCGAATCCGAAACTGGTAAAGCGGGTGAAAGACGCCGATTTGATCATCGCCGTCGGCGCGCGGCTGGGTGAGGCGACCACGGACGGCTTCTCTTTGATCCCGCTCGACCATCCGGGCCAGATTCTCGTCCACGTCCATCCCGACCCGAATGAGCTTGGCCACATCTACAAGACCGATTTGCCGATCTGCGCCGACATGCGCGAGTTCGCGGAATTGTGCGTCGCGTGGGAGGATGAGATCATCCACTTCGACGCGGGCGCTCAGGCCCATGCCGAATGGCTCGACTGGTCCACGCCCAAGCCGCGCGACGGCGTGACGCTCGACATGGGCCAGGTCCTGCTCGCCTTGCGCGATACCCTCCCCGCCGACACGATCGTCTGCAACGGCGCGGGCAATTTCTCCTCCTGGGTGCACCGCTTCTGGCGCTACGCCGCCGCGCCGAGCCAGCTCGCACCGACCAACGGCTCGATGGGCTATGGCGTCCCCGCCGCCGTCGCCGCCGCCTTGCGCGCGTCCGAGCGGCAGGTGCTCGCGGTCGCGGGTGATGGCGATTTCCTGATGAACGGGCAGGAGCTGGCCACCGCAGTCGCGCATGGCGCCAGCCTGCTGATCGTCGTCGTGGACAATGGCGCCTACGGCACGATCCGCATGCACCAGGAGCGCGAATATCCCGCGCGGGTCAGCGGCACCGGCCTGATCAACCCCGACTTCGCCGCCTTGGCCCGCGCCTACGGCGCCTGGGCCGCGACGGTCGAACGGACGGAGGATTTCGCGCCCGCGCTGGCCGAGGCGCAGCAGCAGAAAGGCGTCCGGCTACTCCACCTGAAGACCGACGTGGAACAGATCACCCCGGCGACCACGATCAGCGCGCTGCGCGCGCGCTAGCGGCTACGTCTCCAGCCGCGCGGCAACCCGCCGCAAGATCTCCGCCCGGCGATTATGCTCACCGCCGGTCCAGTCGTCGGCCAGTTCGTAGCCGGCGCGTTCGGACAGCCGCTCGGCCAGTTCGCGGCGGTTCGCGGCCGGAAGCGCGGCGAGTTCGTCGGCGATCGCTTCGAGCGCTTCTTCCCACGCCTGGACGGGGACCGGTTCGACGATCGGGGCCGCGACCGGCAACGCCGCCGCCTGCGCCGCCGCGGCGCGCCTGGACTGGGCCGCGCGGCAACGCTCCCACTGCATGGCCAAAGCGGCGCTGACCCACAGGCCGAAATAGCCGGCCCAAATCATCGCCCAGCGCACATCGCGGTTGAGGTCGCGGACCTCGCCATATTGCAGCATGTCGGTGACCACCCGCGCGGTGAGGACGAACAGGGAGGCGGGCAGGATGGTCGTCAGGATCGCGGCAACGCGCTTCGTCTCCAGCCGCTCGGCGGCATGACGGGTCCAGCGCAGCACCAGGGCGAAACACAAGGCGCCGGCGCCGGTGGCGACCAGCCGGGTTTCGTTGAACAGGCCCGGCGCGGTGGGAATCAGCCCTGCAAAGGCGCTCAACAAAAAGTAGCTGAACAGCCAGAATGCCAGCGCCCAGCGCAGGATCGGGACGGTCGGCGCACGGTCGGAATGGAAGGATGCGGGGATCGACGGGCTCATGTGCGAAGTCCAATGATGAGCATGCGTCCTATCTGGCTAATGCACCCGACGGAACCCTCGATTTGTTACTGGGTCAGAGCCCGAACAGGCCGCTGCCCGCCAGGTTCTTCGCGATCAGCGCCATTTTCGGCGCGTCCCCTTCCGCTTTCGCCTCGGCATAATTGCCGGCCATTTCGGCCTGCGCCTCGAGCATCGCGCCGCGAAAGGCGGTGCCGCCCTGCTCATATTCATACATGCGCCACGCCTGGCCGCGGACGCGGGCGAACTGGACGCCATATCTGCACAAGAACCAGAGCGTGCCGAGCCGGTCATATTGCCAGACGTGGCTCAGCTCATGGATGAACAGCCCCTGCGCCGCCGGCTTGCCGGTCGAGAAATCGGGCAGGAAGCGTTCGGGGCTGAAATGGATCGTGCGCCGGAGCGTGATCGCGGTGTTGCCATTCCTGAACGCCGCCTTGGCGACCGGATTGCCGGCCGCGCCGTCGATGAAGCGGATCTTGGTGTAGGCCAGCCGGTCGCCGAACGCCTCGCGCGCCAAAGCGATCTCGCCCTCGGTGAGATGGCGTTTGCTCATCCTGGTCCCGCCGATCAGGCGAACGGCGCGTTGATCGCCTCGGCGTTTTCAGCCGCTTCCGCGCTCTGGATCAGGGCATTGGCGAGCTCGCGGGCATGGGCCGGAAGCATGCGCAATTGCAGAACCGACGCGTCGCGCGCGTTCATCGCCGCTTCCGTCTGGAAATATTCGAGCCGCAGCAGCGACAATTCGCCCGCGCTGCCAGTTTCATAGCCCCCCAGCGTCAACAGCTCGATATGGCCGTCGGCCTCCAGCTTCCAGTCCAGCAATTCGGCCATCGGGCCCTCCCATCGGTTACGCGATCGTCTCTAGCCGACGGTCCGGGGGAGTCGATATGGCTCGGCCGCCGCCCACAGATCGGGGC
>JAFAEG010000069.1 GCA_023424095.1 Pseudomonadota bacterium | reverse complement strand
CTTGATGATGAAGCTGTCGAGCGAGGCGTAGGGGCCTAAACCATCCCGTCATTCCAGCGAAAGCTGTAATCTCACGTCTCTACCCACCGATGTTTCAAGGCAGAGAGATTCCAGCTTTCGCTGGAATGACGGGATTTGGATGGGGTTCGGTTCCCCTTAACCGATCTTCTGGCCGGTCTTCGCCCAATCGTCGAGAAAGCCCTTGATGCCGCTGTCGGTCAGCGGGTGCTTGAACAGCTGGCGGATCACCGAAGGCGGCGCGGTCATCACGTCGGCGCCGATCTTCGCGGCTTCCAGCACGTGGATCGGATTGCGCACGCTCGCGACGAGGATTTCCGTCGGGAAATCGTAATTGTCGTAGATCAGGCGGATGTCGGCGATCAGCTCCATGCCCGGATAGCCGACATCGTCGTGCCGGCCGACGAAGGGCGAGATGAAGGTCGCGCCCGCCTTGGCCGCCAGCAGGGCCTGGTTGGCGGAGAAGCAGAGCGTCACGTTCACCATCGTGCCGTCGTTCGTCAGCTTCTTGCAGGTCTTCAGCCCGTCGATCGTGAGCGGCACCTTCACCGCGACATTGTCCGCGACCTTCCGGACGATTTCGGCCTCGCGCATCATGCCCTCGTGATCGAGCGCGACGACTTCGGCTGAAACCGGCTTGCCCGGAACGATCGCGCAAATCTCCTTCACCACTTCCAGGAAGTCCCGCCCGGCCTTGTGGATCAGCGACGGATTGGTGGTGACGCCATCGAGCAGACCGGTTTCGGCGAGGTCGCGGATGTCGGCGGTGTCGGCGGTGTCGACGAAGAATTTCATGGCGGTGAAGGCTCCCTAGGCTCGTTTCCCTTGCGCTAGGGGATCGCCGCGGGATTCGCCATCGCCTTGATGGCCCGGACGTGCCGCCCCTTGTGTGACGCATTTGTTTCAGCCATCGGCGCGGCAATGCGCCGCACCCTTCCCCTTGCCGCCGCGATGCTGGCATTGCTCCCCGCCCCGGCATGGGCGCAGGACGAGGATTCGCAGCTCTGGCTGACGACCTCGGCGGACGTCCCGCTGGGCGGCGATTTCACCCTCGCAACGCAATTCGTGGCGCGGTTCAGCGACAAGGCTGACGGCGTGTCGGAGCTGCAATTTTCCAGCGATCTGGAATATGAGACGCCAGGCGGCACGACGCTGAGCGGCGGCTATTCCTATGTGCCGCGCTACAATCAGGGCAATCAGATCACGCGCGAGCACCGCACCCGCCAGTCGGTCAGCGCCGGGCTCGGCAGCCTGCTGGGCGGCGAAGTCGAGGGCCGGGTACGGCTTGAGCAACGCTGGCGCAGCGATGGCGACGATGTGATGCTGCGGCTGCGCGGACGGCTGACCTGGACCCGGCCAATCGGGCCGAGCGGGCTGGCGGTGCGGCTGCAGCATGAGAGTTTCGCCCATCTGAACGAGACCGACTGGGGCGGTGACGCGCGTTTCGACCGGGTGCGCAACGCATTGTTCCTGCGCCGCAAGTTCGGCGATCGAATCACCGGTGAGATCGGCTATCTCAACCAATGGGGCTTCGTCGCCGGCGGGCCGGACCAGGTCATCCACGCCGCCAACCTCGGCCTGTCGTTCAGCTTCTGACCGCTTGCGTTGCGGCGCTCCCGCGCCGATGTCCGCGGCCATGACGCGCGCCCGCATCATCCTGCTGAACGCCGCTCTGGGGCCGCTCGATTATCGCGTGCCGCCGGGCATGGCGGTCGAGCCCGGCAGCGTCGTGGTCGCGCCATTGGGGCCGCGGCAATTGGTGGGGGTGGCCTGGGAGCCGGAGCGGCTGCCGTCCGAGGAGATTGACGAGCAGCGCCTGCGCCCTCTGGTGCAGACGTTCGACGCCCCGCCCTTGCCCACGCCGCTCCGTCGGCTGATCGAATGGACGGCGGATTATTATCTCGCTCCCTTGGCGTCGGTGCTGCGCATGGCCCTGCCCTCGACCAGCGCGCTGCAGGGCGGGCGCAGTGTCACGGAGTATCGTACGACCGGCGTAGAGCCCGAACGGATGACGCCGCAGCGCGCGCAGGCGCTGGAACGGATCGCCGGGCGGCAGGGTCTGGTCAGCGAACTGGCGATTGCGGCGGGCGTGTCCGACGCGGTCATTCGCGGGCTGGTGAAGACCGGCGCGGTCGAGGCGGTCGAGGTGTCGCTCGACATGCTCTATGCGGCGCCGGATCCCGACCACGATGTCCCCGTGCTCGAGGACGCGCAGGGCGAGGCTGCGGCGGCGCTCGGAGACGCGGTGCGGACCGCGGAATTCGCTCCCTTCCTGCTCGACGGGGTTACCGGCTCCGGCAAGACCGAAGTCTATTTCGAGGCCATCGCCGAGGCGCTTCGGCAGGGCCGCCAGACCCTCGTCCTCCTCCCCGAAATCGCGCTGACCGAACCGTTCCTGAAGCGCTTCCACGCCCGCTTCGGGGTGGAGCCGATCGTCTGGCATTCCGGCCTTCGCCAGTCCCAGCGCCGCCGCGCCTGGCGGGCGATCGCGCTCGGGGACGCCGCCGTCGTGGTGGGCGCGCGCTCGGCCTTGTTCCTGCCCTACGCCAGGCTCGGCCTCATCGTCGTCGACGAAGCGCATGAGACCAGTTTCAAGCAGGAAGAAGGCGTCCATTATCACGCCCGCGACGTCGCGGTGATGCGGGCCAAGCTCGAAGGCATCCCGGTCATCCTCGCCTCCGCCACCCCGGCGATCGAGACCCGCCAACAGGTGAGCCAAGGCAATTATCGCGAGCTGAAACTGCCGGCGCGGTTCGGCGGGGCGGAATTGCCGCAGATCGCCGCGATCAATCTGGTGCAGGATCCGCCGCCACGCGGCCGCTGGCTGGCCCCGCGGCTGGTCGAGGAATTGCAGGCCAATCTCGACTCGGGCGAGCAGAGCCTGCTGTTCCTCAATCGCCGGGGCTATGCGCCGCTGACCCTGTGCCGGAAGTGCGGGCATCGCTTCCAATGCCCGAACTGCACCGCCTGGATGGTCGAGCACCGCTTCACCCGCCGGCTCGCCTGCCACCATTGCGGCCATGTCGCGCCGGTGCCTGAGGAATGCCCGGAATGCCATGAGGAAGAGAGCCTGGTGCCCGTCGGTCCCGGCGTCGAGCGAATCGCCGACGAAGTCGCGGCGCTCTGGCCCGAGGCGCGAACGGCGGTGGTGACGTCCGACACGATGTGGTCGCCGGCCAAGGCGGCGGAATTCGTCGCGCGGATGGAAGCGCCGCACGACGATCCGCAAGCGATCGACATCGTGGTCGGCACGCAATTGGTCACGAAGGGCTATCATTTCCCGAACCTGACCCTCGTGGGCGTGGTCGACGCCGATCTCGGCCTCTCCGGCGGCGACTTGCGCGCGGCCGAGCGGACCTTCCAGCAGATCAGCCAGGCCTCCGGGCGGGCGGGGCGGGGCGAGAAACCCGGCCGGGTGTTGATCCAGAGCCATGATCCCGACGCGCCGGTACTCGACGCGCTCGTGCGCGGCGATGCGGAAGGCTTTTATGCGGCCGAGACGGCGGCCCGGCACGAAGCGGCCATGCCCCCCTTCGGCCGGCTCACCGCGATCGTCGTCAGCTCGGAAAAGGAAGCGGACGCGAAGGCGACCGCACAGCGCATCGCCAGGACCGCGCCGCGGATCGACGATCTGATCGTGCTCGGCCCCGCCCCCGCACCGCTGGCGATGCTGCGCGGCCGCCATCGGCTGCGGCTGCTGCTGCACGCGCCGCGCAGCCTGCCGCTGCAGGAGATCGTGCGCGACTGGCTAAGCGACCTCGAAACCCCGCGCGGCGTGCGCGTGATCGTCGACGTCGACCCTTATTCGTTCTTGTGACGAGCGACCGGCACGCATCCCCGCGCGCCGGCCCCAAGTCAGGCCCAGCCTATTTGCCGGAAGCCTTCATTTCCGCGACCGTGCACTCGCCGACTACCGAAGCGGCCTCGGGCGGCGCCTCCTTCTGGGCGAAGAGATCGCGGATCTGCGCGTCGCTCTTGCCTTCGGCTAACTTGCCGACGACGCACGAGCAGAAGCGCTGGGCATTCATGCCAGGGACGCCGCCTGTGGGCGCACCGGCGGCGCAATCGCTCTCGGCCTTGGCAATTACAGTGGCGCGGTCGCCGCCACAGGCGCCAAGCAGTGCAACGGCACCCACCAGGCCAATCATGCTGAAAGTAATACGCATATTCATCTCTCCCCAAACGAGTCATGCGAACGGGGCATAGTTCCACATCTTGCGCCGCGGCGTCGAGACGGAATGTTCCGAGGTGAATTAAGGCATCCAGACGAAGCGTAGCGAGGCTATTTCCCCGCCGCGCCCGTCGCTTCCGTCATGCATTGACGCATGATCGCCACATCCGCCGGTCCCGGCCCCGCTTGCTTGTCGAGCGCCCGAAGCTGCTCGATATCCTTGCCTTCGGCGATCCTGTTCATTGCGCAGGAACAGAAGCCCTCGACATTGACGCCGGGCGGCGTCGCCCCCTTCTGCGCCGTCTGGACGCAGGAGTTCACGGCCTTGGTGATGAAGGCCTGGCGCTCGGCATCGGCGCCACCGGCACCGCTTCCGCAGGCGGCCAGCATGGCGGTGGCGGCGGCAATCATCGCAATGTTCAGGCGCATCTTATTTCCCCTTTTCTCACGCATACAAATCAACTCTCGCCACCTCCGCCGCGACCGCGTCGAGCAGCAGGGTGCGGTGGCATTCCGCCGGATCCCGCTCGTAGCAAAGGATCGCGACCGGCTCGGCGGCGGCACGGTCGAGCATGATCGCCGCCTGCGCCTGTGCTTCGGGCAATTCGAGCTGCCCGGCATAAACGCGCTCCAGCGCCGCGAGGTCACCCTTGCGCGCGGCCTCACGCCCCTCCTTGGGCGTGCCGAGCGCGCGCAGATGTTCATAGGCGATACCGGCCTCATTGAGGTTCGCGGCCAGCGCCGTCTTGGAGAAGCCAGGCCGCCGCGACGCCGCGACCGCCCGCACATCGATCACCCTTTTCACCCCCGCTTTGGTCAGCGCGCCGACGACGTCCGCGACGGTCGCCTGCTCATAGCCGATGGTGAAGATGGGGCCCGCGATCATCGTCGCCTTTCAAACTCCGCTCCGGCACGCTTCGTTCCGTGTTCAGGAAGGCTTTATCCCCGCCGCGTCGAGTGCCGCTCGCAACGGCGCCAGCGCCTGCGCATAAGGCGTCGCCGAACTGACTAAGGCTTCGGACGGCGGCTCGCGAACCTGCGTCGCGCTCAAGGTCGTGACGATGCTCTTCTGCTCGTGATAGGCTAGGCTTGCCGGGTCCCAGGCGAGCCCGAATTGCGCGGTCAGCCGCCGCAGCTCGCCCTCGAAATCGCGCACCAGCATCTCGTAATTCACGACCGCCATGTCGTCCCCGAGCACGCTCTGCCAATGCGCCATCAGCCGCGCATATTGGCCGTAATAATGGCCGATGTCCGCCAGCGCCGTGGAGAAGGTCCACGAGCGGGTGAAGTTCTTGCGGAAGATGGAGAAGCCGGTTTCCAGCGCGTCGCGGCGGATGTGGATGATCGGCGCGGCCGGGAACAGATGCCGGATCAGGCCGACCGACAGGAGGTTGAGCGGCTGCTTGTCGGTAACGATCGCTGCCGTCGGGATGCGATAATCGGCATATTGCCGCAGGTAGAAAGCGCGCAATTGCGCCGCGACCGGTTCGGGGATCGGGCCCCCGCGCCAGCCGGCCTTCCCCGCCCAGGCGAGAAACTGATTCAGAATGAAGGGCATTGCGGGCAGCTCGCCACCTGACGCGGTGTCCCCGCGCCCCGCGAGCGCGCTGTCCAGCAGGGTCGTGCCCGAGCGCGGCATGCCGACGATGAAGATGGGCGTCGCCCCTGCCGCCCCGGTCGCCGGCTGGCGGGGCGGGAAATCGCGAAAGCTGGCGATCAGGCGATCGACCATCGCCTCGGCCGCGGCCGGGTCATAAGCGGTGCCCGAGGCGGCGGCGAGCTGCTGCTTGAGCGCATTGGCCCGCGCCCAGCTGTCGAAAGCGCGGTCATGCTCCTTGCGGCGATGATGGACGTCGCCGGCGGTGAACAAAGCGCTCGCCCTTTGCTCCGGATCCGTCGCCTGGTCCGCGCCAAGCGCGTGCAGGCGGTCCAATTGCTCGTCCGAGAGGCACGACTTATTGGCCAGTGCGAGCTGGCCATAGCCATCGACATTGCACGGATCGGTTTCGATCGCCTGACGGGCGAAATCGGCCGCCTCGTCCAGCTGCCCCCGGAAAATGAGCAGCCGCGCCATGCCGGCCGCCGCCTCGGCATGGCCGGGCTGCAGCGCGAGCGCGCGCTGATAATATTCCCCGGCCGCGTCGAAATCCCGCGCCCAGAGCAGATAGCGGGCCAAGGTCGCGGCATGGCCCGCATCCTGGGGCTTCGCCTGAACCAGCGGGCGATAAAGCTGCACGGCGCGGTGATAATCCTCGCGCTGGGAATGGCCGTGCGCCAGCGCGACCCGCGCGGCTTCGGAATCGGGATCGGCATTGAGCCATTTCGCCGCCGCGGCCAGGAAGGCGTCCTGATCGCCCCGCTTGCGCGCAAGATGGGTGCGCAGGCGCAGCGCCTCGGGATGGCCGGGCGCGGCGCGCTCGAGCAGATCGAGGGCGTGGGCACAAAGGTCGTAACGCCCGATCTCATAGGCCGCGCCGGCAAGCCGTAGCGCCAGGCCCGGATGGCCGCCGCTGAGCGCGACCGCCTTTTCGAGCGCGGCCACGGCCCCGGCGAAATCACCCTGCTTGCCGTGCAAATCGCCCAGCCGGGCCCAGCTCTCGAACCGCTCCGGCGCGGCGACGGTCGCGGCCCGGGCGCACTCGGTTGCCGCGCCCGGATTGCCCTCGATCTCGCGCAGCACGGACAGGTTCAGCGCGAAACGCCAATTGCCCGGCTCGGCGGCAGCGGGCGCCTCGATAAAGGGTCGCGCCCCGTCCACGTCTCCGGCCTCGGCCATGCAGATGCCGATCAGGCTGCGCGCCCCGCGATGGTCGGGATCGGTCGCCAGGATCCGGCGGCACAGCTCGACGACCTTCTGGTCATTGCCCGCCTGGCGGGCGGCATAGGCTTCGTCGAGCAGCGGGTCGTTCATTCCGGGAAACGGGTCTCGTCTGGCATGGGCTGGCGGCGAAGAAAGGGCGTTAGCTCCTTTTGTATTGGCAGGCGAGCGACTAGGTCGGCGTCATGCCTGATAGTCCGAACAGCTTTGCCGCCGGCGCCGCCGGTTTCAGCCCTCCCCTGCCCCTTCTGCGGATCGGCGCATGACCGACGTGGTACGGATTGTCGGCGGCGGCCTCGCCGGATCGGAAGCGGCCTGGCAGCTGGCCCAGGCCGGCGTGCGCGTACGCCTGTCGGAAATGCGCGGCGGCGGCGAGATGACGCCGGCCCACCAGACGGACGGGCTGGCGGAGCTGGTCTGTTCCAACAGCTTCCGCTCCGACGATGCCGAATCGAACGCGGTCGGGCTGCTCCATGCCGAGATGCGGTCGCTGAATTCGCTGATCATGGCCAAGGCAGACGAACATCGCGTGCCGGCCGGCTCGGCGCTGGCGGTCGACCGGGACGGCTTTTCCGCCGCGGTCACGCAGGCGCTGATCGACCATCCGCTGATCGAGATCGTCCGGGAGCGGGTGGATAGCCTGCCCGACGGCCCCGCCATCATCGCCACCGGGCCGCTGACGGCCGCGCCTTTGGCCGAAGCAATCGCCGCCGAAACGGGCAGCGACGCGCTCGCCTTCTTCGACGCGATCGCGCCGATCGTGCATCGCGACACGATCGACATGGACGTGGCCTGGATGGCCTCGCGCTGGGACAAGCATGCGGAAGGATCGGAGGGCGATTACATCAACTGCCCGATGACCAAGGAGCAATATCAGGCCTTCCATCAGGGCCTGCTCGATGGCGAGAAGACCGAGTTTCGCGAGTGGGAGATGAACACGCCTTATTTCGAAGGCTGCATGCCGATCGAGGTGATGGCGTCGCGCGGCGAGGACACGTTGCGCTACGGGCCGATGAAGCCGGTGGGCCTCGACAATCCGAAGACCGGGCGCTGGCCCTATGCCGTGGTGCAATTGCGCCAGGACAATGCGCTGGGCACTTTGTGGAACATGGTCGGCTTCCAGACCAAGCTGAAGCATGCCGAGCAAGTCCGGCTGTTCCGCACCATCCCCGGCCTGGAGAATGCCGAATTCGCGCGGCTGGGCGGGCTGCACCGCAACACCTTCATCAACTCCCCGCAATTGCTCGATCCGAGCCTGCGCCTGCGCTCTGCGCCGAACATCCGCTTCGCCGGGCAGATGACCGGCTGCGAGGGCTATGTCGAAAGCGCCGCCGTCGGGCTGCTGGCGGGTCGCTTCTGGGCGGCGGAACTGGCCGGGTCAGCGATGGCGCCGCCGCCGGTCACCACCGCGCTCGGCGCTCTGCTCGGCCACATTACCGGCGGCGCGGACGCGACCACTTATCAGCCGATGAACATCAATTTCGGCCTGTTCCCACCGGTGGGCGGCGGCGGCCGGTCGAAGAAAGCGGACCGCAAGCGGCGCTATACCGATCGGGCGCGCGAGGACCTCGGCGCCTGGAGCGCGACGCTCAGCCCGGCAGAGTGACCGGGGCGCCGATCGCCTGGGTGTTGGCGAGCACGAGGTCGCGGATTTCCGGACTGACAGCGTCCGGAAGGGCGCCGTTCACCGCGAGCCGCGCTTCCTGAAAGGTCGTGTTGACCTGCACCAATTGCATCGACCAGTCTGGGAAGGAGCGCGCGTCGACGATGCGCTCGTCCTGAAGCTCGAAGGACGTGTGCCGTGGGTCCCGGCGCAAATCGGCGACAAGCCCGTCGATCGCGCCTTCCGCGCCTTCGATGATCTGCAGGAAACGGACGCCGTTGAAGATCAGCAGGCCGGTAATCCCCTCCAGGGAGTTGCGGCGGCGGGCCGCTTCCAGAATATCCACCAGATCACGCTCGGTGAGGTCGAGACTGGCACGGCTGACATAGGTCAATGTTTTCAATTGCATAAGGCGCAATAGCAGAGGCGCGCCAAATTAACAGCTGCAATTCGCCTTGGTCCTTGCCGGGGCGCGGCGGCGCGGCGCGGTGGTGGCATATTCGGCGCGGCTGAGCTGGCGGTCGCGGTTGCGGTCGGCCTCGGCGAAGCGGGTCGAGGTGCGCACCGCCCATTCCTCGAACGACAGCCGGCCGTCGCCATTCTTGTCGAGCCGGGAGAAGGCGCGGCGGCGCGGCTGGTACAATTCCTCAAGGACGATGATGCCGTTCTTGTCCTTGTCGGCTCGGTCGAAGCGGCGCTGCTCCTTGTTGCGCGTGTCGGCGGCAGGCGGCGTCGCGGGGCTGTCCGCCTCACCGCCGCCTTCCTCGTCCTGATAGACCAGGTCGTCGGTCACATAATCGGGAATGCTCAGGCGCGAATCGCTCTGGGCGATGCTCTTCCAGATGAAGAAGCCGCTAAGTATCAGCAGCAGCATCGCGCCGCCCCCGGCCGCGAATTTGAGCATGCGACTCACCCCCGCTTGGAAGCGCGAAGGTTAGCGCAAAGAAAGGGCTAGTCCAGCATGGAGCCAGAACGGACCTAAAACCCTGTCAGCCTGTGGCGCAGCATCCGGGCGACGCGAGGCGGACTTCCGGCCTCCTCCCACCGTTCCGGGCCGCGTTTGAGGTCACGTTTGGCAAGACTGGCCAGCATCCCGAGCGGGCGCAGCTTTCGGGGCCAGCGGCCTGGTAGGTTACGTGCACGCGCGGCCGCCAGCGCGGCGTCGACGTCGGACTTTTCCGTGCTGTGCCGGGCAAGATCGACCAGCGCCCAGGCCTCGCCCGCCGCTTCGACTGCCATCGCCTCGCCGAGCAAATGGGCGGACAGCCGGAAGAGCGTGCCGCCGCGCGCCTTCGCATAGCTTTCCAGTTCGTCAGCCGTGATCGGCTGGTCGCCCGGCAACAGCGCCCAGCCCGGCTCCATCTCGCCAAGCTCGGCGCCTTTGATCCCGGCCGGCAGCAGATATTGCGCCAAGCCCTCGAGGATCGGCTCCTTCGGCGGCGGTTCGCGGTCGAGCCGCTCCAGCGCCTCCCGCCACCAGGCGAGACGGATGCGCGAGATCATCGCCTCCCGGCCGGTGGCGAGCACGCGGCCGAATGCATCGTCCAGCGACCACAGGGCCTGCAGCGCCGGCTGCACGACCGCGGGCGCGCTGCCGAGCGCGAAGGCGATATCGGGGTTCACGGCCGTTCCGCTCCCTTGAGAGCAGCGCTGCAAGAGCTAGTCGCGGTAGCAGACCTTCTTGGCCGCCGCGACGACATCCGCCGCCTTGATCAGCGCCAGTTTCTCGAGGTTCGCCGCATAGGGCAGCGGCACATCGACGTTCGTCACGCGCAGCACCGGCGCGTCGAGATCGTCAAAGCCCTCGTCCATGCAGATCGCGGCGATTTCGGACGAAATCGAGCAGACCGGCCAGCCTTCCTCGACGCAGACGATGCGGTTCGTCTTGGCGAGGCTCTTCAGCACGGTTTCCTTGTCGAGCGGACGCAGGGTGCGCAGATCGACCACTTCGGCGTCGATGCCTTCCTCGGCCAAGGTGTTCGCAGCGTCGAGCGCGATGCCGACGCCGATCGAATAGCTGACCAGGGTCACGTCCTTACCTTCGCGGGCGACCCGCGCCTTGCCGATCGGCAAAACGTGATCGTCGAGGGCGGGCACGTCGAAGCTCTGCCCGTAGAGCAGCTCATTCTCGAGGAAGACGACGGGATCTTCGCTGCGGATCGCGGCCTTCAGCAGCCCCTTGGCATCCGACGCGCTGTACGGCGCAATCACGATCAGGCCGGGGACGCTCGCATACCAGGGCGCGTAATTCTGGCTGTGCTGCGCGCCGACGCGGCTCGCGGCGCCGTTCGGGCCGCGGAACACGATCGGGCAGCGCATCTGGCCGCCGGACATGTAATTGGTCTTCGCGGCCGAATTGATGATGTGGTCGATCGCCTGCATCGCGAAGTTGAAGGTCATGAACTCGATGATCGGCCGAAGCCCGCCCATCGCCGCGCCGGTGCCGACGCCGGCAAAGCCATATTCGGTGATCGGCGTGTCGATAACGCGGCGCGGACCGAACTCGTCGAGCAGCCCCTGAGTGACCTTGTAGGCGCCCTGATATTCGGCGACTTCCTCGCCCATCACGAACACGCGGTCGTCGCTGCGCATTTCCTCGGCCATCGCGTCTCGAAGCGCCTCGCGCAGGGTCTGGCGAACCATTTCGGTTCCCTCAGGCACTTCGGGCGCGGCCGGTTCGGCCTTGGTGACCAATTGCGCCGTGCCGGTATCTGCCGGTTTCTTCTCTTCGGCGGCGGGCTCGGCCTTCGGCTCGCTGGGAGCTTCGACCGGAGCGGGTGTCGGAGCCGGCGCGGGCGCGGCGGAAGTCGCACTGGCATCCTCGCCCTCGCCGAGCAAAGTCGCGATCACGGTGCCGACCTTCACCCCGTCCGTGCCTTCCGGCACCAGGATCTTGCCGACGACGCCCTCGTCGATCGACTCATATTCCATGGTCGCCTTGTCGGTCTCGATCTCGGCGAGCACGGTGCCAGAGGCGACGCTGTCGCCCTCCTTCACCAGCCATTTGGCGAGCGTGCCCTCCTCCATCGTCGGGGAGAGGGCGGGCATTTTCAGTTCGATCGGCATCAGTAGCTCCCCACCAGCACGTCGGTGTAGAGTTCAGCGGGGTCGGGCTCCGGCGACTGCTCGGCGAAGTCCGCGGATTCGGCGACGATGGCGCGGATGTCCTTGTCCATCGCCTTCAGCTCCTCCTCCTTCACGCCCAGTTTCTCCAGCTCGCGCTTGGCGGCCTCGATCGGGTCGGACTTGTCGCGCACCGCCTGCACTTCGTCGCGCGAGCGGTATTTGGCCGGGTCGGACATGGAATGGCCGCGGTAGCGATAGGTCTTGAGCTCCATCAGCACCGGTCCCTTGCCCGAGCGGACCCACTCGACCGCAGTCTCGGCCGCGCCGCGAACCGCGAGCACGTCCATGCCGTCCACCTGCATGCCGGGGATGCGGAAGCTGTCGCCGCGCTTGTAGAGCTGGTCCTCAGCACTGGCGCGATTGACGCTTGTGCCCATCGCATATTGGTTGTTTTCGATCACGAAGATGATCGGCAGGTCCCAAAGCGATGCCATGTTGAAGCTCTCATAGACCTGGCCCTGGTTCGCCGCGCCATCGCCGAAATAGGCCATGCAGACGCCGCCATCGCCGGAATATTTGTGCTTGAAGGCGAGCCCAGCACCAAGGGACACCTGCGCCCCGACGATGCCGTGACCACCGTAGAATTTGTGCTCGACACTGAACATGTGCATCGAGCCGCCCTTGCCCTTCGAGATGCCGGCCTGGCGCCCGGTCAGCTCGGCCATGATCACATTGGGATCGATGCCGTAGGCGAGCATGTGGCCGTGGTCGCGATAGCCGGTGATGACGCTGTCGGTATCGCCATTGAGCGCCGACTGCAGGCCGACCGCGACCGCTTCCTGGCCGATATAGAGGTGACAGAAGCCGCCGATCAGGCCGAGCCCGTACAATTGCCCGGCGCGTTCCTCGAAACGGCGGATGAGCAGCATCTGCCGATAGAATTCGAGCAATTGCTCCTTGTTCGCCTTGAACCTTTTCGGTTCAGGCGGGCGCTCGCGATTCGGAATCGCTGGGGCGGGCGACGCGGATGCGCGCTTGGCGGCTGCTCGGGCCATTGCTGGGCCTCTCCTCTTTGTTCATGAGCGGCGTTGCGCGGAGCTATGGCCGCAAATGCCGGGGGCCGCAACGGGTGCCATGCCGCACGGGCATGCCCCTCACCTCAGTCGAGGGTGATGACGAACTCGTTGCCGGCGACGACGCCGAGCTGTCGGCGCGCCTCTTCCTCGGCAAGGTCGGCGTCGGGATTGCGCGGATCGAGCAGTTCGGAGCGATGCACCAGCCGCGCCTCCTCCGCCTTCAGCCGGTCCAGCTGCGCCTGCCGTTCGGTCGAGGTCCGGCGATATTCGCCCCACGACATCACCCCATTCTCGCCGATCACCGCGGAGACGAGAAAATAGCCGAAGATCACCAGCCCGATAGCCGGGGCGGCGACACGACGGATCAAAACAAACGGGCGAGGAGCGACGGCCATTAACCGCGACTAGAATCAGTAAAACCGAACCGAATCAAGCGGCAACAGGTCGCTCACCGAAAAAGAACGCCGAACCGAGCCGCATGGCGGCTGGGACGGGGTGCTCAGCCGAAAATATCGCGGCCCGCATAGATGGCCGAGCTGCCCAATTCCTCTTCGATCCGAAGCAGCTGATTATACTTGGCCAACCGGTCGGAACGGGCCAGCGAGCCCGTCTTGATCTGCCCGCAATTGGTCGCGACGGCGAGGTCGGCGATCGTCGTGTCCTCGGTCTCGCCCGAACGGTGCGACATGACAGCGGTGTAGGCGTTGCGGTGGGCGGTGGTCACCGCTTCAAGCGTCTCGGTCAGCGTTCCGATCTGGTTGACCTTGATCAGGATGGAATTGGCCAGGCCCTCCTCGATCCCGTCCAGCAGCCGCGCAGGATTGGTCACGAACAGATCGTCGCCGACCAATTGCACCGCGTCGCCCAGCCGCTCGGTCAGCACCGCCCAGCCCTGCCGGTCGTCCTCGCCCATACCGTCCTCGATCGAACGGATCGGATAGGCCGAGGCAAGCTCACCGAGATAGTCGGCCATCTGCTCGGAGGTCAGCGACCGCCCCTCCCCGTCCAGCCGGTAGGCGCCGTCCTTGAAGAATTCGGTCGCGGCGCAATCGAGCGCCAGCACCACATCCTCGCCCGGCTTGTAGCCGGCCTGCTCGATCGCCTTCATGATCAGGTCGAGCGCCTCGCGGGCCGAGCCGATGTTGGGCGCGAAGCCGCCTTCGTCACCGACCGCGGTCGAGAGCCCGGCCTGGTGCAGGCCCTTCTTCAGCGTGTGGAAGATCTCCGCGCCGCAGCGCAGACCCTCGCCGAACGTGTCGGCGCCGATCGGCATGATCATGAATTCCTGGAAATCGATCGGATTGTCGGCATGGGCGCCGCCGTTCAGGATGTTCATCATCGGCACTGGCAAAGTGCGCGCGGAAACGCCGCCAATGTAACGGTAGAGCGGCAGACCGCGCGCATCGGCCGCCGCCTTGGCGGTGGCGAGCGACACCCCCAGGATCGCATTCGCGCCGAGCCGCATCTTGTTCTCGGTGCCGTCGCACTCGATCATCAATTCGTCGATCTCGAGCTGGTCCTCGGCCTCATTGCCGATGATCAACTGGGCGAGTTCGGAGTTCACGCTGTCGACCGCCTGCTCGACGCCCTTGCCCAGCCAGCGCGTATCGTCGCCGTCGCGCTTCTCGACCGCCTCATAGGCGCCGGTCGAGGCTCCCGAAGGCACCGCCGCGCGGCCCAGGCTGCCATCCTCCAGCAGCACCTCGACTTCGACCGTCGGCTGGCCGCGGCTGTCGAGGATCTGGCGGGCATGGACATCGATGATCGCGGTCATTGTTTCGGCTCCGATATGGCTTATCTTGCAATGCAAGGGCGCGTTTCGCGGGCGGCTTATCGGGGCCGGTCGCGGCACGCAACTTTCGCATCGGCGGCGGAACGAGAAGCACGGCGCGGGTGTTCAGTTGTTCGTATTGCGTATCGCCGACCAAGGAGGAATTGCCATGCCGTCCCGCCAGACCGGACTCCCGGAGGGAACCGATCACATCATCGACACCAACATCGATCTCGGTGAGGGCAGCGGCGAAAGAAAAGCGGGCGGCGGAAAGAGCCGCGCGGCGACCAAGGCCGGCGACGATGCGCCGAAGGGATCGGCCTTCCAGTTCGACAAAAATAGCGACGGCGCGGAAGCCGGTAGCGGTATCGTCGGGCAGGTGCGCGAACAGATCAGCACGCTGACCGGCCAGGCCGGCGACAAGGCGCGCGAATATGCCGACGAGGGCAAGGGCAAGGCCACCGGCCTGCTGCAGAATCTCGCCGAGATCCTGGCCGATGCTTCGGGTTCGGTCGAGGACCGCTTCGGCGGGCAATATGCCGGGGTCGGCCGCAAGGCGTCGGATTCCATCAAGTCGCTCGCCTCGACGATCGACGAACGCAGCGTCGACGAATTGCTCGAGGAAGCGCGCGCCTTCGTGCAGCGCAGCCCGGCCGTGGCGATCGGGATCGCGGCCGTGCTCGGCTTCGCGGTCGCGCGGGTGGTGCGCAGCGGCATCAGCGAGTTCCGCGACGACGGGACCGACAATGCCCGCGATGCCTGACGATGAAGGCGGCCTGCTCGCGTCGCAGGCCAACGACCCGCGCGAAGAATCGATCGGCGGCCTGTTTACGCGGCTGATCGACGACGGCAAAGCCTATGCGCGGGCCGAGATTCACGTGCTCAAGCAGGTTGCCCGGCACCGGGCGGCGCGCGCCAAGGCGGGCGCGGGCCTGCTCGGGATCGGCATCGTCTTGCTGCTCTGTGCGTTGCAGGCCCTGGTGCTTGCGCTGGTCCTGGGTCTCGCGACTTGGATTGGGCCGTTTGGGGCGGGGATGGTGGTTTTCGCGATCTTCGCGCTGATCGGCCTTTTGGCCGCGCGGGCGGGGGCGAAGGGGCTCGCAGCTTTGGGGGGGAATGAGGAAGAGAAGGCCGCGCTTGCGCGGGCGGAGAAGCAACCATGAGCGTCGAAGACCTCGCCGCACTGGAACAGGCCCGGCGCAATTCGGCCCGGGCGAAGGCGCGGGTGCAAAGCACCGCCGGCGCGCTGAAGGAGCGGCTGAAGCCCGCCAATCTCGCGGCGAGCGCGGTCGGGGGCATGCGACGCAAATCCCATGCGGTCGGCGACAAGGTTGCGGGCACGATGCGCAAGCGGCCCGCCGCCTCCACCGTGGCGGCCGGCATCGCCGCGCTCATCCTGTTTCGCAGACCGCTGAAGAAACTGGCCTGCCGAATGATCGGCAAAGGCCGCAAATCCCATCCCGACCCGGCGGCTCGTATCCCCGCCGCCGCGTCGTCCACGCAGGAGTAAGATCATGGCGACGAAGAACAACAATCAAGGCGCAGCCGGCGCGAATGACCGGGCCGGCAATGGCGCCAGCGGGCGGATCGCCAGCAACCCGGTCGCAGCGCTCGCCGGCGGTTTCGCGGTCGGCGCCCTGGTCGGCGCCCTGCTGCCCGCCAGCCGCCGTGAGCGCGAGGCGCTGCAGCCGATCGGCGCGAAGCTCGGCGAAGCGGCGCGCGGCGCCGTCGATACCGGCCGCGAGAAGGTCAGCCGGCTGAGCGATGAAGTTGTCACCCAGGTGCGCAGCACGGTCGACAATGTCGTTGCCAAGGCCAAGGAAGAAACCGGCGCCTGAACGCTGCCCGCCCTTGCGGAAAGGCGGTGCCCGCGCCTAACGCGGGCCCGCATTTCCCGTAGGAATCATTTCAGATCATGAGCAAATTGCATCTCGTCTTCGGCGGCCGTGTCCGCGATCCCCAGGGCCTCGACTTCGTCGATCTGGAAAAGATCGACCTGGTCGGCGTCTATCCCAGTTTCGCCGAGGCGGAAGAAGCGTGGCGCGGCAAGGCGCAGCGCACCGTCGACGACGCCGAAATGAAATATGTCGTCGTGCACCTGCACCGACTGCTCGAGCCGGACATGGTGGATCAGCCCAAGGGCTGATCCGGGCGGCTCAGGCCTTGCGGTAGCGCCAGAGAAGGAGCGGGCGGGCGAGCAGAACGCCCGCCACGAAACCGCCGATATGGGCGCCGACCGCGAGCAGGATGCCGCCATCGACGCTGGCGCTGAGCACGATCGCGACCGCGACCTGCAGACCCACCCAGGCCGCCATCAGCCACGCGACGTTGAGCCACAGCGCCAGCCGGGAATCCGCGACGCGCACCCGGTTCTTGCCGAACAGCATGGCATAGGCGCCGATCACGGCGGACACGGCCCCGCTCGCGCCGATCATCGCGCGCGGCAGGCCGCTGGTCAGTTGGTCTGCGCCATATTGGCCCGCCGCGGCCGCATAGGCGCCGACGACATACAGGATGACGAGGTTGACCGGGCCAAGCGCGCCCTCGACCGCGCGTCCGCAGAACATGAACACCAGCATGTTGAACAACAGATGCAGCATTCCCGCATGCAGCAGAGCCGCGGTCAGCGGAGTCAGCACGAACGGCGCGCGGGGAAAGCCGAGCCGGTCGCTCAGAAAGGCGAGCAGATCCCCTTCCGGCGGAAAGAAGCCGCCCCACAAGACGGCCGCGTCGCGCCAGCCCATGACCGAGACGACCAGTTCGACGAAAATAGTCACGAGCGCGATCGCGACGGTCGCGCGTGCGGCTTGCCAGCTATTGGGGGTGCGCATCGGCGCGCCGCCGCTTATTTGAACTCGATCTTTGCGATTTCGAAATAGCGGTCGCCGGACGGGGCGGAGAACTCCACCTCGTCACCGACATTGCGGCCGATCAGCGCACGGCCGAGCGGCGAGGAATAGCTGATCCGGCCGACCTTCGCGTCTGCCTCGGTCTCGCCGACGATCTGGTAGACGATCTTCTTGTCATTCTCGTCGAGCAATTCGACGGTCGCGCCGAACACCACCTTGTCGCCGGACAGGGTCGAGGGATCGATCACCATCGCGCGGCTCAGCCGGTCGTCAATGTCGGCGATCATCGCCTCGATCTGGCCCTGCCGCTCCTTGGCGGCGTGATATTCGGCATTCTCGGAAAGGTCGCCATGGGCGCGCGCTTCCTCGATCGCGTCGATCACCTGCGGGCGCTCGGCTTTCAGCGTCCGGGCCTGCGCCTGGAGCTTCTCATAGCCTTCCGCCAGCATCGGCATCTTATCGACCGTAGCCATCCAACTCGCCTTTCAAAAATCTATTATCCGTACGTCCGAAAGACGTCCGCCCGAAGGTCGATCTGTGTGGAAATACCCCGCCTCAGGAGTTGGAATAATAGTCCTGAAGGGCGCGCACTTCAAGCCGATGGCTCTGAACAGCCTCGATCGCGCGCACCGCGGCGACGCTTGAGGCCGCCGTCGTGAAGTAGGGAATCCGCTGTTGCACCGCCGAGGCGCGGATCGAAGCGCTGTCCTTGTGGCTCTGCCAACCCTCGGTGGTGTTGAACACCACGTCGATCCCGCCATCCTTCATCTTATCGACGATATGCGGGCGGCCCTGGGCGACCTTGTTCACCCGCTCGATCTCCAGCCCCTGGGCTTTCAGATAATCGGCCGTGCCGCCGGTTGCGACGACCTTGAAGCCGAGGCCGATGATGGTGCGGATCGCATCGGCGATGATCGGCTTGTCGCTGTTCTTGACCGAGACGAACAATGTGCCCGAGGTCGGCAATTCGTTCCCCGCCCCCTGCTGCGACTTCAGGAAGGCACGGGCGAAATCGCTGTCGATTCCCATCACTTCGCCGGTCGATTTCATCTCCGGGCTGAGCACCGGATCGACGCCCGGGAAGCGCGCGAACGGGAAGACCGCTTCCTTCACCGCGATATGGGCGATGTTGCGGTCGATCACCGGCAGCTCCGCCAGTTTCTCGCCCGCCATCACCCGCGCGGCGACCTTGGCAACCGGCGCGCCGATCGCCTTGGCGACGAACGGCACGGTGCGGCTGGCGCGCGGGTTCACCTCGATCAGGTAAACCTGCTCCTCCTTCACCGCGAACTGGATGTTCATCAGCCCGCGCACCGACAAAGCCTCGGCCAGCACCCGCGTCTGCCGCTCGATCTCGGCGACGACGTTCTCGGGCAGGCTGTAGGGCGGCAGCGAACAGGCGCTGTCGCCGGAGTGGACGCCCGCTTCTTCGATATGCTGCATGACGCCGGCGACGACGACATGATCGCCGTCGCAGATCGCATCGACATCGACCTCGATCGCGTCACGCAGATATTGGTCGATCAGCACCGGGCTGTCGCCCGACACCTGCACCGCGGTCTGGATATAATCCTCGAGCTGCGCCGGGCCGTCGACAATCTCCATCGCCCGCCCGCCGAGCACGTAGCTGGGCCGGGTGAGCACCGGATAGCCGATCCGTTCGGCGACCAGGATCGCTTCCTCCTGGCTGCGGGCGATGCCGTTCATAGGCTGGCGCAGGCCCAATTTGTCGACCAGGGCGGCGAAGCGCTCGCGGTCCTCGGCCAGGTCGATCGCGTCCGGCTGCGTGCCCAGGATCGGGATGCCGGCCGCGTGCAGGGCCGCCGCCAGCTTCAGCGGCGTCTGCCCGCCATATTGCACGATGACACCGACGAGTTCGCCGCTGGCCGCTTCCTTCTGCAGGATTTCCAGCACGTCCTCGGCGGTCAGCGGCTCGAAATAGAGGCGGTCGGACGTGTCGTAATCGGTGCTCACTGTCTCCGGATTGCAGTTGATCATGATCGTTTCGTAGCCCGCGTCGCGCAGCGCGAAGCAAGCGTGCACGCAGCAATAATCGAACTCGATGCCCTGCCCGATCCGGTTCGGCCCGCCGCCCAGGATCGCGACCTTGCGGCGTGTGGTGGGCAGGCTTTCATCCTCCGCGACGCCGAAGCTCGGCGCCTCGTAGCTCGAGTACATGTAGGGCGTCTTCGCCTCGAACTCGGCGGCGCAGGTGTCGATGCGCTTGAACACGGGTCGGACGCCGAGGCGATGGCGCAGGTCGCGCACTTCTTCCTCGCTGGTCGCGCCGGCCAGCGCCCGCACCGTCTCGCCGATCAGCCCGCCGCCGCGCGACAGGGCGCGCGCGTCGCTGCTGAGATGCAGGCTCCCCACCGCCAGATCGGCCAGCCGCTTGTCGGAAAAGCCCATTGCCTTCAGCGCGTGCAGACCGTCCGCGTCCGTCGGCAGGCCGTCGCGGCAGACGATCTGCTCGGCTGCGACGATCTCCGCAATCCGCTCGAGGAACCAGGGGTCATAATGGGTGATCGCGGCGATCCGGGCGATGCTCAGCCCCTCCCGCAAGGCCTGCGCGGCGACCAGCAGGCGGTCCGGCGCCGGCCGCGACAGAGCCGCCTCGATCTCCTCATGCGGCGCGCCCTTCAACTCGGCGACGTCGTCGAGGCCGTTCAGCCCCGTTTCCAGGCCGCGCAGCGCTTTTTGCAAGCTTTCGTGGAAGTTGCGGCCGATCGCCATCACTTCGCCGACCGACTTCATCGCGGTGGTGAGCAAGGCCTCAGAGCCGCGGAACTTCTCGAACGCGAAGCGCGGAATCTTGGTGACGACATAGTCGATCGACGGTTCGAACGCGGCCGGGGTGACGCCGGTAATGTCGTTCTGGATTTCGTCCAAAGTGTAACCAACCGCCAGCTTCGCGGCGACCTTGGCGATCGGGAAGCCGGTCGCCTTGGACGCAAGCGCCGAGGAACGCGACACGCGCGGGTTCATCTCGATCACCACCAGCCGGCCGTCGCGCGGATTGACCGCGAACTGCACGTTGGAGCCGCCAGTCTCCACGCCGATCTCGCGCAGGCAAGCGATGCTCGCGTTGCGCATGATCTGATATTCCTTGTCGGTGAGCGTCAGCGCCGGTGCGACCGTGATCGAATCCCCGGTGTGGATGCCCATCGGATCGATATTTTCGATCGAGCAGATGATGATGGCATTGTCCGCACGGTCGCGGACCACCTCCATCTCATACTCCTTCCAGCCGAGCAGCGATTCCTCGATCAGCACCTCGGTCGTCGGCGAGGCGTCGAGCCCCTTGCGGACGATCTCCAGGAATTCCTCGCGATTGTAAGCGACCCCGCCGCCAGTCCCGCCCAAAGTGAAGCTCGGCCGGATGATCGCCGGCAGCCCGACCTTTTCGAGCCCCGCGAGCGCTTCCTCGTCCGAATGCGCGATCGCCGAACGCGCGCTTTCCAGGCCGATCCTGGTCATCGCGTCCTTGAACTTCAGCCGGTCCTCGGCCTTGTCGATTGCCTCGGCATCGGCGCCGATCAGCTGCACGCCCAGCCGCTCCAGCGTCCCGTCCTTGGCGAGCGCCAAAGCGGTGTTCAGCGCCGTCTGCCCGCCCATCGTCGGCAGCACGGCATCGGGCCGCTCCTTCTCGATGATCTTGCGGACATAATCCGGCGTGATCGGCTCGATATAGGTCGCGTCGGCGAATTCCGGATCGGTCATGATCGACGCCGGGTTCGAATTGACCAGGACGATTCGATAGCCCTCGGCCTTCAGCGCCTTGGCCGCCTGCGTGCCCGAATAATCGAACTCCGCCGCCTGGCCGATGACGATCGGGCCGGCGCCGATGATGAGAATGGAGGAAATGTCAGTTCGACGGGGCATCGGATACTCGCTCAACCCCTTCCAGGGTCACCAGATGAAGACTGCGGCGCCGCGCCCAGCGCGACACGCAGCGTTGTTGCGACAAGGCCGGATTCGGGACGATCAGGAAGAGCAAGCGCGGCTCCTCTTCCTCCTGCGCCAGCTCGCCAAGCGCGAGCCCGCAGGACTGGCCGACGCGGGTGAGCTCGGCGGTGGAGTACATACGGGCGGGGGTGGCGCAAGCGGCGACGCCGAGCAGCGCGAACGGGATGAGGGCTCGGAATAGCCTCATTGGGGACTGCCGCGGCCGATACCGCGCAAGCCAGCAGCGCGAAGCTTGCCGTCCAGGCAACGCAGCTTCCCTTCGACACCGTCTTCCAGCGGATTCCATTCCACGGAGCCTTCGGAGGTACCGAGGTCGACACCAACGCCGATCGTTTGCATCCCGCATTCTTGGCCGAATGCAGCCGCTTTATCCATCCAGACACGTGCCTGTGGATCGACAGAAGCGATCGCCTGACCCAAATTAGGTGTTTCCGGAACTGCGCTGCAAGCAGACGCTAGGAATAGCGGCAACAGCGGCGCGATGACCCGCTTGATCACCCGACCGCCCTCACGAACTTCTCGAACAGATATTGGCTGTCCTGCGGGCCGGGGCTCGCTTCCGGATGATATTGCACGCTGAAGGCGGTCTGATCGGTCAGTTCGAGGCCGCAATTCGAACCGTCGAACAGGCTGACATGCGTCTCACGCGCATTGGCCGGGAGGCTGTCGCGCTCGACCGCGAAGCCGTGGTTCATGCTGGTGATTTCGACCCGGCCGTCGCTGAGCCTTTTCACCGGATGGTTCGCGCCGCGATGGCCCTGGTGCATCTTCGCCGTGCGCCCGCCGATCGCCAGCGCCAGAAGCTGGTGCCCGAGGCAGATGCCGAACAAGGGCTTCTTCGTCGCCAGCATCTGCTGGATCACCGGCACCGCATAACGGCCGGTCGCGGCCGGATCGCCGGGACCGTTGGAGAGGAAGAAGCCGTCCGGCTGATGCGCCATCACTTCGTCGAAGCTCGCGGTGGCGGGCAGCACGGTCACGCGCGCGCCGGCATCGCGGAGGTTGCGGAAAATGTTGCGCTTCGAGCCATAATCGATCGCGACGATGTGCGGCTCGCCCTTCTGGCCCGCATCCCATTCCTCGTCGGCGGCATAGCCTTCGCCCAGCCGCCAGCGGCGGCCGGACCAGCGATACATTTGCGTGGCCGAGACCTCCTCGGCGAGGTCCATGCCCTCAAGCCCCGGCCAGTCGCGGGCCAGAGCAAGCAAAGCGGGGATGTCGAAATTGCCGTCGGCGCGGTGCGCGATCACCGCATTGGGAGCGCCCTGCATGCGGATCCGGCGAGTCAGCGCGCGGGTGTCGATGCCGCTCAGCCCGATCCGGCCGTTCGCCTTCATCCAGAAATCGAAGCCCTGCACCGCGCGGAAATTGCTCGGCTTGGTCACGTCCTCGCGGACGATGCAGCCCAGAGCGAACGGATTGTCCGCCTCCAGATCCTCGTGATTGGCGCCGACATTGCCGATGTGCGGGAAGGTGAAGGTGACGATCTGCCGCGCATAGGAGGGATCGGTCATCACCTCCTGATAGCCGGTCATCGCGGTGTTGAAGCAGACTTCGCCGACCGCCTCGCCTTCCACGCCGAAGCCCCTGCCCCAGACGATCGTTCCGTCGGCCAGGACCAATACGCCCGTCGCTCCTTCTGGCGCAGGCGTGTGGTAGGCGTCGGCCATGGCGGCGGGCACTCCGTTCGTAAATTTGACGATGTCGCTAAGCTGCGGCGGCTAGAGGCGACCCGGCGTCCGGTCAATCCTGTTAAACTCGGCGGGGGCCGGATAAGGGCGGTCCTTTCCACTCCATTCGGACGGACGGACGATGATTCGCGACGAGATCAAGACGGCATTGGTGATGGCCATGAAGGCCGGCGAGAAGGCCAAGGTGGGCACGATCCGCCTGATCCAGTCAGCGCTGAAGAATCGCGACATCGAATTGCGCGGCAAGGAAGCGGGCGACGACGACGCTTTGGTGACCGACGTGATGCAGAAAATGATCAAGCAGCGCCGCGAATCGATCGAAATGTATGTGAAGGGCGGCCGCCAGGAGCTTGCGGACGTCGAGGCGGCCGAGATTGCCGTGATCGAGACCTTCCTGCCGGCGCAAATGAGCGAGGCCGAACTGGCCGCGGCGATCGATGCGATCGTGGCGGAGACGGGCGCGGCCTCGATCAAGGATATGGGCAAGGTGATGGCGGTGCTGAAGGAGCGCCACGCCGGGTCGGTCGACATGGGCAAGGCCGGCGCGGTCGTGCGGGGGAAACTCGCCTGACGTGCGCGGATGACGCTCTCCCCCACTTCGTTTGAAATGCTCACCCCGTGAGCCTTTCTCCTCAGTTCCTCGATGAACTGCGCGCGCGGACGACATTGTCCGCGCTCGTCGGCAAGTCCGCGAAGCTGACCAAGGCCGGGCGGGAATTCAAAGCCTGCTGCCCGTTCCACCACGAGAAGACGCCCAGCTTCTACGTCAATGACGAGAAGGGCTTCTATCATTGCTTCGGCTGCCAGGCGCATGGCGACGCGATCCGCTGGCTGACCGACGCGCGCGGCCTGCCGTTCATGGATGCGGTGAAGGAACTGGCCGACGCGGCGGGGATGGAACTGCCCGCGCCCGATCCGCAGGCCGCGGCGCGGGCGCAGCGAGCGCTCGGCCTCTACGAGGCGATGGAGGCGGCGCAGGCCTTTTTCGAGGAGCAACTGGGCGGTCTCGCCGGAGGTGAGGCGCGCGCCTATCTGCAACAGCGCGGGATCAGCGAGGAAACGCGCAAGCGCTTCGGCTTCGGCTTCGCGCCGGACAGCAGGGGCAAGCTGAAGACGGCGCTCAAGGCGTTCGGCAATGAGAAGCTGGTCGAGGGCGGGCTGCTGATCCAGCCCGACGATGACCGCGAACCTTATGACCGCTTCCGGGGCCGCCTGACCTTCCCGATCCGCGACCGACGCGGCCGGGTGATCGCGTTCAGTGCGCGCATCCTGGGGCCGGGCGAGCCCAAATATCTGAACAGCCCGGAGACACCGATCTTCGACAAAGGCCGCAATCTGTTCAACCTCGATCGCGCCGCGCCCGCCGCGCGCAGCGCCAACCGGGTGATCGTGGTCGAAGGGCAGATGGACGCGATCGCGCTCGATCAGGCCGGGATTGGCGAGACGGTCGCGCCGCTTGGCACCGCTTTGACCGACATGCAGCTTGCCTTGCTCTGGCAGATGGCGCCGACGCCGATCCTCTGCTTCGATGGCGATTCGGCGGGGCAGAAAGCGGCGGTGCGCGGCGCGATGCGCGCCCTTCCCCATCTCGCGCCGGGCCGCTCCTTGTCCTTCGCGACCCTGCCAGCCGGTCAGGATCCAGACGATCTTATTCGCGCCGGCGGACCGGGCGCGATCGAGGCACTGCTGGCCACGCCGGAAGCGCTGGTCGATCGGCTGTGGCGGCACGAGCGCGAGGCCGAGCCGCTGGACACGCCCGAGCAGCGTGCCGGCCTGAAGCGCCGCCTGCTCGGCCTCACCGCGGAAATCGGCGACCCGGACGTGCGCGACCAATATCGCGCCGAATTGCTCCGCCGCTTCGACGAGATCACCCGGCCGCCGCGGCGGGAGTGGCAGCCCAACTTCCAGAAGCGCGGCGGCGGACGCGGCTTTCAGCCCCCTCCCCGCCCGGCCTCGGACGCCGCGCGGGCGGTCGGCACGGCCGGCCTACACCCGGCCCTCGCCCGTGCCGTGCTGCTCGGCCTGGCCCGCTACCCGGCGCTGATTGCCGACCATGCCGAGGCGATCGCGGCGCTGCCGTTGACCGGCGGCGAGGACCGCAGAATGCGCGACCTGCTGCTCGACGCCGCCTTCGCGCACGATTCGCTTGATCCCGAGGCCCTGCGCACCATATTGGCCAGCGCTGGGGCACAGGGGCTCGTCGAGGGCTCCGACCAGCAGCGTGGACTGAATTTCTCCTTCGCCAGGACCAATGCCGAACCGGAGCGCGCTCAACGCGATCTCGTTCTGGTCGTTGATGTGCTGGCAGCCAGGCCGGAACTCGTCGCAGCCTATGAGGCCGCGACAGCGCGACTGAAAGAGGCGTCGGATGAGACTAACTTCGCCGAGCAGCAGCGGCTGAGGGCGGAAATTCAAGAGTTGGACCAGCGCTTGAGCCGCCTGGTCCTGGGTGACGAAACAGTTTGAACGGGCAGGCGTAACGCATGGCGAAGACGGAAACGGCCGAGACGGAAGATCGCGGCGAAGCGGGCGATGCGCCCCTGATCGACCTCAACGAAGCGGACCTCAAGAAGCTGATCAACCGCGCCAAGAAGCGCGGCTACATCACCTATGACGAGCTGAACGCGGCCCTCCCCCAGGATCAGATGTCCTCCGAGCAGATCGAGGACGTGATGTCGGCGCTCAATGAGCTCGGGGTCAATGTCGTCGAAAATGAGGAAGCGGACGATGACGAGCCGCAGGCGGACGAGCCGGCGGTCGACGAAGTCGATGGCGAAGGCGGCGAGACGTTCGTCGTCGAGAAGAAGAAGGAGACGGTCGATCGCACCGACGATCCCGTCCGCATGTATTTGCGCGAAATGGGCGCGGTGGAGCTGCTCAGCCGCGAGGGCGAGATCGCCATCGCCAAGCGGATCGAGGCCGGCCGCGACACGATGATCTGGGGGCTTTGCGAAAGCCCGATCACCTTCAACGCGATCATCAGCTGGTCCAACGCGCTCAACGCCGGCGAAATGCAGCTGCGCGAAATCCTCGACCTGGAAGCGATGCTCTCCAAGGGGCCGACCGCGGAGCAGGTCGCGGCCGCCGAGGAAGATGACGGCAGCATCTCCGAAAAGAATGCCGGCCCCAGCTTCAAGGAAGAGGAAGAGGTCGAGGACGCCGCGCCGGAGAAGAATGACGACGACGACGATCTGGTCGAGCGCCGCACCCAGGCCCCGGCGGCCGAGGAAGAGGATGAGGACAACACCCTCAGCCTCGCGCAGATGGAAGAGACGCTGAAGCCCGACGCGCTCGAGAAGTTCGCGAAGATCACCGATCTCTACAAGAAGTTCAGCAAGCTGCAGCTCGCCCGCATGGGCGCGATGAGCGGCGGCGCGGATTTCTCCAAGGGCGACGAGAAGAAGTACCAGACGCTGTCCGAGCAGCTGACCGCGGAGGTGGAGTCGGTCCAGTTCCACGGCGCGAAGATCGAATATCTCGTCGACCAGCTCTATTCTTACTCCAAGCGGCTGAACGCCTTGGGCGGGCAGATGCTGCGGCTGGCCGAGCGCCACAAGGTGCCGCGCCGCGCCTTCCTCGACGCCTATATGGGCCACGAGCTGGACGAAGGCTGGGCCGAGCGCGTCTGCGGCATCGACAAGAAGTGGAACGCCTTCTGCACGACCGAAGGCGACGCGATCGAGCGCATCCGCGCCGAGATCGCCGAGATCGCGACCGCGACCGGCATGTCCCTCGCCGAATTCCGCCGCATCGTGAACCAGGTGCAGAAAGGCGAGCGCGAGGCCCGCATCGCCAAGAAGGAGATGGTCGAGGCGAACCTGCGCCTCGTCATCTCGATCGCCAAGAAATACACCAATCGCGGCCTGCAATTCCTGGACCTGATTCAGGAGGGCAATATCGGCCTGATGAAGGCGGTCGATAAGTTCGAATATCGCCGCGGCTACAAGTTCAGCACCTATGCGACCTGGTGGATTCGCCAGGCGATCACCCGCTCGATCGCGGACCAGGCGCGGACCCTCCGCATCCCGGTTCACATGATCGAGACGATCAACAAGCTCGTCCGCACCGGCCGCCAGTTCCTGCACGAACATGGCCGCGAGGCGACTCCGGAGGATCTGGCCGAGCGGCTCTCCATGCCGCTGGAGAAGGTCCGCAAGGTGATGAAGATCGCCAAGGAGCCGATCAGCCTCGAGACGCCGATCGGCGACGAGGAGGACAGCCATCTGGGCGACTTCATCGAGGACAAGAATGCGGTGATCCCGGTGGACGCCGCGATCCAGGCGAACCTCAAGGAAACGGTCACCCGTGTGCTCGCAAGCCTGACCCCGCGCGAGGAACGCGTGCTGCGCATGCGGTTCGGGATCGGGATGAACACCGATCACACGCTGGAGGAAGTGGGGCAGCAGTTCAGCGTGACCCGTGAGCGCATCCGGCAGATCGAGGCGAAGGCACTGCGGAAGCTGAAGCATCCGAGCCGGTCACGGAAAATGCGGAGCTTCCTCGACCAATGAGGCCCAAAGCGGCGCGCGCGACTCTGCTCGCCGCGCCGCTGTTCCTTGCCGCCTGCACGGCCCCGGCGCCTGTCGAAGAGCAGCAGGCGGCCGCCGAGAGAGAGCCAGTGCGACCCAACTGCCGCGTGCCGGAAGGCGAGCGTGAATCGCCAACCAACGACGCGGGCTATTTCCCGCCCGCCTTGCTCGAAAGCGGCGTCGCCTGCGGCTTCCGTAACGCCTGCACGCCCCTGCTGAGCGGTTTCAAGATGGACTGGTTCGCGGAGCATCTCATTGCGGCCGGCGAGCCCTCCCTGCATCGCGCCGCCCAGCAACCGCGCGCGGCGGACGCGCGCACCATACGTTTCACCTGGCTGCCCTCCTTCCACAATCCGGTGACGGTCCGGATCGAAAGCGCGGGCGCGACCCATCGGCTGATCGCCCGACGGCTCTCCGGCGCCGGGGGCTATGAGCCGGGGACGGTCCAGGCGCGGATCGAGCGGACGCTGACGCCGGCGGAAAGCGAGCGGCTGCTCGCCGCGATCGAACGGACTCGCCTCTTCGCGCTGCCGGCCAATCCGTGCAGCCTCGGCTGCGATGGCGCACAGTGGATTTTCGAGGGGATTGACGGCGAGGGCTATCATTTCACCAACTTCTGGAGCCCCGAGGACGGCCCGGGCAGGGAGGTCGGGGCCATGCTGCTGGACCTGACCGGCTGGGAGTTCGAGGCCGTCTATTGAGTTGGGACGGCGAGATCTCTTGCCAGAGTGGTTCCTGGCTCCCGCGACAGCGGGCGACAAAGCGATACGAATGGGGGCCGGCGCGGACAAACTCTCGCGACCGGGCGGGCCGATAAAGGCATCAACGCCAATGCCGGCGTGCCTTTTGGAGGTCGTCATGAAGAAACTCATTCTCGCCGCTGCCGCCGCCGCTGCCGTCGCGGTCTCCGCCACCCCTGCCGCCGCACAGAATTTCGGCCCGCGCGGCCAGCAGCAGGCGGCGCGCCACGATGACCGGCAGGCCAACCGCAACGTGCAGGCCAATCGCAACGTCCGCGACAATCGCCATGCGCAGACCAATCGCTACGGCCAGGCGAACCGCTACGCCCAGGGCAATCGCTACGGGCAGGTGAACCAGCAGCGGCGCTGGCAGCGCGGCGAACGGTTCGATCGCAACCAGGCGCGCAATTATCAGGTGATCCAGCGGCACAACCGGCTGCAGGCCGCGCCGCGCGGGCACCAGTGGGTGCGCTCGGGCGACGACGCGGTGCTGGTCGCGATCGGTACCGGCATCATCGCCGCTTTGATCGCCAACCTGTTCTAAGCGCGCCACAAAGGCGTGACGGGAGCCCGGCGGGACCATCGTCCTGCCGGGCTCTTCGCGTTCGGGGGCTAGGGCGCAGCGCCCGCATTGCATTCGCCGCCGCGAAGCCTACATCCGCGAAGCGGTCCCGCGGGACAGGAGCAGGCTTTGCGCGTGGCAAAATCTCTGACGAATGACGCTTTGGGACGGGCCGCGCGCCTGCTCGCTCTGCTGTTCGTCATCCTGGGCGGCGCCGTTCCGGCCGTGGCGGCCGACGACCGGCTCGCCGCGCCGACGCTCGCCACCGCGTCCTATTCGCCCGACATCGGCATCGCCCAGATGGCGCCGGACAGATGGGCGGAGACTTCCCAGGACCGAAGCGCCGCCGATCAGGTGGACGATGCCGGTGCCTTGCCGGCCTCGGCCTCCGTCACCGCGCTTTTTGCCTCCCGCGCCCCGCTGTCCGCCACCGTCGCCGCGAGCGCCGCCGGGCAGGCGTCACGCTCCTACCAGGCCCGCGCCCCTCCCATCGTCTGAAGCCCCCAGCGGACCGGCCGTCGCGCCGTTCCGCACCATTTCGGCTTTGACTTGCGGCGACCCCGGACGGGGCGCCCGGACGATTGGAGCATATCATGTCCAGTGCACAATATTCCCCGGCCGCGCGCCGGGGCCTCGGCGACGTCGTCGTCACCAGCAATGCCCGCACCGAGCGGATGACCACCCTGCTGCGCCGCTATCCGCAGATCGAGGAGGAGGAGCGGCTCGAGCTGCTCGAATTCCTGACCAACGGCCCGCAGGAGGAGATCGTGCAGGTCGCCCATCTGCAGGGCATCGAGCCGCGCTTCCTGCAATTCCGCAGCGATCACCCCAAGGAATTCCGCACCGGCCTTCGCGGCTGGCTGCCGATGATCATCTTCATCCTGGTGGCGATCGTCGGGATCGTCTGGCGGGTGATGCTGCATTAGGGGCTGGTGGCGCTACGACGAAAAGCGCGCCCGGGGGACGAACCTGCCGGG
>JAFAEG010000016.1 GCA_023424095.1 Pseudomonadota bacterium | reverse complement strand
GAGCCCACCAGCGTCATTCCAGCGAATGCTGGAATCTCGGTGCCTTCATCCGTGGTTTCGAGAAGGGAGATTCCAGCTTTCGCTGGAATGACGGACCCATTGGCCGTCAGGCGTTCACCGAATCCTTCAGGCCCTTGCCAGGCTTGAACTTGGGCTGGGTCGATTCCTTGATCTGCATCGGTTCGCCGGTACGCGGATTGCGGCCAGTCGACGCCTTTCGGCGCGAGCAGGAGAAGGTACCGAAGCCGACCAGGCGGACCTCGTCGCCGCGCTTGAGCGCGCTGCTGATCGTATCGAACACGGCCTCGACCGCGCGCGACGCCTCCTGCTTGCCGAGACCCGTCGTCTCGGCCACCTGACCGATCAGCTCCTGCTTATTCATTTGGTCCGCACCCCTGCTGCCAATTGCCCCCGGGACTCTTCGACCGAAGAGCCCTCAAATGACAACAGCATGACGCCAGAGTCAAAGGGAAAGGCGGTCCCGCCCTCTGGCGCACCGGAAGACCGCCCCTAAACATCGCGTCGCGCAACGCTCAATGGCGGACGGAAACCCCGCCATGATCATCGCCGCCGGTCAGTTCCGACGCCGGCACCGCGGCCAGTTCGTCCGCCTCGCTCCACTCGATCGGCACGATCGGCGTGGCGAGGGCGTGGACCAGCACCTCGTCGACATGGGCCACCGGCACGATCTCCAGCCCCTCGCGAATGTTCGCCGGGATTTCGGCCAGATCCTTTTCATTCTCCGCCGGGATCAGCACCTTGGCGATGCCGCCGCGAAGCGCCGCGAGGAGCTTTTCCTTCAGCCCGCCGATCGGCAGCACACGGCCGCGCAGCGTGACCTCGCCGGTCATCGCGACGTCGCGGCGCACCGCAATGCCGGTCAGGGTCGAGATGATCGCGGTGACCATGCCGATGCCCGCCGAGGGCCCGTCCTTGGGCACTGCGCCTTCGGGCAGATGGACGTGGATGTCCTTGCGCGCGAACAGGCTGGGCTTCACGCCATAAGCCGGCGCACGGGCACGGACGAAGCTGAAGGCGGCCTGCACCGATTCCTGCATCACTTCGCCGAGCTTGCCGGTCGTCTTGATCATGCCCTTGCCCGGCGTGGTCACGGATTCGATGGTCAGCAATTCGCCGCCCACCTCGGTCCAGGCCAGGCCGGTGACGGCGCCGATCTGATCCTCATCCTCGCCCATGCCGTGGCGATATTTGCGCACGCCCGCATAATCAGCGAGATTTTCGGCCGTCACGGTGACGCTGGTCGCCTTGCCTTCCAGGATGTGGCGCAGCGCCTTGCGCGCCAGCCGGGCGATCTCGCGCTCCAGCGTGCGTACGCCCGCCTCGCGGGTGTAATAGCGAATGAGGTCGCGCAGGCCGTCTTCGGTCAGCGCGAATTCGCCGTCCTTCAGGCCATGATCGCCGATCTGCTTGGCGATCAGATGGCGCGTGGCGATCTCGACCTTCTCATCCTCGGTATAACCCTCCAGCCGGATGATCTCCATGCGGTCGAGCAGAGGCTGCGGCAGGTTCAGCGAGTTCGCCGTGGTGACGAACATGATGTCGCTAAGGTCGTAATCCAGCTCCAGATAATGGTCCTGGAACTTGCTGTTCTGCTCCGGGTCCAGCACCTCGAGCAAAGCCGAGGCGGGATCGCCGCGGAAATCCTGGCCAAGCTTGTCGATCTCGTCGAGCAGGAAGAGCGGGTTGCTGCTGCCGGCTTTCTTCAGGTTGGTGACGATCTTGCCCGGCAGCGAGCCGATATAAGTGCGGCGGTGGCCGCGAATCTCGGCCTCATCGCGCACGCCGCCCAATGACTGGCGAACGAATTCGCGCCCGGTCGCGCGCGCGATCGAGCGGCCGAGGCTCGTCTTGCCGACGCCCGGGGGGCCGACGAGGCAGAGGATCGGGCCCTTCAACTTGTTCACCCGCGACTGCACGGCCAGATATTCGACGATCCGCTCCTTCACCTTTTCGAGGCCATAATGGTCCTCGTCGAGGATCCGCTCGGCCTCGCTGATGTCGTGCTTGAGCTTGCTCTTCTTGCCCCAGGGCAGGCCGAGCAGGACGTCGAGATAGTTGCGGCTGACCGTGGCCTCGGCCGACATGGGCTGCATGCCGCGCAATTTCTTCAGCTCCGCCTGCGCCTTGCCCTTGGCTTCCTTGGAAAGCTTGGTGCGGTCGATCTTGCGGGCCAGTTCGGCCAGTTCGTCGCCACCGGCGCCGTCCTCGCCCTCATTGCCCAGCTCGCGCTGGATCGCCTTCAACTGCTCGTTGAGATAATATTCGCGCTGGGTCTTCTCCATCTGCCGCTTCACGCGGCTGCGGATCTTCTTTTCGACCTGCAGGACGCCAAGCTCGCCCTCCATGAAGGCATAGGCCATTTCCAGGCGCTTGCCGGCGTCACGCTCGGACAAAAGCGCCTGCTTGTCGGCGACCTTGATCGAGATGTTCGCGGCGACCGCGTCGGCGAGGCGCGAGGCCTCCTCGATCTGCGAGAGCTGCATCCCGGTCTCGGCCGGAAGCTTGCGGTTCAGTTTCGCATAATTTTCGAACTGCTCGACGACCGAGCGCATCAGCGCCGCGATCTCGGCACCCTCCGGCTCCTCGCCTTCGACCTCCTCGACGTCGGCGACGAGATGGCCGCCTTCGCTGCGAATGTCGGCGAGCGTCGCACGCTCCTTGCCCTCGACCAGCACGCGCACGGTGCCGTCCGGCAGCTTCAGCAGCTGCAGCACGGTGGCGACCACGCCGAGATCGTAGAGCGCCTCGCGGTCGGGATCGTCATCCGACGGATCGAGCTGCGAAACGAGAAAGATATTCTTGTCCGCCGCCATCGCGCTTTCCAGCGCGGCGACCGATTTGTCCCGCCCGACGAAGAGCGGCACGATCATGTGCGGGAACACGACAATGTCGCGCAGGGGCAGCAGAGGGTAGGTCGCAGTCACTCACATACTCCAGGTGGAGCCGCAGCGGCTCCTCCCGTCCTATATGGGTTACCTTAAGAGCGCATCAATCGGCAGACGATTTGTCCACAGCTTAAGCGACGCTACGGCCGCGCCTCGATGATCAGGTTGAACGGCGTCTGCGTCGCCACCCGCACGGAGGAGAAGCCGGCGTCGGTGAGCACCGCGCTGAGCCGCTTCGGCCCCGCCTGCGCGCCGAGGCCCGTGCCGACCTCCTGCGCCAGGCTGCCCGGCGTGCAGATCATCGTCGAGGCGGAATAATACATCCGACCCACCGGGTTGAGATTGTCGGCGAGCGAATCGCCGGCGAACGGCTCGACCAGCATGAACACCCCGTCCGGCTTCAGCATCTGGCGGATGCGCCGTGCCGCACCCAGCGGATCGCCCATGTCGTGCAGGCAATCGAAGCAGGCGACCAGGTCATAATCCGCGCCCGGCGTGTCCTTGGCCGTGGCGACTTCGAAATGCAGGTTGGCCGGGCCGCCCGCCTCCAGCGCCGCCTCGCGCGCCCGGTCGATCGAGGCGCCGTGATAATCGAAGCCGAGGAACTGGCTGTTGGGAAAGGCCCTGGCCATGACGATGGTCGAGGCGCCCGCGCCGCAGCCGATGTCGGCGACCTTCGCACCGGCGGTCAGCCGCTCGACCAGGCCGGGCATTGCGGGCAGCCATTCGTCGACGAGATGGGCGCGATAGCCGGTGCGGAAGAATTGCTCGGTGCCCCGGAACAGGCATTCGTGATGCTCGTGCCAGCCGACGCCCTCGCCGCTGCGGAACGCCTCGGCGATCTTCGGCTCGTCGATGTAGGTGGAGGCGATCAGCTGGAAGGCGCTGGCGACGAACACCGGGGAATCGCGGTCGGCGAGCGCCATCGCCTGCTCGGGCGTCATCGAGAAAGCGGCTTCGGCGGCCGGATCATAATTTACGAAGCCGGACGCGGCCTGCGCGGCCAGCCATTCGCGGACATAGCGTTCGGACAGCCCCGTATGCTTGGCCAGATCCTGGGAACTGGCCGGGCCGATCTCGGCGAGCGCCCGGTAGAGGCCGAGCCTGTCGCCGAGGACGACCAGCGCGCCGCTGATCGCGGTCGACATGTCGCCGACCATCTTGCCCATGAAGGCCTGCAGCTTCTCGGGATCCGGCGTGTGTACGGGTTGGGGGGCGACGTTCTGTTGCGAGTCCATGAGGGCCTCCGCGCGCGAGTCGGCGCGGAGGATCATAAAGCAATCGGGCAGTCAGCGCATCCGCGATGCGCGATGCGTCAGGCCGCCGTTTCGCCCTTCACCTCGGCATAGACGCGCACCGGCTCCTTGGTGCCGGCGACGACGTCCTTGTCGATCACCACCTCGTCGACGCCTTCCATGCTGGGCAGGTCGAACATCGTGTCGAGCAGGATATTCTCCAGGATCGACCGCAGGCCGCGGGCGCCGGTCTTGCGCTCGATCGCCTTCTTGGCGACCGCCACGAGGGCGTCGTCGGTGAAGCTGAGGCGGACATCCTCCATGTCGAACAGCTTGGCGTACTGCTTCACCAAGGCGTTCTTCGGCTCCTTGAGGATCTTCACCAAGGCTTCGGTGTCGAGATCCTCGAGCGTCGCGATCACCGGCAGGCGGCCGACGAATTCGGGGATCAGGCCGAATTTCAGCAGATCCTCGGGCTCGCCCTGACGCAGCACTTCGCCGACGCGGCGCTCGTCCGGCGCGGCGACATTGGCGCCGAAGCCGATCGACTTGCCCTCAAGGCGGTCGCCGATGATCTTCTCGAGGCCCGCAAACGCGCCGCCGCAGATGAACAGGATGTTGGTCGTGTCGACCTGCAGGAACTCCTGCTGCGGATGCTTGCGGCCACCCTGCGGCGGGACGGAGGCGGTGGTGCCTTCCATCAGCTTCAGCAGCGCCTGCTGAACGCCTTCGCCCGACACGTCGCGGGTGATCGACGGATTTTCGGCCTTGCGGCTGATCTTGTCGATTTCGTCGATATAGACGATGCCGCGCTGCGCCTTTTCGACGTTGTAATCCGACGCCTGGAGCAGCTTGAGGATGATATTCTCGACATCCTCGCCGACATAACCCGCCTCGGTCAGCGTTGTCGCATCGGCCATGGTGAAGGGGACGTCGAGGAAACGTGCGAGCGTCTGTGCCAGCAAGGTCTTGCCGCTGCCGGTCGGGCCGACGAGCAGGATGTTCGACTTCGCGAGTTCGACATCGTCGCCGCGGCCGCTGTTCGCGAGGCGCTTGTAATGATTGTGCACCGCAACCGACAGCACGCGCTTGGCGGTGTTCTGGCCGATGACATAGGCGTCGAGATGCTGGCAGATTTCCAGCGGCGTCGGCACCGCGCCGTCCTTGCGCGCGGCAACCCCGCCCTTGATCTCTTCGCGGATGATGTCGTTGCACAGCTCGACGCATTCGTCGCAGATGAACACGGTGGGACCGGCAATCAGCTTGCGGACTTCGTGCTGCGACTTGCCGCAGAAGGAGCAATAAAGGGTGCTCTTGCTGTCCGAGCCGCTCAATTTCGTCATAAAACTTCCTCTGGCAGGCGCCGAAATGGCGGTGCCGTCCTTATCCTAGTCCGCGGCCACCCAATTACAATATGGCAATTGGGTGACATCGCGGCAATGTCCCGCGTAGCAGCAAGGCGCCAAGCGGGCGTCAACAAATGCGGTTACCGGGGCGTGCAAGCGAGGCCAATCAGGGCGTCGGACCTTCGCTCAGATCCTTCGCCGCGTCGCCTTCCAGCGCGCCGGGGCGGCGGTCATAGACATGATCGACCAGCCCGAATGCCTTGGCTTCGTCCGCTTCGAGGAAGGTGTCGCGGTCCATCGCCTTTTCGATCTCTTTCAGCGGCTTGCCGGTATATTTCACATACAGGTCGTTCATCCGCTTCTTGATCCGCAGGATTTCCTTGGCCTGGATTTCAATGTCCGACGCCATGCCGCGCGCGCCGCCTGACGGCTGGTGGATCATCACGCGGGCATTGGTCAGCGCGACGCGCATCCCGGGTTCGCCCGCGGCGAGCAGGAAGCTGCCCATCGACGCCGCCTGACCGATGCACACCGTGCCGACGCGCGGGCGGATATATTGCATCGTGTCGTGGATCGCCATGCCCGCCGTGACGACGCCGCCCGGCGAGTTGATGTACATATAGATGTCCTTCTTCGGATTCTCCGACTCAAGGAACAGCAGCTGCGCGGTGATTAGCGACGCCATATTATCCTCGACCTCGCCGGTGACGAAGATGATCCGTTCGCGCAGCAGGCGCGAAAAGATGTCAAAGCTGCGTTCGCCGCGGCTCGTCTGTTCGACAACAACGGGAACCAGGGCGGCGAGCGGGTCGATCATTGGAAATATGTCCTTATGTTTCGGGATGCCGCGCCGGAGAATCCGGCGGGCTGGCCCCTCCATCGCCCTACATCGGCGCCAAGCGAGAGGGTTTCAAGGGGGCAAAAGAAAGGGGCGGGAAAGTCCCGCCCCGATCGAATCGAAAGACTTGGGGTCAGTCGCCCTCGCCCGGTTCGGGCGAGAAATGCGTCTCGAACTTGCCCTCGACGCCCTTGAACTCGTCGGCGTCGGCCGGGCTGTCCTTTTTCACCGTGATGTTCGGCCATTCGGCGCTGAACTTGGTGTTCACTTCCAGCCATTTTTCGAGGCCGCTTTCGGTGTCGGGCAGGATTGCTTCGGCGGGGCATTCGGGTTCGCACACGCCGCAATCGATGCACTCATTGGGGTTGATGACGAGCATATTCTCGCCCTCGTAGAAACAGTCGACGGGGCACACCTCGACGCAGTCCATATATTTGCACCGGATACACGCATCGGTGACGACATAGGTCATGGTTTCAGGCTCCCTCAGATGACGGCAAGCGGGCCGTCAGGCTCTCTCTTGGCTCGCCTCTATGCCGCGCGGCGGCGGTGCGTCAACGCCTAGCGCACAGTTGCGAATCACTCTCACTCGATAGGGTCGGGCGGCGCATCGCGATGCACAGCTTTTCCATCATCGCTGATAGCCGAACTGCCGGTGGCGGGCGGCGCGGGATCGAGGCTTTGGTAACAGGCGCGCGCCTCGGGCGCGGGGCCGCGGCGGACCGGCAGCACCAGCAGCCGCACCACCTCGATCCGCTCGCCGACGGGCAGCACCAAAGTTTGCCCGACGTGCACCGCGCTCGACGGCCGGGTGATGCGCCGTCCATCGAGCCGGATATGGCCCGCGGCGACCATCGCCTGCGCGAGGCTGCGCGACCGTGCAAAGCGCAGAAACCAGAGCAGCTTGTCGAGCCGGATGCTGCCCGCGGCGCCGGGGCTTGCCATCAGTCCTTGCGACCCTCGGCAAGCAGGGCGGCGAGCCCCGCGAACGGACTGTTCGGCGACGGGCTGCGCCGCGCCGGGCGGTCGGGGCGCGGCTGCGGCGGCGCGGCGGTCGCAGACTTGTCGGGTTGGCGGCGCTTGCCCTTTGCCCGCTGCACGGGCGGGCGCCGGCCGTCGCCCTTTTGCGGGGGCCGCTGCCGCGCATCGGCACGTTTGTGGGGGGATTTGCGGCG
>JAFAEG010000007.1 GCA_023424095.1 Pseudomonadota bacterium | reverse complement strand
TAGGGCCCGGGGGGACCGGAACGCGGCTGCCGGGGGCGCGGCCGTCCCGGCCCACGGACAGGAGGAAGATGCGCGAGAAGGTGTTGGGCGTTTCCCACGAATCCCAATGGCGAACGAAAATCTCGTTGAAGGCGCGGGCGCTGCCCTGCCCTTCGGGCGCGCCCGGAACATCGGCGCAGGCGAGGTCGTCGCAACGCTGATCGCGGTCGGCCCACACCGCGATCCGGTCACCGGTCGGCGACGGAAGATAACCGGAGATGCCGCCATTGACGCTGGTCACCTGCTGCGGACGGCCATTGGGCAGCGAAACGCGCCAGACCTGCTCGGAGCCCGATTGGCCCGTCAGATAATAGAGCCAGCGGCCATCGCCGGAGAAGCGGGCGTCATGTTCGTTGTGCTGCGGGGTGGAGGCGACCTTGACCGGGATCGCGTTCGGCCGGTTGAGATCGAGCAGCCAAAGATCCGTGCGGCCGCGATTGGCGGCGAGATCGGTCTCGCGCAATTGATAGACCAGCCATCGCCCGTCCGGCGACACGGTCGGCGCGCCGATCCGTTTCATCGTGGCAAGATCGGTGGCGGTCATCGGCCGGGCGGCGGCCGGGAGCGGAGCGAGCGCGAGAGCGGCGAGGCCGCACAGCAGGAGCTTCTTCATGGCAGAGGCGTAACACCCCCGCCGAAACGTCACAAGCGAGCGCTCTTGATGGTCGCGCTTGCCGGGCCGGCAGGCGTTCCGCCTGCCTCGCAACCGCTCTAGCGCCCTGAAATGCGGGAAATTTCGCGGGTCACGAGCTCTTCGACGATCTTCGGCAGATTCTCGTCGAGCCATTCCTTCAGCATCGGCCGCAACATGTCGCGCACCGCCGCTTCCAGCGGACCGCCCTCGCTGACCGCCGGCGCGGCAGGCGGACGGGCATTGCTCAAAGCGGCGAGCGATTGCCGGCTGGCGGCGACCGCATCGTCGGAGGCCAGCGTCACCGGCTGTTCCAGCGGCTGGTCGAGCTCCAGCACGTCGTCATCGGGCACGTCCGGCGCCGGAACCGGCGGCTGCGCGGCGCGCTTGGCGGCGCGCGGCGGCGTGGGCACGCGATTGTCCTCGCGGATAACGCGTTTGATGGACGCGAGAATCTCTTCCATCGACGGATCTTGCTGGATGTCACCCATATGACGTCAAGCTATCGCCTATTCGGGGCGGGCTGTCACGGATTTCTGGGCTGCGGCTGCGCACGGGTGTCGACCGGCCCGATCAGCTCGCCGATCGGACCGCCGGCATTGGGCGGCGCGGTGCGGGTGGAGGCCGGTGCCCGCTCCTGGCCATCGCTCCAGTCGGAGGCGCGGCCGCGGGTGCTGTTATAGTGGACGAGCGGGTCATAGAGCGGCCCGCCGTCGAGACCGAGATCCTCCGCTTCCGCCCGGCCCATCGCGTTCAGCAAAGCGAAGCCGGCGACATAAGCATCGCGGCGCGCGGTCACGAGCTGGACTTCGCTGTTCAGCAATTCCTGCTCGGCATTCAGCACGTCGAGCACGTTGCGCGTGCCCACCGTATTCTCGGCGCGGGTGCCCTCCAGCGCGAGCTGGTTGGCGGCGACCGCGACGGTGTTTGATTCGATCGCATTCAGCGCCGCGCGATAGGTCGCGAAGGCGGCGCGGGTGCGGGCGATGATCAGGCGCTCCGTCTCGATCGCGGTCTCGACCAATTGGGTGCGAATCGCGCTGGCCTGGCGGACGCGCGCGCCGACCGAGCCACCCTGATAGATCGGAATGCGAGCGGTGATGCCGATCGATCCGCCGGCGACCTCGTTGGCCGGCAGCGACTGCCCCGGCACCGGCGGGCCGTTGAGCAATTCAGCGCCCGAGCCGAGCCGGTTGAGATAGTCCACGCCGGTCACCGCATTCACGGTCGGCAGGCGATCCGCGCGGATCACGTCCACATCGAGGCCGGCGGCGCGGACCTGCGCGGCGATGGCGCGAAGGTCGGAATTGTTGTCGAGGGCGATCAGCACCGCCTCGTTGGCCGTATCCGGCAGGCGCGGCAGCACCGGCGGCGGATCAAGCTCGGCCGGCAAATCGCCGATGATCCGGCGATAGCCTTCTTCGCTGGTGCGCAGGCGGCCTTGCGCCGTTGCCAGCGCGCTTTCGGCGAGGGCGAGACGCGCCTCGGACTGGGCGACGTCGGTGCGGGTCAGATCGCCGACTTCGAACCGGTCGCGCGTCGCCTCGAGATTGGTGCGCAGCACGCGCACCTGATTTTCGTTCAGGGCAACGATCGAGCGATCGCGGATGACATCCATGTAGGCGCCGACCGCTTCGGTGAAGATGTCGCCCTCGGTGCCGCGCAGGTCGGCGCGGCCGGCGTCGACGCGGGCATTGGCCGCGCCGATCTGGTTGCGGACCCGGTCACCGTTGAACAAGGGATAGGAGACGTCCACGCCAACGTTGAAATTGCGCGGCTCGCCCGAGCCGGAATTGAACAGATCCTGGTTCAGGCCGGCGGTCGCCGATACCTGCGGCCGCAACCCGGCCCGCGCGACCGCCACCGATTCGTCCAGGCTACGCAGCCGCTCGCGCTGAGCCATCAAGGTCGGATTGCTCCGATAGGTCCGCTCCAGCGCCTCGCGCAGCGTCTCGGCGACGCCGGTCCCCGACATCAGCGCCGTCGCCGCAACCGCGGCCAGCAAGCCTCCCCGCATCACTCGCATAACATTCCCTTAGAAACTGAAGCCGCGCGGCTTGGTGAAGCCGGGCAGCACCGGGGCCGCCGCATCGGAATAAGCGATCGCGCCGAACGCCCCGCCGACCACCCGGCCGACGCTGAGCCGAGGCACGCCATTGTCGAGGATCGAGGCCGCCAATTGGCCTCCGTCGGTAACCTGATCGATCAGGGCCTGCGGAACGAACTCCACGGCGCCATCGATCAGGATGAAATCATAAGGCCCGCCTGCGGCCCAGCCGGCCGCCAGCGGGCCTTCGACCACGTCCACGTCGCTGTCGGCCAGCGCCTGACGCGCATTTGCGGCGAGTTCGGCATCCTCTTCCAGCGCGATGACCTTACCGGCCAGGCGCGCGACAACGGCGGCGGCGTAGCCGGTCGCAGCACCGACCACGAGCACCTTCTCCGTACCGGAGAGCCGCGCTTCGGTGAGCATCCGCCCCAATGCCATCGGGCTGCTCAGCGCCCGCCCGCCCGCCAGGGGGATCAGGGCATCGGCATAAGCGGTGGAGGCGCGATCGGCCGGCACGAAACGCTCGCGCGGCACCGCGCCCATCGCAGTGACCACGCGCGGGTCGTTGACCCCGGTGGTCCGCAACTGGCTCGCCACCATCGCGCGGCGCATTTGTTCGAAATTATGCTCGGTCATAGGATGTCATGTTTCCGCACGGTCTGTCGCACAGGCGTATTATCATTGCAATACACTCGCGCACGTCGCGGCTTTTTATCGTCAGGACCGGAACATTGAAAGCGCGAACGCATCCAATGAAGCTGCTAGTTGCATCGCGATGACCGCTTCCGTTCCTGCCCCTGCCGCCCTCTTCGACGCTTCGCTGCGGCAGGCCCGGCGCGATCGCGCGGCCCGCCTCGGCCGGGCGGCCGAAAACCCGCTGTTGCGACGGATGGCCGACGATCTGCTGGACCGACTGGATATGGTGTCGCGCCGCTTCGAACGGGCGCTGGACCTTGGCAGCGGCCCCGGCCTGCTGACTCAAAAGCTGCGGGCCCAGGGCATCGAGGTCACGCCCTGCGATGCGGGTGGCGGGTTCGCCGCGGCCCTCGACGGGCTGCGGCACGAGGAGGATGCCCTGCCCTTCCTGCCCGGATCGTTCGATCTCGTCGTGTCGGCCGGGGTGCTGGACAGCGTCAACGACCTGCCCGGCGCGCTGGTGCAGATTCGCCGCCTGCTTCGCCCGGACGGGCTGTTCCTCGGCGCCTTTGTTGGCGCGGGCAGCCTGCAGCGGCTGAAACGCGCCATGCAGGTGGCCGACGAGGCGGAGGAGCGGCCCGCATCGGCGCACGTCCACCCGCAGATCGATGTGCGCGCGGCGGGGGATCTGCTCAGCCGGGCCAGCTTTGCCCTGCCGGTCGCCGACGTCGAGACGATCAACGTGCGCTACACCGGTCTGCCGCAACTGGTCGGCGACCTGCGCGAGCTCGCCTGGACCAACATCCTGGCGTCGCGCGCCCGGCGGCCGCTCGGCCGGCTGGGCTATGCCGCCGCACAGGCCGCCTTTGCGGGTGGCGCCGATCCCGACGGCCGCATTCCGGAGCGATTCGAGATCGTCCATCTGAGCGGCTGGGCGCCTTCGCCCGATCAGCCGCAGCCAGCCCGCCGGGGCAGCGCCACCGCCTCACTGAGCGAAGCGCTGAAGCGCAGGGACTAGAGCAGGGCTTCCAGCAGGCCGATCAGCGGCTCGTCGGCGGGCGGCATCGGCAGCGCGCGCATGGCGGCCAGCGGCACCCAATCCAGCTGCTCGGCATCGAGCGGCTTGGGTTCGCCGCGCCACTCCCGGCAGATATAGAGCAAGAGGATCATGTGCCGCTCGCCGACCGGGGCGCTCGCGAAGCAGCTCGGCTGGAGCGCGCTCTCATCGACCTCGACGCCAAGCTCCTCCCACAATTCGCGCGCCAGTGCCGCTTCGGGCGTCTCCCCCGCCTCGACCTTGCCGCCGGGAAATTCCCACAGGCCGGCCATCGACCGGCCCGGCGCGCGCTTCTGCAGCAGCACGCTGCCATCATCCGCCACCAGCGCCACGGCCACCACGATCATTGTCGGATTTTTTTTCACTTCCTGCCCATCTGCTTACAATTCGTTAAACACGATCCGGTAATTCCCAATCGAGCGGCAGTTCCGCCGTTCAACCGGAGAAGCTTCATGCGTGGCTTTAAAAGATTGCTCCGGGATCGGCGCGCCGCCACGGCGGTCGAATATGGTTTGATACTTTCGCTTATTTTCCTGGCGATGGTCGGGGCGATCAGCGGTGTTGCAGATCAGACCAGCCTGATGTGGAACAACGTGTCGAACGCAGTTACCAAACGTTAACTTTCTTTCTTTCAACATTTGTCAACTTCCGAGGACTAGATTTCGTCCTAGCTGATCCCGAATTTTTGACCGGATGCGGGCGGCGGAACGAGACGTCAGTGGAACCAAGGAGACCCAAAATGCAGACCATTCGCAAGCTCATTCGCAACAAAAAGGGTGCCACCGCGATCGAGTACGGCCTGATCGCCGCTCTGATCGCCGTTGCCGCCATCACCGCCATGTCGAACCTCGGCGGCCAGCTCGGCAACACCTTCAATCAGGTGAAGGGCAACATGGCGTCGAACAACTAAGCGCGTCACAGCTCTTAGTTACGCTATCGAGGGGCGGTGGACCGAAAGGTCCAC
>JAFAEG010000133.1 GCA_023424095.1 Pseudomonadota bacterium | reverse complement strand
GGACAATGACCGCGAGCGCACATTGGCAGCGGAATATGGCCAGGCGATCGGCCGGCCGGACCTGGCCGTGTGGGTGGCGCGCGAGGCACGCAGCGCCGGCGATACTTATTATGCGCGGCCGGGCTTTCCGACCGTCAACGTGCCGGTGGCCTTCCGCAACGTCTGGGCCGAAGCGCACGGGATCATGCGGCAGGAAAGCTCGTTCGATCGCGGCGCGGTCAGCTCGGCCGGCGCCCGCGGGATGATGCAGCTGATGCCGGCAACGGCGCAGTCGGAAGCGCGGCGGGCGGGCGTGCCCTACAACCTCACGCAGCTGACCGAGAATGCCGATTACAACATCCATCTGGGCTCGCAGCATCTCGCCGGGCTGATGGAGCGGTTCAACAACAACCTCGTGCTGGTTGCCGTCGCCTACAACGCCGGCGCGGGCCGGGTGCCGCAGTGGATCGCGCGCAATGGCGATCCGCGCTCCGACAGCGTGGACGTGATCGACTGGATCGAGGACGTGCCGTTCGCCGAGACGCGCAATTACATTCAGCGGGTGATCGAGAATGCGATGGTCTACGACCTGATGAACCCGGGCGGGAGCCGTTCGCGCGGACGGGTTTCCTATTTCCTGGGTGGCGCGTCGCGGTAACGCCGCCGGACATGAGCGAGCGCATAAATTACATCACCCCGGCCGGCTACCGGGCGCTGCGCGAGGAATATGAGGCCTTGTTCGGCGGCGAGCGGCCGAAGCTGCTGGAAACGATCGCTTGGGCCGCGTCGAATGGCGACCGGTCGGAGAATGCCGATTATCAATATGGCCGCAGGCGACTGCGCGAGGTCGACCGGCGGATCAATTTCCTCGCCCGGCGGATGAAGGAAGCGAAGGTCACCGATCCGGCCAAGCAGCCGGAAAAGGACCGCGTCTGGTTCGGCGCGACGGTGACGCTTGCCGACGAGGACGACAACGAGCGCGTCGTGACCCTCGTGGGCGAGGATGAGGCGGAAGCCGGGGCCGGGCGGATCAGTTTCTATTCGCCGATCGCGCGGGCGGTCCGTGGCGCGGCTTTGGGCGACGTGCGCCGCGTCACCCTGCCCGGCGGCGATAAGGAATATGAGATCATCGGGATCGCCTATCCCGAAGCCTGAGCGTTACCAGCGCCAGCCGTGGGTGGCGCAGCGGGCAAGGGCGAGGCGGATTTCGCGGTCGCTCAAGCGGCGGTCGCGATTGGTGTCGGCGAAGCGGCGGAACTGGATGTTCAGATGGCGGATGGCGCTGGGATTGTAGCCGCCATTGCCCAAGGCGCGCCGGAGGATGATCTGGCCTTCGCGCGTATTTTCGAGCCAGGGATCGGGGCGGGACAGATCCTCGCCATAGCTGCCGGACCAGTCGCCGCCCTGATAGCCGAAAGCGTCGTCCGGGCCATAGCCGTAGCCGTAGCCATAAGGCGTGTGGCTGCAGGCCGAGAGGGCAAGCAGAGCGACGAGCGGCAGAGCGAAGCGGCGCATGGCGGGACTCCCTGAAATCCTTGCGTTCAGGAAAGGCCTCTCCCGCGCCGCTGGCAAGGTTCAGCCGCGCTGCTGCAGGAAATCCTGTGCCGCCTGTTCCATTTCGGGACGCATGGCGGGCGGATCGGCAGGGACGTGGCTCCTGAGCGCGTCGGCGACGGCGCGCAGCACGGCGATCCGGGCGGATTTCTTGTCGTTGCCGTCGATCACCGTCCACGGCGCCCAGCGCGTGTCGGTCTCGCGGAACATGTCCCTCAGCGCGGCGAGATAATCCTCGCGGCGGGCGCGATTGCGGAAATCCTCGGCGGTGACTTTCCAGCGCTTCCAGGGATCGTCGAGACGGTCCGCGAGGCGCTTGTCCTGGGTCTTCTGCGTGACGTGGAAGAAGAGCTTGATGATCAACGTCCCGTCGGCGGTCTGCTGCGCCTCGAACTCGTTGATCTCGTCATAGGCGCGGCGCCATTCGGCCTCGGTGGCGAAGCCCTCGACCCGTTCGACCAGGATTCGGCCGTACCAGGAGCGGTCGAAGATCGCGACTTCCCCGCCGCGCGGCAGCCGCGTCCAGAAGCGCCAGAGATAGTGATGCGCCTTCTCGTCCTCGGTCGGCGCGCCGATCGGCCAGACATGATAATGGCGCGGGTCGCATTCGGCGGTGAGGCGCTGGATCGCCCCGCCCTTCCCCGCCGCATCCCAGCCTTCGGCGACGATGATCGCGCGCTTCTTGTGCACGGCGAGGCTGACGAGCAGTCGGGCGACCTGCTCCTGCAGTTCGACCAGATCGTCGGCATAATCGCCGGGATATTTGCCGCCAGCTTCGTAGTCGGAAAGATCGATCGGCATCACCACTCCCGCTCATCCTGAGCTCGTCGAAAGACTGCCCTTCTTCTTCCACGAGCTTCAAGGGAAGGACAGGCCTTCGACACACTCAGGCTGGACGGTATTGGGACGGGCAGCGCTGCCCTACTCCGGCGCGGCCGTCTTCGCCGCCTGCGCCGCCGGCACGGCCAGGCGCAGATGCAATTCCTTCAACTGCTTGGCGCTGACTTCACCCGGCGCGTTCATCATCAGATCCTCGGCCTTCTGGTTCATCGGGAAGAGGATGACTTCGCGGATGTTGGGCTCGTCGGCGAGCAGCATGACGATGCGGTCGACGCCCGGGGCCGAGCCGCCGTGCGGGGGCGCGCCGAACTTGAAGGCGTTGATCATGCCGGCGAAATTGGTGTCGACCTCTTCCTGCGAATAGCCGGCAATCTCGAACGCCTTGTACATGATGTCCGGGCGGTGGTTCCGGATCGCGCCGGACGACAGCTCCACGCCGTTGCAGACGATGTCATATTGCCAGGCGAGGATGTCGAGCGGGTCCTTGGTCTCCAGCGCTTCCAGCTCGCCCTGCGGCATCGAGAAGGGGTTGTGCGAGAAATCGACCTTCTTGGCGTCCTCGTCATATTCGAACATCGGGAAATCGACGATCCAGCAGAATTCGAACCGGCTCTTGTCGATCAGCTCCAATTGCTCGGCTGCGCGGGTGCGGGCGAGGCCGGCGAGCTTTGCGGCCTGGCCTTCCTTGCCGGCGGCGAAGAAGATGCCGTCATTGGGGCCGAGGCCCATCGCCTCGGCTATCGCCTTCATGCCGTCCTGGCCGTGATTGTTGGCGATCGGGCCGCCGAACACGCCGTCCTTCTGGGTGGCGTAGCCGAGGCCGGGGAAACCTTCGCTCTGGGCCCACGAATTCATGTCGTCGAAGAATTTGCGGCTCTTCTCGTGGGTGTTCGGGGCCGGGACGGCGCGGACGACATCGCCGGCCTCCACGATGGAAGCGAAGCGGCCGAAGCCGGAGCCCTTGAAGAAGTCGCTGACGTCGGTGACCAACAAGGGATTGCGCAGGTCCGGCTTGTCGGAGCCGTATTTCAGCATCGATTCGCGGTAGGGGATGCGCTTGAAGGGAAGCGGCGAGACGCTGCGGCCCTTCCCTTCCCAATCGGCATATTCCTCGAACACGCCGTGCAGCACCGGCTCGATCGCTGCGAACACGTCGTCCTGCGTCACGTAGCTCATCTCGAAATCGAGCTGGTAAAATTCACCCGGCGAGCGATCCGCGCGGGCATCCTCGTCGCGGAAGCAGGGCGCGATCTGGAAATATTTGTCGAAGCCGGCGACCATCAGCAGCTGCTTGAACATCTGCGGCGCCTGCGGGAGCGCGTAGAATTTGCCGGGGTGAACGCGGCTCGGGACCAGATAGTCGCGCGCGCCTTCGGGGCTGCTCGCGGTCAGGATCGGCGTCTGGAATTCGGTGAAGCCCTGCTCGATCATCCGCCGGCGAAGCGACGCGATGACGTTGGAGCGCAGCAGGATGTTCTTGTGGATGCGCTCGCGGCGAAGGTCGAGATAGCGGTTCTTGAGGCGGACTTCCTCGGGATAGTCGATGTCGCCGAACACCGGCAGCGGCAGCGGCTGGGCACTGGACTGGACGGAGATCGCGGTCGGGAAGATTTCGATCTCGCCAGTCGGGAGCTTGTCGTTCAGCGTCTCGGCGGCGCGGGCGGAGACCTTGCCGGTGACGGTGATGACGGATTCGGGCCCGAGCGCGTCGACGATCGGGAACAGCGCCGAATCGGTTTCGACGATCACCTGGGTGACGCCATAATGATCGCGCAGGTCGATGAAGAGCACGTTGGCATGCTCGCGCGTGCGGTGGATCCACCCCGACAGGCGGACATCCTGCCCGACATGATCGGCGCGCAATTCGCCGCAGGTATGAGTCCGGTATGCGTGCATCGAGGTCGCCTTGAGTGTCTTCGGTTCAGTTGATTCGGCACCCCCTAAAGGGAAGGAAGCGTTTTGCCCACAGGCGGGGCCCGCGCGGGTGTTTTCAGCTGCTCATCTCAGGCCTATGAGCGGCCTCACATGAACATCCATCCCCTGATCACCACCACCGACGCGCTCACCGATTTGTGCCAGCGGCTCGCCAAGGAGCCGTTCGTCACCGTCGATACCGAATTCATGCGCGAAAACAGCTATTGGCCGGACCTGTGCCTGGTCCAGGTCGCGTCCGTCCACGAAGCGGCGGCGATCGATCCGAAGGCGGAGGATCTCGACCTCGCGCCCTTGCTCGAACTGCTGGTCAACAATGAGGACGTGCTGAAGGTCTTCCACGCCGGCGGGCAGGATATCGAGATCGTCTACAATCTCACCGGCACGACTCCGCATCCGTTGTTCGACACCCAGATCGCGGCGATGGCGCTCGGGCTGGGCGAGCAGGTCGGTTACCAGAATCTGGTCGAATCGATGCTCGGCAAGCATCTCGACAAGGGCGCGCGCTTCACCGACTGGAGCCGCCGTCCGCTCGACAAGCGCCAGATCGACTATGCGATCGGCGACGTCACCTATCTCGCCACCCTGTTCCCGAAGATGCTGGACCGGCTGAAGAAGACCGGTCGCGGCGCCTGGCTCGACCAGGAAATGGAGCGGATCGCCGACCCCGCAAACTACCTCAACGATCCGGGCGAGAGCTGGAAGCGCGTGAAAATCGCGAGCCGCAAGCCGGAAGTCCTCGGCCGGCTGAAGATGCTGGCGGCCTGGCGCGAAATCGAGGCGCGGTCGAAGAATCTGCCGCGCGGCCGGATCATGAAGGACGAGACGCTGGCCGACCTGGCGATGCATCCGCCGGTCGACCGCGATGCGCTCGGCAGGGTGCGCGGCCTGTCCGCGGCCTGGCGGAGCAACGACATCGGCGGTCGGCTGATGGACGCGATTGCGAGCGCGTCACCGCTTTCGGCCGACGAAATGCCGCCGCGCGACGAGCGCGGACCATCCCTTGGCAAGGACGGCGCCCTGGTCGCCGACCTGCTGAAGCTCCTGCTCAAGATCCGCGCCAAGGAGAGCAATGTCGCCGCCCGGCTGGTGGCGCGATCCGACGAACTGGAGCAATTGGCCGCCGGCAAGCGTTCCGGCCTCTCCATCCTGGAGGGCTGGCGCTATGACGAATTTGGGCGCGATGCGCTGGACCTGGTCGAAGGGCGACTTGCCTTCGCGGTCGTCCGGGGCAAGCTGGTGATGACGAGAACGGAGCAAGTGGATGCGTAGCTTGATCGCAGTGGCGACCGTGGGTCTGGTCGTGGCCGGTTGCACGACGACCGGAGGAGAAGACGTGAGCAAGGGTGGCAATGACGTGCGCTACACTTGCGACGCCACCCGCGTGCAGGGCCTGATCGGGCAGACCGCGACGCAGGCTCTGGGCACCGAGGCGGTGCGCGGCTCGGGCTCGCGCACGATGCGCTGGATCGCGCCGGGCATGGCGGTGACGATGGATTACCGCACGGACCGGCTGAACATCCATCTTGACGGGCAGAACAAGGTGACCCGGATCGATTGCGGCTGATCGCCTCAGCCGAAGATAAAGTCCGCTTTCTTTTCAAGCGCATTCGCAAGGGACCTGAGACGGCGTTCGACCGTCTCGCCAAAGCCCGCAGCCTCCCCTTCAGGGAGCCACAGTACCAGCCTGTCGTCCTGGATCGACAGGCTCGAACGCTCGAGCGGCGCGGCCACACCGGCGCTGAGCCGCTGGGCGAGGCGTAGCGCCAGGCCCCAATGACGAGCCCGCTTGATCGCCTCCGGGCTGCAAAGGGCGACCACCCCCGGCAAGGGCAGTTCGCCGCTGCCGCCGAACGAGGTGTAGAGCGCCTGCGCGAGCAGGGCTCGGCCAGCGGCGTCGATCGCCACCCAATTGGCGTGCAGGCCGAAGGCGATACCCCGTTCGGCGCGGAAATCGGGGTGGGCGGCCCAGGCGACATCAGCCAGATGGCAGGCAGCACGACGCAGGCGGGCAGCCTCAGGCGCATCGTCGTGGAAAATCCTCCCGATCCAGCCGTCGATCAGGTCGCCATGCTGCGGGAAGCGGCCAAGCTTCTCGCCCGCTTCGCAGGTACCGGCGATGAGCGGATCGATCCGCCGCGTGGCTTCGTCGAGATCGTCATAGAGCAGGCCTTCGCGGATGCCGTAGGCCGAAGCGACCAGGCGGCTCGGCGCCAGCACGTCGACGACGGCACGCAGCAGGAGCAGGGCATGGGGCAGCGTCGGGCCGCGGTTGCCGCCGATCCGCGATCCGGGTCCCTCCTTGCGCAGCAGCGTATTGAGCTTGCGTTGCAAGGCCGCCGGACGATCGGGGGCGAGGGCATGCAGATGGGTGATCGGTAGCGGGTGCTTGGTGAGCTCAAGATCGAGTTGCGCCAGCGCGCGCCAGGAGCCGCCGACCATGTAGAAGGGCCGCCCTGCCGCGAGGCCGCCGAAATCCGCTTTCTCCAGCGCACGGCGCAGCTTGGCGAACAAGGCAGCTTTGCTCATCGTCGGCATTTCCGCGATGCGCAGCACGCCGAGCGGCAAGGAGATGCGGCGGCGCACCTTGCCGTCCGCGACATCGGCCAGTTCCAGGCTGCCGCCGCCCAGGTCGCCGACCACGCCGTCGGCGTCGGGAATACCCGAAAGGACGCCAAGGGCGGCGAGCCTACCCTCCTCCTCGCCGGACAGGATTTCAGGATCGAAGCCGAGCGCGCGGATCTCCGCCACGAACGGAGCCGCGTTGGCCGCGTCGCGTACCGCCGCGGTGGCGAAGATGCGGGTGCGCGCGACTTTCATCCGGCCGATCAGCAGGCGGAAGCGGGCGAGCGCGGACAGGGCGCGGGCCTGGGCCTCGTCCGACAATGTGCCGCTGACCCCCATGTCGCGGCCGAGGCCGGCCATGACCTTTTCGTTGAACAATACGAACGGCGCGCGCGTCGCGCCCGAATAGACGACCAGACGCACCGAGTTGGAACCGATATCGACGATGGCGACAGGGCCGGCAGTCATCATCGGCTCCGCGACCGCGCCAGCGTGAGTTTGCGCGGGCTGGAATCCCGGTTCCGGATCGCCTCGCCGCGCCCCGACAAAGACGGGTTGGTCATGAAATATTGGTGGAGATTGAACGGCTCCTCGCCGGGCCTGGGCGCGATGCGCGTGTAATTGCCCTCACTGTCCAGTCGCCAGCTTTGTTCATTGTCGATGATGTTGGCGAGCATGACCTGATCGAGCACCTGGCGGTGGACGGTCTCATTTTCCAGCGGCACGGCGTATTCGACCCGGCGATCGAAATTGCGCGGCATCCAGTCGGCCGAGCTGATGAACACCTTTGCCCTCCGGCTCGGCAGGCGGTCGCCGTTGCCGAAGCACCAGATGCGGCTGTGCTCCAAAAAGCGGCCGACGATCGATTTAACCCGGATCCGTTCCGACAGGCCGGGCTGGCCCGGGCGAAGGCAGCAAATACCGCGGACGATCAGGTCGATCTCCACCCCTGCCCCACTGGCCTCGTACAATTTGTCGATCATCACCGGATCGACCAGCGAATTGAGCTTGGCCCACAGGCAGCCCGGTCGGCCGGCCCGGACATGGGCGATTTCCGCGTCGACCATCTCGATCAGGCCGGCGCGCAGATGCTGCGGCGACATCGAGATGAGCTCCAGCCCGCGCGGCTCGATATAGCCGGTGATGTAGTTGAAGATGTCGGCGACATCGCGGCCCACCCGCGGATCGGCGGTGAAGTAGCTCAGATCCGTGTAGATGCGCGCGGTGACCGGGTGGTAATTGCCGGTGCCAAGGTGGCAATAGGTGCGGAAGGCGCCGTCCTCGCGCCGCACCACCATGCTCATCTTGGCGTGCGTCTTCCATTCGATGAAGCCGTAGACGACCTGCACGCCGGCGCGCTCGAGGGCGGAGGCCCAGAGCAGATTCTGCTCCTCGTCGAAGCGGGCCTTCAGTTCGACCACGGCGGTGACCGACTTGCCCGCCTCGGCCGCCGCGATCAGCGCATTGATGACGGCGGATTGCTTGCCGGCGCGGTAGAGCGTCTGCTTGATTGCGACGACATCCGGATCCTCGGCCGCCTGACGCAGGAAGGCGACGACGACGTCGAAGCTCTCATAGGGGTGCTGGACGATGATGTCCTTGGCCCGGATCGCGGCAAAGCAATCACCGTCAAACTCGCGGATCCGCTCGGGGAAGCGCGGCGTGTAGGGCTCGAACTTGAGGTCGGGACGATCGGCCTCGACCAGCCCGGACAGATCGCCAATGCCCAGGAAACCGGTCGCCTCGTAAATCAGGGCATCGCCGGCCCCGAGCCCTTCGGAGACCAAAGCGACCAGATGATCCGGCATCTGCGCTTCCAGCTTCATGCGGATCACGCGGCCACGCCGGCGTTGCTTGATCGCGGTGCGGAAGAAGCGGACGAGATCCTCGGCTTCCTCTTCGACGTCGATGTCGCTGTCCCGGATGATGCGGAACGCGCCGCCGCCGGTCAGGGCATAGCCGGGAAAGAGCGTGGCGAACTGGCGGCGGATCAGCGTCTCGACCGCGATATAGCGGTCCGCCTCGCCCGGCAGGCGGATGAAGCGCGGCAGGCTAGCCGGGAGCATGACCAGTTCCTGGATCGGCTCGCCGTCCGATTCCCGCTTCAGGTCGAAGATCAGGCTGAAGCCCTTGTTCGGAATGAAGGGGAACGGGTGCGCCGGATCGATGGCCTGCGGGGTGATAATCGGATAGACATTATTCTCGAAATGACGGTCCAGCCATTCGCCGTCTTCCGGTCCGATTTCATCCGCGGTGAGCACCGAGACGCCGGCCGCCCGCAATTGCTCCCGCAGCGTCGACCAGACTTCCTGCTGGCTGGCGGTCAGCGCGTCCGCTTCCAGCGCGATCGCGGCGAGCTGCTGCGACGGGGTCAGGCCGTCGGCCGACCTCTCCTCGACATTCTCCAGCTGCTGGCCCTTCAGGCCGGCGACGCGGACCATGAAGAATTCGTCGAGATTCTCGCCGGAAATGGCGAGGAAGCGCAGCCGTTCCAGCAGGGGATGGGCAGGATTGCCGGCCTCCTCGAGCACGCGCCGGTTGAAGGCGAGCCAGGAGAGCTCGCGGTTGAAATAGGGACTTCGCGCTGGCGCGACGACGTCGGACGCGGGAACGGGAGTATCCACTGGTTTCCCTTCAGGCCCGGCGCTGGGCGCGGCGGATCAGGCCCGCCTCCTGCAATGCGTGGCGCGCCGCGGCAAGGCTCATCCGCTTGCGATTGGCCAGGATGTCGCGATCGAGCGTGTCCACGACGTGCTGAATGGCGACGTAGGAACGTTCGATCCGGGGGACGAGGAACTCGGGGAGATCGGGCGGGGCGGCAATGCCCCGGTCGGCGAGCAGCTTCACGATCAATTGCGCGATCAATTCGTCGTCCGGTTGCTCGATCGCGACCTGCGGCGTGGCGGCGATGCGCGAGGCGAGGTCTGGCAGGCGAATCGACCAGGCCGGTGGCGGGGCGGTGCCGATCAGGACCAGCGGCCGCCGTCGCGCCTGCGCGTCGTTCCAGGCGTGGAACAGCTCCTCCTCGTCCCGGTCCTCGACATGATCGAGCACCCGGCCGCTGGTCTTGCGGACGAAAATCTGCGCCAGCAGCGAGCGGCCGGACTTGCGCGGTCCGGTGAGCAAGGTCGCCATCACCGGCCAAAGCGACCAGCGGGTGAAATGGGTGAAAGCCAGCTGGTTCGCGTCGCTGACGAGGAAATCCTCGTCGCGATCCGCCACCGGCCACTGGAACGGCAGCGCTATCTGGTCGCGCTGCACGGGATTAGCGGAGCGCTCTGGGGCCGAAGCCCGGCGGGGCTTCGGGCGTCGGGGTGGGCCGCGGTGTCGGTGCCGTCGGCACCTGCGGCTCGGCAGGAAGGCCCTTCACCGGGACTTCCGCGCCATCCTGTTCGGCCGGGCCGACATCGACCGGCGTGACCTCGGGCGGTGGCGGTGGCGGCGTCGGCAGGAACTGGCGTGGGGTGACCAGCGTCGGGTTCGGCCGCAGCAGGCCGGCGTTGAAGGCCTGGACGTAGAGCGCGTCCATCCGTTGCACGCCCTCCGCCATCATCTGCGGGATCTGCTCGCCGCTCTCGGCGCGCAATTCGAAGCTGCCGATAATCTCCGCGTCGGGACCATAGCGGGCGGTGAAGCGGCCGATGGCCGGGCCGCCGGGCCAGGCGCGGCTCAACTGCATCTCGGGGATCAGCACGTCGGAGGCGCTGTACTGATCGAGCACCGCCCGCCACCAGCCGCGGCTTCGGCGGCCGGTCTGCGCGGCGTTCAGAAGCAACGGATCGGCGCCAGTGCCGACCGGGCGGACATAGTCGATCACGCTCTGCGAGGTGCGGAACTGGGCCCAGGCGGCCTGCCAGGGCGAGCGAAATTCCAGCGCATAGCCGGTGGAACCGGTGCGCATCACCGGAATGACCAGCAGCGGCACGGAGCGGCGGACGATTCCGGAGACACCGAGCATCTCGCCGGTGCGGGCGCGGTCGAACAACAGGCCCAGGCGCGCAATGTAGCGGCGCTCGCCAATCTGCTCGTCCTCGACGATCACCGCGCTGACGATCTGGTTCAGCACCGTGTCGCTGAGGTTGGGCGCTTCGCTTTCCGGGCGGCCGGTGGTGCGGGCCCACAATTTCTTCCAGCCGGCGCGCTGGGCGGCCTTCCACCCCTCCTGCCGGGCATCATTGGCGTTGCGGCCATTCACGTCGACCTGAATGCCGGTAACTTCGAAATTGCTGGTGCTGTCGACCGGCGGAATGCCGCGATCGGAGCCGTCGAGCTGGGCGCGCAACAGGCTGGAATCGCCGGCCATCAGCAAAGCGGCGGTGCCGACGAGAAGGAAGGATTTGCGCACGAGGGCCTTTTGACGGGTCAGCGGCGGAAAACCAAGCGTGGAAAATGCACGGCGGAGCGGCTAGCGCTCCCGACCATGAGCGACAAAGGCTATACTTACGCGCAGGCTGGCGTGGACATTGCGGCGGGCAATGCCCTGGTGAAGGCGATCGGGCCGCTGGCCAAGGCGACGGCGCGACCGGGGGCGGATGCGTCGTTGGGGGGATTCGGCGGCTTCTTCGACCTGAAGGCGGCGGGCTATGTCGATCCGCTGCTGGTCGCGGCCAATGACGGGGTCGGGACGAAGCTGAAGCTGGCGATCGACAGCGGGCGGCACGACAAGGTCGGCATCGATCTGGTCGCGATGTGCGTGAACGATCTGATCGTGCAGGGTGCCGAGCCGCTCTTCTTCCTCGATTATTTCGCCACCGGAAAACTCGATAACGGCATCGCCGAGCGGGTGATCGCCGGGATCGCCGAAGGCTGCCGGATCGCCGGCTGTGCGCTGATCGGCGGCGAGACGGCAGAAATGCCGGGCATGTATGCGCCGGGCGATTATGACCTGGCCGGCTTCTGCGTCGGCGCGGTGGAGCGCGGCCAGGCGCTGACCGGCGACAAGGTGGCGGCGGACGATGTGATCCTGGGGATCGCCTCTTCGGGGGTGCATTCCAACGGTTATTCGCTGGTCAGGCGGCTGGCGGCGGACCGGGGCTGGAAGCTCGACCGCCCTGCCCTGTTCGATGCGGACCGGCTGCTGATCGACTGGCTGATGGAGCCGACGCGTATCTATGTGAAGTCGCTGCTGCCATTGGTGCGCGGGGGCAAGATCAAGGCGCTGGCGCACATTACCGGCGGCGGCTTGCTGGAAAATGTGCCGCGCGTGCTGCCGGAGAATCTGCACGCCTGGATCGCGGCCGACGCCTGGCCGCAGCCGCCGCTCATGGCCTTCCTGCAGGCGCAAGGCGCGATCGAGCCGGGCGAGATGGCGCGGACCTTCAATTGCGGCATCGGCATGGTGGCGATCGTCGCGGCGGACGAGGCGGCGGCGGTGAAGGTCGCCCTGGAAGAGGCCGGCGAGACCGTGTTCGAGATTGGCGGCGTCAAGGCCGGGATGCGCGGCTGCACGGTCGCGGCCGGCCCCGGCGACTGGTCGGCGAAGAGCGCCTGGACCGTGTCCCATCATGGCTGAGCCCGTCCGGGTCGGCGTGCTGATCTCCGGGCGCGGCAGCAACATGCTGGCGCTGTCCGAATATCAACGGCGTGACCCGAACCGCCCCTACCGGATCGAGCTGGTCGCATCGAACAAGCCGGAAGCGCGCGGGCTGGTGCTGGCCCGGCGGCTTGGCCTGCCGATCTGGTCGCACAGTCATAAAGGGCTGGAGCGGGCGGCGTTCGATGCCCTGGTCGAAGCCGCGTTCGTCGAGCGCAAGGTCGAGCTGATCGTGTTGGCCGGCTATATGCGGCTGCTGTCGCCGGAATTCGTGGCGCGCTGGCAGGGGCGCATCCTGAACGTCCACCCGAGCCTGCTGCCTCTGTACAAGGGCCTCGACACCCACAATCGCGCCTTGCTTGCCGGCGACGAGGAAGCGGGCTGTTCGGTGCATGTCGTCACCGCCGACGTCGATGACGGGCCGGTGATCGCGCAGGCCCGGGTGCGGATCCTGCCGCGCGACACGGCCGAGACGCTCGAGGCGCGGGTGCTCGAGGAGGAGCATAAGCTCTATCCCCGCGCGCTGGCGGCTTATGCGGAGGCGCTGCGGTCAGGGCGATTGGGGCTGCCGGCGCCGCCGCAATAGTTCGTCATCCCAGCTTTCGCTGGAATGACGGATTCGGGTTCAGTCCCGCCGCCAGCTCACCGTGCCGTCGGGGGCGACGGTCGTGCCGGTTTCGCCAAAATCCCGCGCGGTCAGCATGCCGATCCGCTGGGCGGCGGCGTTGGAGGCATCGAAGGTCGGGCCGCCGGGCCGCTCCTGGCGGGCGGAGACGATGCGGGCGGACACCAATTCGCCCTCCCGGTTCACTTCCAGATCGGCGATCGGGGCCATGCCGGCGGTCTCGCGGACGTTGAAGCGGCCATAGGTCCAGAAATTGCCGAGGCTGTAGGCGATGAAGCGGCCCTTATAGACCTCGATCGCGCGCGGGATGTGCGGGCCGTGACAGAAGACGATGTCGGCGCCGGCATCGATTGCGGTGCGGGCGAAGCGGAACGGGTCGCCGCGATTCTCGCCGACGAAGGTCTCCGGTGCGCGGGTGACGCGGTCGTGGCGGGCGCCCTCCGCGCCGATGTGGCAGGACACGACGACGACGTCGGAGCGGGCGGCGGCCTGCTGGACCATGTCGGTCAGGCGGCCATAATCGCTGACCTGCAGCAGGCCGGGATTGTGGCCGAAGGCGACCAGGCTGAAGCGGGTGCCGTCGGCCAGCGTTTGCACGGCGATGCGCGTGCCTTCGGCGTCCGCGCCGGCGGTGGCGAGGCCCGCATTGGTCAGGTTGCGATAGGTCTCGGCGCGGCCGGGTTCGCCGAAGTCGCGGCTGTGATTGTTGGCGTTGGAGATGAGCGTGAAGCCAGCCCGGCGGAGATATTCGGCGTGGAAGGGCGGGCTTCGGAAGACGAAGCAGAGCGCCGGATTGCCGCAGCGTTTCGCGTTCTCGCTGCTGGTGTGCAGCGTGCCTTCAAAATTGCCGAAGACGACGTCGCCGCCGCGGAACAGGTCGACCAGTTCCTGACCCAGCACGCCCGCGGGATCGGCACCGGGGGTGATGCGCGGATCGAGGCCGTCATTCGGCCAGTCGCTGCCCATCATGATGTCGCCGACGCCGAGCACTCGGTAGCGGCCGCTGGCGCGCGGCTGCTCGGCAGCGCGGGCCGGTTGGGAGGCATTTTCGGGACCCGGCGCTTCCGGCGTCATGAACTGCGCGGCGCCCAACCAGGTGAGCGCCGCGATACCCGTAACCAGTCCAAGCAAAGCCAAGCTCCTCATCATTGTCCCCCACCACCCGAAGCGGGGATAGCAGGCGGGCGGCCATGCGGCGATGCCCGATTCGGCCTGGCTAAAGATTCCGGGCTGATTCGTGCGTGAACGGGCGGGATCGGCAGATTCTCTACTGAATCAATGCAGTAAGTGGATTTGCTCAGCTTTCAATCCGTTCAGGTTCCCGCAACCCGTCCCGAACCCGTCACAGCTCACCGTGTCGTTGTTGCGGCGGAAGGATTCGCCGCCCAAATGACGTCGGAGGCCACGGGGGTGGCGTTTTTTCTCCCTTAGGCAAGACGTGATCGCGACAAACCGCCGATAGTTTTCGGCGGCGGTTTTGACGCGTTCCAGCGCAATCACTGGAGTTTTGAATGTTCGTCCACGGAAAGATGATGACCGCGGTGATTGGCGCCACGGCCCTTTCCGGCATGATGTTTGTGCCGTCTTCTACCTCTTTCGCCCAGCCCGCGCCGCACCCGGCTGCCGCTGATGCGATCTCTGCCCAGATTTCCGCCGTTGCGACCCCCGAAGCGCCCGTTGCTGCGCCGGCCGTCGTGGCTGCTCCCACCCCCGCCCCTGCTCCTGCGCCCGCTCCGGCGGCTCCGACCTCGGCGCGTGGCGTCATTGGCACCTCCGAAGCGCCGGCCGCGCCGGTCCGCACCGCTTCCACCGAGATCGACGACGATCTGGAATGCCTGGCCAAGGTCGTTCTGCACGAGGCGGGCAACCAGTCGCTCACCGGCCGCATCGCGGTCGCCGAAGTGGTGATGAACCGCCTGCAGGATCCGCGCCGCCGTTTCGGCAGCACGATCTGCGGCGTGGTGCTGCAGCGCGGCCAGTTCTTCAACGTGCACGCTTATCACCCGCAGCGCCGCGATGCGCGCTGGGGCGCGGCGGTCGAGGTCGCCCGTCAGGTCCGTCAGGACATGCAGGAAGGCGATCACGATCACGTCACCAATGGTGGCCTGTTCTTCCGGAACAGCTCGGGCGCGCAATTCCGCGGCCGTACGCGCACCGTGACGATCGGCGCGCATCACTTCTACCGTTAAGCCGCTCTCGCGAGAGGCTTACTGAACGGGCTCCGGGGCTTCGGCTTCGGGGCCCGTTTCCGTTTCTGGCACCGGCTCCTGGCCGGGGAAGCGGGCATTTTGCACGCCCTTCCACCAGCCGCGCATGGCGTCGACGGGGGCTTCCAGCTTCGCCGTCGCGGTGAGGTTGAACCAGCCTTCCGACGCGCTGACGACCTTCTCGCTGACCGGGCTCGGCTTCAGCTCGTAGGACCAGGAGCGGATCGAGCCGGAGTTGAACAGGGCCAGGAAGATGCCCGCGGTCGCGATCACGGTGAAGGTCCAGGCGAGAGGATTGGGCAGAGGCTGATCCGGCTCGGGCAGGTCGATCGGCGACATGGTGTGGGCAAGCCCCTCCACGTCCGGCAGCGGCGCCTTGGCCGGCTCGGTCTGCACGACTTCCTCGCGGGCGGTCTCCGCCTCGCCGGTCGTGTCCTTGATCTTGTCCTGCTCGCTCACCCGACCATCCTCAGAATTGGTAGTAGATGAACGGTGCAACCCCTTCGGGCCGCATCGAATCGATGATCAGGATCAGCATTCCGACGCCGAGGCCGACGAGCATGGCCGGCATCGCCCGCACCTTGATTGCGACATTCTGGATCGCATGCTGGGGCAAGGCGTGAAGCGCCATGCCGAAGACGATGAGGCCGAGCATCAAGGGCGTCAGCAAGGCGCTTTCCGCGCTGCCGCCAAGCCCGCCCAGGAAGGCCATCGCGTCCGCGAAAGTGTGCGAGCGGAAGAAGATCCAGCCCAAGAGCACGATATGGAAGGTGATGATGATGCCGAGGAAGGCGGGCAAAGCCGGCCAGGTCTTCGGCTTGAACTCCCGCCACAAGCGCTCGATCGCCAACACGCCGCCATGAAGCGCGCCCCAGATCACGAAGTTCCAGCTCGCGCCGTGCCACAGGCCGCCCAAGAGCATGGTCGTGCCGAGCGCCAGACAAAGGCGCGTCAGGCCGTGCCGTGAGCCGCCCAGTGAGATGTAGAGATAGTCGCGCAACCAGCTCGACAGGCTGATGTGCCAGCGCCGCCAGAAATCCTGCAGCGAGCGGGCGCGGTAGGGCTGGTTGAAATTGTGCGGGAAGCGGTAGCCGAGCAAAGCCGCGAGGCCGATCGCCATGTCGCTATAGGCCGAGAAGTCGCAATAGATCTGCACGGCATAGCCGTAGGCCGCGAAGGTCAGATCGGTCGGGCTGTGCGCGGACGGATCGAAGAAGACCGGATCGACGAAATTGATCGCCAGTTCGGACGCGATCACGCTCTTCTTGAACAGGCCCCAGACGATCAGCAGCACGCCCATCGCCGCCATGCCGCGGGTGATCTGCGGCACCTGCTTGAATTGCGGAATCAGATGCGAGGCGCGCACGATTGGGCCCGCGACCAGATGCGGAAAGAAGCTCATCAACAGGGTCATATCGAGCAGGCTCGCCGGCGCGGTCTGCCGCCGGAACACGTCGATGACGTAGCTCATCCCCTGGAAGGTGAAGAAGGAGACGCCGACCGGGAGGATCACCTCCATGATGTAGAGGTCGCGTTCCCAGCCGATCGCATGGAGGGTCGCCGAGACCTGCTCCATGAAGAAGCCGTAATATTTGAAGAAGCCCAGGATCACGAGGTTGAGGACGATGCCGAGGATCAGCCACGCCTTGCGCCTGCGTTCATTGTCGCCGGAGGCCAGGATCAGCTGCGCCGCGCCCCAGTTCAGCACGCCGCTGAGGATCAAGAGCGCGACGAAGCGCCAGTCCCACGCCCCGTAGAAGATCCACGAGGCCGCGAGCAGCATGATCTTGCGCCACTCGTTGGAGCGCTGGAGGCTCCAGGCGACGAGGAAGACCGCGAGGAAGAACCACCCGAAGGTGAGCGTCGGGAACAGCACTTACGGGCGCCGTCTGGCCGTAGCGGACGGCTCCTCGACCTGGCCCGGATGGAGAAAACGCGGGCGCGATTGCTGCTGCTGCGTCGGACGCGGGCCGGGCGCGACCGGCAGGGTCGTCGATGGCCGGGGCCGCTCCACCGAGGCGGCGGGCGTCACGCGCTCGAGATCGGCGAAGATCATCGCGCCGATCCGGTCGCCGCCCTCGCGGGTGAAATGCACCATGTCGCTGCGCATCAGCCCGGAATTCAGCCAGGATTGCGAGGCGCAGCGGCCGCCCATCGCCTGTTCCCAATCCCAGAAGCCGAGGCGAAGCTCGCGGGCGACGCGGCGCTGCACCGAGCGAACGCCGTTCAGCAAATTGGGGGTGAACCACCCTGCCCCGCAGCTCGCGCCCATGCCCGCGCTGCGACTGGCGGCATCGGGCGCGCCCAAGAGCATGATCGGGATGTCGCGGCCGGCATAACGGCGGATGCGGGCCACCTGAGCGCGCAGCACCGCCTCATATTCCGGCGCGGTCAAACGCGGGCTGAAGCCTTCGTTGGTGCCGTAGGCCAATACGATCATGTCGGGGCGGTAGGCCTCGAACTCCTCGCGCAGCACCTCCGGATCGGTTCGGCCGAAATGTTCGAGCTGCGCGCCGACCACGCCGACATTGGAGACGATCACGCCGCCGCCGTCGCGGAAGGTGGCGAAGGAGGTGATGCTGACCGGGCGATCATCCTGCGTCGTGATCGAGGCGCTGGAGAGCGGCGAGCGGCTGGTCAGCGTGCGGCAGGCGGCGCCCTCACGGCCCGTCTCGAGCGACCAATTCTCCACCTGCGTGCCCATGCGCAGGGTGACGGCGCCCTGCCCCGGCCCGGTCAGCGCGCAGACGATGGCGCGGTTGAAATCATTGTCGGGCGTGTCGGTGGTGACGGCGAGATATTCGCCGCCGCGGCGCGCGGTGCGGGTGAAGCCGGACAGGCCGAGCGCGGGGCCGTTAGACTGGTGACGGTTGCCGAAGATGACGTTCGAGATCCAGCCTTCGCTCTCCGACGCCGTGACGCCGAAGGTCAGATAGCCGCGATAGGGCTTGCCGGCCGCGAGCACGCCGCGGCCGCCATTGCCGTACCGGGCCTGTAGGCGGGTGCGCAGGCCGTTGGTGATCATGTCGCCGGCCGTGTGGCTGTCGCCGATCTGCAAGATGTGGACCGGATCGCCGCCATTGCGGGCTTCGCGAAGCTTCGCGCTGAACGCCGGCAGCGCACCGGAATCACAAAGGGTCGGGCTGCTGCAACCCGTGGCCGCGCCGGTGACGCCCTGGAAGGCCAGGAAACCGAGCAGGAGGCCGGAGACCGCCATCAACCGCGCGACCCACTGCTGTTGCCGGCGGCCTGCTGCGGCTGCGCGCTGGCCGGGACGGACTGGATGATGCGGTCGGCCAGTTGACGGGTGAGGCGTGAATAGCCGCGGAAAGTCATGTGGATGCCGTCATGGGCGCGGGCATTGAAGCGCTCGCCATCGTCGTCGATCAGATAGGCCGAATAAGCACCGCCGGCATCGACGCTGCGGGTGACTGTATCGACGAAAGGCACGCCGAGATTGGCCATCAGCGCCGTGTAAAAGGCGTTCATCTGCTGCACATTGCCGTCATATTCGGCCTCGCGCATTTTCGGCAGGCCGACCCAATAGACGGCAGCACCGCGAGCGCGGAGCAGATCGATGATCTCGCGCACCCGGCCGGAGACGATCTCCTTCCACCGATCGCTCATGAATTCGGAGCCGCGGCCGTCCACGTACACGCCCTGCATGTCGTTGGCGCCGAAGGACATGACGGCGATGTCGACCGGCTGCGCGTCGATCCGGCGGCGCGTATCGTCGAGCAGATTGGTGGTGCGGTAGCGGGTGAAGCCGGTCGCCTGGTGGCTGAACTTGTGGACCTGGAAGACGTCGTTGCCGCGCAATTGCTGGTAGAGCGAGGAATAGATGCCGTCGCCGAAACTGTCGCCGAACACGCCGACATGAACCTTGCGGCCCTCAGCCCCGGCGGCAGCCAGACGCGGAGTCATCACGGCCGCGACCTCGGCCGGCGCGGCAGGCGTGGCGGTGGCGCCGGTGTCGGCCGTGGGCGTTCCGGCGGCAGCTACCGGCGCGCTGCCTTCGGGGGTGCTGACCGCACCGCCGGCAACGAACGCCCAGGTGATGATCGCGCCGAACGCTAGACCGATGAACAGCACAGCCGTGCGGTCCAGCAGAAAGGCAGCCTTACGCCCGAAACTCAATTATCCGCACTCCCGCTCAAACCCGCAGCGGCGATGCTACGAATTCCCCACCGAACCGGACATTAACGTGAGGGAAGTCCGCCCCGCAAGCGCGGCTCTCTGCGATCCGCAGAAAACCGCGCTTTTTGCGCTTAGCCGACGATTTCGTCGGGCCGGAAGAAGAAGTCGATCTCGATCTTCGCATTCTCGTCGCTGTCCGAACCGTGCACCGAGTTCGCCTCGATCGATTCCGCCAGCTCCTTGCGGATCGTGCCGGCGTCGGCATTTTCCGGATTGGTCGCGCCCATGATGTCACGGTTGCGCTGCACGGCATTCTCGCCTTCCAGCACCTGCACGACGACCGGGCCGGAGGTCATGAACGCGCACAGGTCGTTGAAGAAGGGACGCTCGCGGTGGACGCCGTAAAAGCCTTCCGCCTGCTCGCGGGTCATCTGGATGCGCTTGGAAGCGACGACGCGCAGGCCGGCATCCTCCAGCATCTTGGTGACGGCGCCGGTCAGGTTGCGGCGGGTGGCGTCGGGCTTGATGATCGAAAAGGTGCGCGTGTTGGCCATGACTGGTCCCAAAGCTCCATGATGTAAGGTGAAGAATTGGCGGCTCCCCTAGCGGGGGCTTTTGTGTGGGGCAAGGTGTCGGTCCTTTATGGGCGCTTCACGCCAAGCCGCTAAGAAACAAAGACGCGAACGTGGGGCACGGAGCACCCTACCATTTCCTCTTTGCGGCTTCCTGCCTTTGCGCCTTGCGCAGCTAGCTGCGCCACGATTGCACCTTTGTCGTCAAGGCCCTTCGACCCAGCGACCATTGTCGTCCTGCTTCCAATAATGGCGTTCGGTGTCCGCGCGATCCTTCAGCGCGCGCCAGCTGGCGCGGGCGTCGTCGATGGTGGCGCTGTCGAAGAAGTAGAAGGCTCGGTCGAAGCTGAGCGCCTCATCGCGCCACTTGCCGTCGGCGAGCGCGATGTTGCGGGCATTGTTGGTGGGCTCGGCGTCGCTGGCGATCAGAATAAGCTGGCCGGCGTCGCGGTCCGAGCCGGCGGCGGCGTGGGGAAGAAAGCTCTCCGTCGCATAGGTCCACAATTCGCGGTCCAACGCCGCCACCCGCTCGGGCGCGGTCACCACCAGCAGCCGCTCGCTTGCCGCCAGCAAGCGTTCGCAGATGCTCGGCAGGGTCCGCTCGAGCGAGGTGGCGGTGAGATGATAGAAATCGACGCGCATGTTCAGCCAGCAGGGCGAAAGACCAGGCGGTGCGGAATGTAAAGGAACACTTCGGTCACGCCGGCGCGACGCCATTGCACCGGGCGGTCGAGTCCGGTCGCCTCCACGCGCTGATCGGGCCCAAACCGCTCGGCGATCGAGCGGGCGTCGGTCGCGATCTGATCGAGCAACTGACCGCGATACTGGTCCGGCGCGACGATCGAGAGGGTGAGCGGGCCGTTCGCGCGCATTTCCGCCCTGCCCGCCCTGGGCACGGAGGCGATGAACTGTTCGAGCCGGGTGATCGCGGCATTCGCCTCGTCCGCGCTCGAGCCGAGGCGCGTCTTGATGAAGAAGGCGACCCGCTCGCTGTCCGGGCGGCCGTCGCCCATATAGGCGAGCGTGCGGTAATTGTCGGTGGTCAAAGGCACGACGAAGAAGTCGGCGATCGCCAGCTCGATGCCGGAACGGCGCGCGATTTCCAGCGCGCTGCGCACCATCGTCATGATTTCCTCGCGCCGCGGGCCCTGCTCGCGCGTGTCGCCGGCAATGATGACCGGAATGAGGGCGTTGTCGGCACGACGGCGCATGCCCAGCGCCGGGAGCGCACCCGCATCGTCGTCGTCGACTTCGATCACCCGATTGGTGCGGGTGTCGAAATAATTCTGCTGCGCGCGGCTGGCAGTGACGACGACCTCGCCCTCGTTGATATCCTGTGCGGACGCTGGCGAAGCGATCGTCAGGGCAACCAGAGTGGCGCCCAACATGAGCATGGTCTTACGCATCAGTCCCTCCCTCGTGAACTGATGCGCAAGTGACGCCCGCTTGAGCCAGAGGTCAAGCGAGCGCGATGCGCTTATTTCGCCTCGTGATTTTCGGCGATGAAGCGGTCCAGCAAGGCGACGCCGAAGCCGGTCGCGCCCTTGTCGTAGAGGTGGGCGGGCTTTTCCGCCCAGACCATGCCGGCAATGTCGAGATGGGCCCATTTCACGCCCGGCTCGACGAAGCGCTGGAGGAAGCAGGCCGCGGTGATCGAACCGCCTTCCCGGCTCGCGCTGTTCTTCATGTCCGCCACCGGCGAATCCATGATCTTGTCGTAAGCTTCGCCGACCGGCATCCGCCACAATTTGTCGCCGGTCGCCATGCCGGCGTCGGCCAATGAGGCGGACAGGCCGTCATCATTGCTGAACATGCCGGCATATTCGTGGCCGAGGCTGATGATGATCGCCCCGGTCAATGTGGCGAGATCGACGACCACCTCAGGCTGATATTCGCGCTGCGCCCAGGTGAGCGCGTCGCAGAGCACCAGGCGCCCTTCGGCGTCGGTGTTGATCACTTCGATCGTCTGGCCGGACAGGGAGGTGACGATGTCGCCGGGGCGCTGGGCGCGGCCGTCGGGCATATTCTCGGCAAGCGCGCAGACGCCGACCACGTTCGCCTTCGCCTTGCGGCCGGCGAGCGTGCGCATCGCGCCGGCGACGGCACCGGCGCCGCCCATGTCCCACTTCATCGCCTCCATGCCCTGCGCGGGCTTGATCGAGATGCCGCCGGTATCGAAGGTAATGCCCTTGCCGATCAGCACGACCGGAGCGGAGTCGCGGTCGGCACCGCCGCGCCAGCGCATCGCCAGCAGACGCGGGGGATTTTCGGAACCCTGGGCGACGCCGAGCAGAGCGCCCATGCCGAGCTTGGCCATCGCGTCACGATCGAGCACTTCGAACTCGACGCCGAGCGGCTCCAGTTCCTCGCGGCAACGGGCGACGAAGCTTTCCGGATAGATGACGTTGGCCGGCTCGGTCACGAGATTGCGGGTGAGGTTGATGCCGTCGAGCAAGGCGGCGCGGTCGCTCCACAGCTCCGCCGAATCCGCTCCGCCGCCGACGATGACCACTTCCTCCAGCGTCGGCTTCTGCTTGCGGCCGAGGCGGGTGCGGTAGTGATCGTGGCGCCAGCTGCGCGCGGCGGCGCCGAAGCCGATCCGGGCCGCGGTCGCGCCGTCGAAATTGAGGCCCGTCAGGTCGATCACCAGCTTGGTCTCACCCGAGGTCAGCAAACGGGCGGTCAGCGCCCCGCCGATCTTCTCGTAAATGGCTTCGTCGTCGCGCTTGCCGCCCAGACCGACCAGCAGCACGCGGCGGGCAATGCCGCCATCATCGACGAAGGTCTCGGCGATCGCGGCCAGTTCACGCTCGAAGCGCTGGGCATCGGCGGCTCGGGCCGCGAGCGTGCGGGCCGGCTCCGGGAAACCCGCCAGCCGTTCCGACACCATGTCCTCGCTCCAGGCGGGGATGGCGAGCGCATAGGCGCCATCGGGGCGCTGGGCTGCGAAGCTGACTTTGAGCACGGATCGTAACCTTTCGAACTGAATAAGAGGGGCCCGGTGCACGCCGGCAACAGGGCGCGCGCCACCGATGAACGGTGCGTCGCACTGCCATTGCAGCCAAGCCGTGCCGGTGCAATAGGCTGGCGCGAGCGGCGGAGAGTAAGAGTAAGTGAGGCGGATACAGTCGATTTGCTGGACGGCCTTGCCTCTGCTGCTCGCAAGCCCCGCCCTTGCTCACGCCCAGCCGATGCCGGAGGAAGTGCCGCCGATGCCCGTTGGCGGGCAGGCGGAGGCGCCGCTCCCGGCCGCTGAACAACCGCCGCAACCGGTGCAGACCGGCGGCGAGCCTTTGCTTCCCGGCGATCCGAACGCGACGCTCGAATTCAGCGCCGACCGGGTCGAATATGACGAGCCGCGCGAGACGATCACGGCCAGCGGCGACGTTTTCATGTTCCGTGAAGGCTATCGCCTGCTCGCCGACCAGGTGACCTACCAGCGCAACTCCGGGGAAGTGCGGGCGTCGGGTAATGTCCGGGTCAGCACGCCGGAAGGCGATCGCGCTTATGGCGACAGCGTCGTGCTCGAAGACACGTTGCGCGACGGGGTGATCGAAAATCTGCTGATCGTGCTCGAAGATGGCGGGCGGCTGGCAGCCAATCGCGCGACGCGGGTCAACAATGTGTCGACGCTCGATCGCGCGGCCTACACCGCCTGCGCCGTCGTCGACCAGAATGGCTGTCCCAAGGAGCCGACCTGGCAGATCACCGCGGTGCGCGTGGTGCACGATCCGGCCCGGCGGCGGATCAGCTTCGGCGGAGCGACTCTGAACCTGTTCGGCATTCCGTTGATCGCTTTGCCCGGCCTTTCCATTCCGGATCGCGAGAATGGCGGCGGCGGTTCGGGGCTGCTGGTGCCCGACCTCAGGCTCAGCCGGACCAACGGGCTGGAGCTCAGCGTCCCTTATTATCTGCGCTTCGGGCCGAACCGGGATCTGACGGTGACGCCGCACGTCTTCACCGATGCCTTCCCGATGCTGCAGGGTCATTATCGGCATTTGACGCAGAGCGGCGCCTTCCAGCTGCGCGGCTACCTCACTTATGGCTCGCGCAGCACCCTCGGTGCGCCCGGCCTGGAGGATGAGGGGCTGCGCGGTTACCTGGAAGGCAATGGCCGTTTCCAGCTGAGCCCGCATTGGAGCATCATCGGTTCGGGCCGGATCGTCACCGACCGGACCTTCCTGCGCCGCTACGACATCTCCCTCGACACGCGGCTGCGCTCGGTCGTGCAGGCGGAGCGGATCGACACCGATTCCTATATCAACGTCGCCGGCTGGGCCTTTCAGGGCCTGCGGCTCACCGATCAGGACGGCCAGCAGCCGATTGTGCTGCCGGCGATCGAGGCGCGCTGGCGGCTGCTCGATCCGGTCGCGGGCGGGCGGGTGGAGCTGCAGGTCAACAGCCTCAACATCCTGCGCACCGAAGGCCAGGACACGCAGCGCGCTTTCGCCAGCGCCCGCTGGGATCGGCGGATGCTGACCCCGTTCGGACAGGAAGTGACCTTCACCGCCTTCGCCCGCGGCGACATCTATCATTCCAGCGACAATCTGCTGACCGCGACTCCCTCCTATCGCGGCGAAAGCGGCTTCCAGGGCCGGGTGATCGCGGCGCTGGCAGCGGACGTCTCCTGGCCGTTCGTCGGCGAATTCCTGGGCGGGACGCAGCGCCTGACCCCGCGGGTGCAAATCGTCGCTTCGCCGGAGACCGAGAATCTGGCCATCCCCAACGAGGATGCGCGCGCGGTCGATCTCGAGGATTCCAACCTGTTCGCGCTGAACCGCTTCCCCGGTCACGACCGCTGGGAAGACGGCCTGCGCATCACCTATGGCGTCGATTGGGCGCTCGATCTTCCGGGCGTCGCGATCCGCACCAATGTCGGCCAGAGCTACCGGCTGGACGAGCAACTGGGCATTTTCCCGCAAGGCACCGGGCTCGCCGACCGGCTATCCGACTTTGTCGGCCGGACCAGCGTGCAGTTCGGCACCAATGTCACCGTCACCCACCGCTTCCGCATCGACAAGGACGATCTGGCGGTTCGGCGGAACGAGATCGACGCGGTCATCGGTTCGCGCGATACCTATGTCAGCCTCGGCTATTTGCGGCTCGACCGCGACATCAGCGTGGCGATCGAGGATCTGGACGACCGCGAGGAAATCCGCGTCGGCGGCCGCTTCTCCTTCGCCCGCTACTGGTCGATCTTCGGCTCGGCGGTCGTCGATCTCACCGACCGGGACGAGGACCCGCTGTCGCTGGCCGAGGGCTTCGATCCGGTCCGGCACCGGATCGGCATCGCCTATGACGACGATTGCATCGAGATCGGCGTGACCTGGCGGCGCGATTATGAGACGGCCGGCGATGTCGAACGCGGCGACACCTTCCTGGTTCGGATCGCCTTGCGCAACCTTGGCCGCTGAGGTGATCGGCTCCATTGCGGGTAGCGTCGGGACCTTGGCGGCGCTAGGAGTGTCGCGAAATTGCCGCAAAGGGCGCTAAGCTGCGGTTCAGCAAGACTTAGGCAGTGGAAAAGCCTGCCAAATTTGGAGGAATGATGACGTTCGGACTCATCCGGAAGGGCGCCGGTATCCTGGCCGTGTCCTTCGTCGCGGCCGCTGCCGTCGCGCAGACCGCGAACAGCCAGGGCGCCGCGCAGCCTTCCGGCTCGCCGCTCAACATTCCGCAGGACGTGAATTTCGTCGGCACTCCCGCCGAATCGAATGTCGTTCGCGCAACCGCGATCGTGAATGAAGAGATCATCACCGGCACGGACGTGGAGCAGCGGCTGGCCCTGCTGCTCAGTGGCCAGGCAGACCGCATCCCCCCGGAGGAACTGGTCCGCGCCCGGGCGCAGGTCCTGCGCATGCTGATCGACGAGACCTTGCAGATTCAGGCCGCGCGCCAGCGCGAATTGCCGGTCGATCAGGCAATCGTGAACCGCGAGTTCGCTCGCATGGCGCAGCAAAATGGGCAGACGCCGGAGAGCTTCGGGGCGTTTCTGAGCGCGATGGGCTCGTCCGAGCGTTCGTTGAAGCGCCAGATTCTCGGCCAGGCCTCCTGGCAGCGAGTCCGGCAGCGCATCCCGCAGGTCAGCGTCGGCAATGCCGAGGTCGAGGCGAGGGTCTCGCGCATGCTCCAAATGCGCGGCACTGCCGAGTATCACGTCTCCGAAATCTATATGGAGGCGACCCCGGAGAACGCTCAACAGGTTCGGGCGCGTCTGAGCCAGTTGATCGAGCAGATCCGCAACGGCACGCCTTTCGCCGCGCTGGCGCGCCTCCATTCCACCGCCACCACGAGCGCCGTTGGCGGCGATCTGGGCTGGATTCGGCCCGAGCAATTGCCGCCCGAACTGGCGGCGGTGGTGCAGCAGATGCCGGTCGGCGCGGTCAGCGATCCCATCCAGGTTTCCGGCGGCTTCTCCGTCATCGCGATCACCGATTCCCGTCAGGTCCTGACCGCCAACCCGCGCGATGCGCAATTGAGCCTGATGCAAATGTCGATCGCCTTGCCGGCCGGCACGCCCGAAGCCGTGGCGCGGCAGCGCGCTCAGCAACTGGCCGTCGCCACGCAGACGATGGGCGGCTGCGGCGGTGCGCAGCAGGCGGCTTCCTCGGTCGGCGCCGATCTGGTTGCCAACGACAATGTCATCGTTCGCGACCTGCCCCCGCAATTGCAGGACATGCTCCTTCGCATGAGTGTCGGCCAGGTGACCCAGCCGTTCGGTTCGAACGAGCGGGTCAGTGTTCTGGTGCTGTGCGGACGCGACGATCCCGAAGAGGCAGCGACCCCGACGGCGAGCTCGGTCGCGGAAGCGATCGAGGATGAGCGCATGGCGCGGCAGGCGCAGCGCCTGCTGCGCGATCTGCGTCGCGACGCGGTGATCGAATATCGCTGAGCGGATGACAGCGCCGCCCGTCGAACGGCCGCTCGCCGTCTCGATCGGCGATCCCGCCGGGATCGGCGCCGAAGTCGTCGCCAAGAGCTGGGAGCAGCGTCGGGAGGCCGGCCTGCCCCCCTTCTTCGCGGTGGGCGATGTCGCCGCGATCGAGGCCGTCTGGAACGGGCCGATCGCGGTGATTGGTGAGCCGAGCGACGCATTCGATTATTTCGACCGCGCCCTTCCCATCATCCGGGTCGCCGGCGACGGCGCGGTACCGGGCCAGCCGACGCTCGAGGGCGCCCGTAACGCACTGGATTCGCTCGAATTCGCCGTGGGGCTCACGCGCGGCGGGGCGGCTTCTGCGGTGGTGACCGGGCCGGTGTCGAAGCGGCAGCTTTACGCCATCGGTTTCACCCATCCCGGCCAGACCGAATTCGTTGCCGAGCGCTGCGGCGTGGCGACCGACAGCGTCGCGATGATGCTGGCCGGACCGACGCTGAAGGTCGTGCCGGTCACCGGTCACCTGCCGCTCAGCGGCGTGTTCGAAGCCCTCACCATCGACAAGATCGTCGCCAAGGGACGCGCCGCGATCAAGGGCCTGCAAAGACAATATGGCATCGCCCGGCCACGGATTGCGGTCGCCGGGCTGAACCCGCACGCCGGCGAAGACGGCAATCTGGGCCGCGAGGAGATCGACATCATCCAGCCGGCGATCGCGCTGCTGGCCGAGGAGGGCTATGATCTGGTCGGCCCACTCGCGCCGGATGTGATGTTCCACGCCCGTCGCCGCGCCGAATATGATCTGGCCCTGTGCATGTATCACGACCAGGCTTTGATCCCGCTCAAGACGCTGCATTTCGACGACGGCATCAACATCACGCTCGGCCTCCCGATCGTGCGCACCTCGCCCGACCACGGCACCGCTTTCGACATTGCCGGCAAGGATCTGGCCCTGCCCGGCGCGATGGTCGCCGCGATCCGCACCGCCGGCGAATGTGCCGTGCGCATGGCCGGAGAGAACGCGTCGCGCGCGGCGGCGTGACCGCCGTGACTGCCCTGCCCCCGCTGCGCGAGGTGATCGCCCGCCATGGCCTCAGCGCGTCCAAGGCGCTGGGCCAGAATTTCCTGCTCGACGAGCAATTGCTCGACCGCATCGCCCGCGTGCCCGGATCGCTCGAGGGCGCGACCGCTTATGAGGTCGGCCCCGGCCCGGGCGGCCTGACCCGCGCCTTGCTGCGCGCCGGTGCGAATGTGATCGCGGTCGAGCGCGACCGGCGCTGCCAGCCGGCGCTGGCGGAAGTGGCCGACGCCTTTCCCGGCAAGCTGCAGGTGATCGAAGGCGACGCGCTGGCGATCGACGAAGCCGCCACCGTGCCCGGCGCGCATATCGTCGCCAACCTGCCTTACAATGTCGGCACCGCCTTGCTGGTGCGCTGGCTGGGCGGCGAACAATGGCCGCCCTTCTGGCGCTCGCTCACCTTGATGTTTCAGCAGGAGGTCGCGCAACGGATCGTCGCGCAGCCGGACACCGGCGCCTACGGGCGGCTCGCGGTGCTGGCGCAATGGCGCAGCAAGGCCGTGCTGGCGATGAAGGTACACCGCTCCGCCTTCGTGCCGCCGCCCAAGGTGATGTCGGCGGTGGTGCACATCACTCCCGACGCTCAGCCGGAGGGCGTGAAGGCGGCCGTGCTGGAACGGCTTACGGCTGCCGCCTTCGGCCAGCGGCGCAAGATGCTGCGCCGTTCGCTCGCGTCCTTGCCCGGCGCGCTTGAGGCGCTGGAGACGGTCGGGATCGATCCCGAGCGGCGGGCCGAAACGCTCAGCGTCGCCGAGTTCGTTTCGGTGGCGCGGTTGCTCAGTTAGGCTGCGGCGTCGGGGTCGGCGCGGCCGGCGTCGGCGTGGCCGGCGGATTGGCCTGGGCCGCTTCGACAGGCGGTCCGCGCTGGATCACGGCGGCCAGGCTGGTGGCCTGCGGGCAGGAACCGCGGCCGCACAATTCCTGCACGCGGGTGAGGTTGCGACGGGCGCGGTCGACGGCGCCGCGCTGGACATAGGCTTCACCCTGCCCCGCGAGCGCGTTCAGATCGTTCGGCTCGATGGTGAGGGCGTCCTGATAGAGGCGGATCGCCTTGCCGGGGAGACGCTGCGCCTGGGCGACGCGGGCGAGACCGAGGTAGGCCTCGCGATTGCGCGGATCGACCGCCAGCGCGGTTTCGTACAGGTCCGTTGCCTCATCATGCCGGCCGGCGGTGAGCGCGGCCTGCGCCTGCTGCGCCATTGCCGCCGAGCGGGCGTCGATCTGCGCGTCCGGGCGCTGGCCATGGCCGGCGCTGGCCATCGTGCCCGCCACGATCGCGGCGGCGAAAGCGATGGGGGTCAGACGCATGAGCAACTCCTTCGACATCTTGCGGACCGCATTAACATGGGGCCGACCAGCAGGCGACGAAAAAGCCGTCCGTGCCATCCGTCGCCGGGTTCAACAGCCGACCGGTGCCCGCGTCACGACCCGCATCCATCGGCACAGGCTGGGCCGCGAACGCTGAACGCGCGGTGAAGGCGGCGGCCTGGTCCCTGCCCTCGCGCGCCAGCAGCGAGCAGACGGCATAGACCAAACGGCCGCCGGGCTTCAGCAGCTCCGCGCCGATATCCAGCAGGTCCGCCTGCAAGGCGACCAGCCGGTCGAGCCGGTCCGGGGTCAGCCGCCAGCGCGTCTCCGGGTTGCGCCGCCAGGTGCCGCTGCCCGAGCAGGGCGCATCGACAAGGACGAAGTCGCACGTCCCGGCCAGATCACTGAGCGCGACCCGCTCCTGACCGGGATTGAGCAGGCGCGGCGTGACGATCGAGACGCCGGCGCGGGTCAGGCGCGGCGGCATGCGGGAAAGTCGGCCGCGATCGGTGTCGGCGGCGATCAGGCTGCCCTGGTTCGCCATCTCGGCGGCGAGCGCGAGCGTCTTGCCGCCTGCCCCTGCGCACAGATCGACCGCGACTTCGCCGGGCTTTGCGGCGCAGGCGAAAGCGAGCAACTGGCTGCCCTCATCCTGCACCTCGACCAGGCCGGATTTCCAGGCGTCATGCTGATCGACGCGAAAGCCTTCGGGCAGACGCAGACCGATCGGCGAGTGGGGCGTCGGCGTGGCTTCCGGCAGCAAGGCAGAAGCATCCTCACGGGTGCCGCGCAGGCGATTGACGCGCAGGTCGAGCGGCGCGCGGGCCAGCATGGCCGCCTGCTCTCCCGCCGCGATCGCCGGATCGATCAGCGAGTCGAGCCAGGCCGGGAACAAAGCGGCGGGCGCCCGGGGCTCGTCGTCCGCAAGCAAAACGGGGCCATGCGGCGAACCATCGAACAAGGCGGCCAGCGCCTCGTCATCAGACGCCAGCCCGGCCAGCGCGGCGCGGCCCGATGCCGGCACCTCGCCCGCCCGGCGGATCGCGCGATAGACCAATTCCCGCACCGCCCGGCGGTCGCCCGAGCCGGCGTAGCGCCGCTCCTTGAAATAGCGGGCGATCAGATTGTCCGCCGCGCCGCCATTGCTGCGGGCGCCGTCGATGATCAGGTCGAGCAGCTCGATCGCTGCCTGGGCACGTGCCGAGGGGGTCATTTTGCTTCCTCAGGCCGGGTAGTTCGGCGCCTCGCGGGTGATCGCGACGTCGTGCACATGGCTCTCCTTCAGCCCCGCATTGGTGATGCGCACGAATTGCGCCTTGCGCAGGTCGGTGAGGGTGGCCGAGCCAGTATAGCCCATCGCCGCCTTCACGCCGCCGACAAGCTGGTGGATCACGTCGCGGGCGGGGCCCTTGAACGCGACCTGCCCTTCGATCCCTTCCGGCACCAGCTTCAGTTCGTCCTGAATGTCCTGCTGGAAATAGCGGTCGGCCGAGCCGCGCGCCATCGCGCCGACGCTGCCCATGCCGCGATAGGATTTGTAGGCGCGGCCCTGATAGAGGAAGGTCTCGCCCGGCGCTTCCTCGGTGCCCGCCAGCAGCGAACCAATCATCACCGCCGAAGCGCCGCCGGCCAGCGCCTTGGCGAGATCGCCGGAGGTGCGCAAGCCACCGTCGCCGATCACCGGCGTACCGGATTTCTCGGCTTCCTCGGCCGCGTCCATGATCGCAGTGAGCTGCGGCACGCCGACGCCGGCGATGACGCGGGTAGTGCAGATCGAGCCCGGGCCGATGCCGACCTTCACCGCGTCCGCCCCTGCCCCGATCAGCACCTTGGCCGCTTCGGCGGTGGCGATATTGCCGGCGACCACCTGCACGGCGTTCGACGCCCGCTTGATCCGCTCGACCGCCAGCGCGACGTCGCGATTGTGGCCGTGCGCAGTGTCGATCACGATCAGATCGCATTCGGCATCGATCAGCGCCTCGGTGCGGGCAAAGCCCTTGTCACCGACTGTGGTCGCGGCGGCGACGCGCAAGCGGCCGGAGCCGTCCTTGGTCGCGGCCGGGTAGGTCACCGCTTTCTCGATATCCTTGACCGTGATCAGGCCGATGCAACGCTCCGCGTCATCGACAACGATCAGTTTCTCGATCCGGCGCTGATGCAACAATCGCTGCGCCTCGTCCTGGGTGACGCCGGGACGGACGGTGGCGAGATTGTCGCGCGTCATGAGCTCGGACACCGGCTGAGCCGGATTCTCCGCGAAGCGCACATCGCGATTGGTGATGATGCCGGCGAGCCGCCCGTCGGCCTCCGTCACCGGAATGCCGGAAATGCGGTGCCGCTTCATCAGCGCCAGCACGTCGGCCAGGGTGCAGTTCGGCGTGACGGTGATCGGGTTCACGACCATGCCGCTTTCGAACCGCTTCACGGCGCGCACCGCGGCGGCCTGCTCATCCGGCTCCATATTGCGGTGGAGCACGCCGAGGCCGCCCATCTGCGCCATCAGGATCGCCATGTCGGCTTCCGTCACCGTGTCCATGGCGGAGGAGAGGATCGGAATGTTGAGCGCGATCTCGCGCGTTACACGCGTGCTGGTATCGGCCTGGCTCGGCACGATGGAGGAGGCAGCGGGCTGCAGCAGGACGTCGTCGAAGGTCAGGCCAAGGCGGATTTCCATCACTGGGCACTCCCTTCGGCGGTAGGTGTCGCGAACTGGGCCGGATCGGCGAAAGCGCGCGCCAGCGCCACGAGCAGATTGGCGTCCTCGACCGCGCCGCCATATTCGATCGGCCGCGACAGATCATCGTCCGGTTTGTGATAGGGACCGGCAAGGAAGGTCCGAAGCAGATTCATGTCCGAGGCATTGCCGACCGCCATCACGGTCGGAATGCCGTTGCGGGTCAGCGCCCAGCCATCCTGGCGCCGGACCATGATGTCCGCCTCGCGGTCGATATCGAGCCGGCGGCCGAGGCCGATGGCGATGCGGCCGATGAGGGTGTGCATTTCCCGCGTGCCGCCGATCACCGCGACCGGGGTGCCGGCCGGGGCGACCGCCATCGTGTCGGCGTTGAATCCGGCGATGATCGAGCCGCGCGGCACGGTCGGGTTGCGGCCGAAGGCTTCGGCCCCGAGCAGGCCCATTTCCTCGGCCGTGGTGGCGAGGATCAGAATGTCGCGCACCGGGCGCTCACCGGCTTTCAACCGGCCCGCCGCCTCGATCAGGGTGGCGATGCCGCTCGCATTGTCGACCGCGCCATTGCAGATCCGGTCGGCCTCGCCCTCGGGCCGGCAGATGCCGAGATGGTCCCAATGGCCGAGCAAGACGATGCTCTCGCCGCTCTGCCCCGAACCGCGAATTCGGCCAACGACGTTGTTCGAGGTGAAGCGGCGCAATTCGGTCGTCACCTCGATGGTCGCGCGCAGCGGCAAAACGACCGAGCGGAAGCTCGACCCCGGCTGCTCGTTCAGCAGCCGCTCGATATCCTGGCCGGCGCCGCGGATCAGCACCGTCGCGCCTTCCCACGAGATCGCGCCAAACACGTCCGGCATATCCGGCTCTTCAATCTGCACCGAGCCGCCGGTGGCGAAGCGCCGCACCTGTGCCCAGGGCAGGTCCGGCCCGACGATGCCGATCACCGCGCGTGCCCCGGCCGCCTTCAACGTCTGGATGCGCTGCTGGAAGCTGGGGAAGCCTTCGACGTCCGGTCCTTCGTAGAGGATCAGGGCCACCGCGCCGTTGAAATCGGCCCCGGCCAGCTGGTCGATGCCGCGATCCGGCATCACTGCGCCATGGCCGGCGAAGATGATCGGCGCGCCGGTGATCGAGACGGCTGCGTCGCGGCTGGTCAGCACCAGCGATTCGGCAGGCAAGGCGATCGCCCCGGAGCCCCGCGTCACCGCGATGCGATGGGTCGCCTGGCCACGCTCGACCAGGGCGACTGGCTGCAGCCACGAACCGGCCCCAGCGGCGGGCTCGACGCCCCGCGCCGTCAATTCGCGGACGATATAGTCGGTGGTGAGTTGCTCTCCCGCCGTGCCGGGCTTGCGGCCTTCGAAGCGATCGTCGGCGAGCACGTTAACGTGGGCGCTCAGTTCGGCTTCGGTGATCGGCCCGGACTGGGCGAGCGCCGCGCCGGACGTGGTGAGCGCGAGCAGGGAGAGGGTGAAACGGGTGAATCGGCGTGTCATGGGGCCGCTTAGCGAAGGCAGCGTGAGGCTGGCAAGGACGGCGCGTCGCTCGCCGCTAGCTTCGCGCCCGGGCGAGCATGCGGCGCGCCTGGATCACATGCATTTCCTCGATCATTCGCCCGTCATGCCGCTGGGCGCCGCCGATCGCCGCCTCGACCAAAGCCGCCGCCGCCGCCAATTCGGCATCGGAGGGCGAAAAGATGCGGTTCACCGTGTCGACCTGGCTCGGATGGATGATGGATTTGCCGTCGAAGCCGTAGCGCCGCCCCTGCTCCGCTTCTTCGGCCAGGCCGGCATCGTCCTCGAGCCGGTTATAGACGCCGTCGAAGGCGGGGACTCGGGCAGCGCGGGCGGCAAGCAGGACGCGCTGCAACGCCAGCACGAGCCCGGACCGGCCCGCATCGGCCGGAATGCCGAGCTCGGCGGAAAGATCGTTGGTGCCCACGATCAGCCCGGCGCTGACCGCCGCAAGTTCGCCCACGCCCAGCACGGCCGCCGGCGTTTCGACCATGGCGATGATGGGCCGCTCGCAGATCGCCTTGGTGTCGCTCACCTGGCGGGGCGTCTCGGCCTTTGGGAGGATGACGTAAGGCACGTGCGAGCGGCGCGCCGCCAGCATGTCCGAGCCATGATGCGAGTTGCCGACCGCATTGACCCGGATCGCGACCAGCCTGCCCCCGAAGCCCTGCTGCACCGCCGCCACGGCCTGATCGCGGGCGGCGGCCTTGTCCTCCTCGCGCACCGCATCCTCCAGATCGAGGATGATCATGTCCGCCGGCAGATTGCGCGCCTTTTCGATCGCCCGGGCATTGGAGGCCGGCAGGAACAAGAGCGTGCGGCAAAGGCTGAGATCGGGGTTCGACACGGTAACTTCTCCCACGCTGGCCGGATGCGGGCGGCCTAGCCGCAACCGCCCCTCTTCCTCAAGCAAGTCCCGGACCCGCCACGATTAAAGCCCGGTTCAGCGGGGGCGGGCTAGCAAGCCTTCCGGTTCATAGATAAGAGCCGCCGCGTTTCCGCTTTCCCTGCGAAGGCGGTGAGTTACCATGGTCGGCGATTCCTCAGGAGAGTTTTCACGATGACGAAGTTCAAGGCCTCGGCCCTAGCGGGGCTTACCGGTGGATTGCTGATCGCGGCGATGCCGGCGATGGCGCAGGAAGCCACCCGCGGGACTCAGCCGGGCCGCACCCAGACCCCCAGCGCTCAGTCGGGCCAGCAGGCCCAGCCGGCCGCACAGCGCCGCTACAATTTGTCGCGCGGCGAGCAGGCTGCGCTCAATCCTTTGTTGGCGGCGAACACGGCCGCGAACAATGCGGGCCAGGCGGCCAATTGGGCTGGCGTCCAGGCGCTGCTCCCGGCGGCTCAGGCTGCGGCGCGCGGCAACGATGCGCGTTATCTGGTGGCCCGCGTGCAATTGTCGATCGCACTCGGCACCAACAATCTCGAAGGCCAGGAAGCGGCGATCGCCGCCTTGCTCGCCAACAGCTCGACGCCGGCCGAGGAAGCGACCAACTATCGCACCGCGCAGAGCGCGATCCTGAATCGGCGGGCCGAACAGGCCTTCCAGGCCAATGATTACGCGACCGCCGAACGGATTTTCCGCCAGCTCCTGCAGGCCAATCCGTCGGACACCCGCCTGCAGACCAATTTGCGGATCGTGCAGGAGCGCAGCGGCAACACCGCCGGCGCGCTCGAGGGGGTGAACGAAGCGATCCGCACGGCCGAGGCCAGCGGCAGCGTCGCCGCCGAGGACCTTTATCAGCGCGCCTGGCGGGTGCCGCATGCGGCGCGCCAGCGGCCCGCAGCGATCACGGCGTTGCAGCGCCTGCTGGCTGCCTACCCGACGCCGGCCAACTGGCGCATCGCCGTGGACGTGCTGCGTGAAGCCGAGAATAATGATGTCCAATATCTGATCGACATCTACCGCCTCGGCCGGACCGCCGGAGTCGTTCAGCCGGGCGAGTTCGTGCCGCTCGCCAACACGCTCATCCAGGCCTCTTATTATGGCGAAGCGAAGTCCCTGCTGGACGCCGGCATCGCGGCTCGGACGATCACCGAACAGGGTGAAGTCAGCCGCGTGATGGCGCAGATCCGCGACCGCCTGGCGCAGGATCAGGCCGGCCTCGCAGCCGAAGTCCGGGAAGCGCGCGGTTCGGGCAGCGCCCGGCAGGCGCGCAACGTCGGCGATGCGCTCTACGGCTATGGCCGTTATGCCGAAGCCGCGGAGCTTTACCGGGTCGCGCTGACCAAGGGCGGCGAGGACCCCAATCTGCTCAACGTGCGCATCGGCGCCTCGCTGGCGATGGCCGGGCAGCGCGCCGAGGCGGAAACCGCGTTGCGCGCCGTCACCGGCAATCGCAGCGAAATCGCCGCGATCTGGCTGGCCTGGCTGAACCGCCGCCAGGGCTGAACGACCGAATGAGGGGCGCCGCACGGCTTGCGGCGCCCCCTATTTTCCTCAATGTGTCGTGCGAATTGATGGTCGGGAGTATCGGGTGATGAGCAAGTTCGGGATCGGCGTGGCCGCGGTGACGATGGCGGCCCTGGGCCCGGCTTCCGCATGGGCCCAGCCTCGCCCCGCCGAGCCTGCTGCGATCACCCTGACGCCGGCCGAGCGGACCGCGCTCTTGCCGCTGAAGCAGGCGGTTGATGCCGGCAATTGGACTTTGGCCTCGTCGCTGATCCCCGCCGCCCGGACATCGGTGCGCGGCGCCGATGCCCGCTATGTCCTTGGCCGGCTCGAGCTCAATGTGGCGATGGGCACGGGCAATCGGACCGCCCAGAATGAAGCGATCAACGGGGTCCTGAACTCGCGCCGCGCGCCGGTCGACGAGCAGGTCGAACTGCTCCGCCAGGCGGCGGGCATCGCCTACGATAGCGGCAATCTGAACGACGCGGAGGGCTTGCTCAACCGCGCCATCGCGCTCGCGCCGAATGATGCCGAAGCGCTGAGCATGCTCGCGCAGCTGGAGCGCAACCGCAATCGCGCGGTCGAGGCGCTGGGCCTGTTCCAGCGTTCTTCGCGCGCCGCTCTGGCCGCCGGCCGGGCGCTCCCGGAAAGCCGCTACAAGCTGGCGCTCGCGCTGGCGGAGCAGGCCGGGCAGCGCGGCGTGGCGATGGAGCTCGCCCGCAATTTCATCGCCGCTTACCCCACGCCCGAAAACTGGCGCGACGTGCTGATCATCTTCCGCACGCTCGGCACCGCAGACGCGGCGCAGGTGGTGGATGGCTGGCGGCTGGCGCGCGCGACCAATGGTCTGGCGGGTGAGCGCGATTATCTTGCCGCCGCGCAGGCGATGGACGCCGCCGGCTTCCCCGCCGAAGCCAAAGCGATCATCGACGAAGGCGTTGCCCGCCGCATCCTGTCCGCGAGCAATGCGAACGCGCGGACGATGCTGACCGCCCTCGCCCCCCGCATCACCCGTGAACGCGGCACGCTCGCTGCGCAGCTCGCGACGGCACGCGGCGCCACCGGCACGGCGGCGCAGGCGCGGACTGCCGGCGACGCCCATCTCTCCCACGGCCGCTATGCCGAGGCCGCCGAACTCTATCGCCTGGCGCTGAGCCGGCCGGGCGAGGATCCCGGGCTGGTCAACACCCGCCTCGGCATCGCACTGGCGATGGCCGGGCAGCGCGCCGAAGCCGACGCGGCGATCCGCATCGTCGTCGGCCCCTATGCCGAGATCGCCGCTTTGTGGGCCGTCTGGCTGGTCAATCGCGAAGTCTGAGCCGCTTTCCGTCCCGTAATGCAACGACGCGGCGCGGCGCCCTTTCGCCGCGCCCGGGGTGGCGTTAACGTCGCTCGGGACGGGGCCGTTTCGGGGATTGGATTTCAAGCGCATGCGCTTCGACGACATGATCGCAACAGTGCTGGAGCGACCCTCCACGCGTGCCGATCAGCGCGTCGCGCAATGGCGCCAGCTGGTCGACCTGCTCGCGCAGGGGCGTGACGGCGGCGCGACCGAGCAGGTCAGCCTCGCGTTCGACTTCCTGCGCCGGCACCGCGACGACGTGCCGGTTGCGGTGCGCGAGCGGACTGCAGCCGCCCTCACCGGCCTGCGGGTCGATCCGCGTTTGATCGCCTTGTTCGGCGAAGATCAGGCCAGAGTCGGCGCGGCGATGCTGCGCGGCGCGCGGCTCGATGCCGATGAATGGATCGCCTTGCTGCCGTCGCTGAGCCCGACCGGGCGCGCCGTCCTGCGCCATCGCCGGGATTTGCCGGCCGAAGTGACCAGGGCCCTCTCCTCGTTCGGAGCGAGCGATTTCGTCATCGAAGGCGCGATTGCCGAGGCCGAACCGGCAGCAGCAGCAGAGCCCACGGCCGTTCAGGCACCCGAGGAGGGATCGAGCCAGATTCGCGAACTGGTCGAGCGGATCGAGGCGTTCCAGAAGCATCGGGAAGATGCCGGCCCGCCCGACCCGGCCGCGCCGGTCGAGGAATTCCGCTGGGAAACCGGGCCCGAGGGCGTGATCCTGTGGGTCGACGGGGCACCGCGCGGGCCGTTGGTCGGGCAGAGCATCGCCGCGATCGGCAGCAGCGGCCATTATGGCGTGGACGGCCAGGCCTCTGGCGCCTTCCACAAGCGCGCGCCGTTCCGCGATGCCCGCTTCGCCGTGGCCGGCGAAGGCGCGGCGAGCGGCCATTGGCGCATTTCGGGCGTGCCCTATTTCGACATGAGCCGCGGCAATTTCCGCGGCTATCGCGGCACCGCCCGTCGCCCGCGCTTCGACGAGGTCGCGCCGACCATCACCGACGAGCAGAGCCTCGGCCTGTTCGGCTCCAATCTCGCGCCCGACGCGCTGCGCCAGCTGATCCACGAACTGCGCACGCCGCTGAACGCGATCATCGGCTTCGCGGAGCTGATCGAGGGCCAATATATGGGGCCGGCAGGCGGCGCCTATCGCGGCCGTGCTGCCGGTATCGTCAATCAGGCCCAGCGGCTGCTCGGCGCGGTCGACGATCTCGACACCGCCGCGCGGATCGAGACCAGCCGGCTGGATTTGCAGCCGGCACAGCTCGACGCGGCCGCCTTGCTCACCCGCCTTCAGCAGATTTGCGAGCGCGAGGCGGGGGAAGACGGGGCCCGGATCGCGCTCAGCATCGGCCCGGACCTGCCGGCGGCGGCGATCGAGGCGAATGCCGCGGAGCGGATGTTCTCCCGCTTGCTCGCCGCCACCATCGGCCTGGCGAGGCCCGGCGAGACGGTCGAGGCGGCCCTGCGCGGACGCGGATCGACGCTGGAGCTGGCCGTGGCGCGGCCGGAAGCGATCAAGGGGCTGGAAGAAACGCAATTGCTCCACCCGGGCTACACGCCCGAAGGCGACTGGCCGGGCGCCCCTGCCCTCGGCCTCGGCTTCGCGCTCCGCCTGGTCCGCAAGCTGGCGGAAGCCGCCGGCGGCAGCCTGGCGATCCACGACGAACATTTCGCCCTGATCGTGCCCGCGGTGCGGTCGTCCGAGAACGGCCAGGGCGAGGAGACCGCCTGACACTGGCGCGCGGCTTTTCCCTTCGCTAGACGAAATGGCGGCGGGGCCTGTAGCTCAACGGTTAGAGCTGGCCGCTCATAACGGCTAGGTTGGGGGTTCGAGTCCCTCCGGGCCCACCACGCCCTCCTTTCCCTTTCCCTTGCGAATGAGTAGCGGACCATCATGGCAAACATGAAGACATTCGACTGGGCCGATCCGTTCGGCCTCGATGAGCAACTCAGCGACGAAGAGCGGATGGTGCGCGACACCGCCGAGGCCTTCGCCCAGGAAAAGCTGCTGCCGCGCGTGACCGACGCGTATCTGCACGAGCGGTTCGACCGCGAGATCATGAGCGAGATGGGCGAACTCGGCCTGATCGGCGCGACGATCGCGCCGGAATATGGCGGCGCCGGACTGAATTACGTGAGCTACGGCCTGATCGCCCGCGCGGTGGAACGGGTGGACAGCGGCTATCGCTCCGCCATGTCGGTGCAGTCGAGCCTCGTCATGCACCCGATCAACGCCTACGGCTCCGAGGAGCAGAAGCAGAAATATCTGCCCAAGCTGGCGCGCGGCGAATGGGTCGGCTGCTTCGGCCTGACCGAGCCGGATGCCGGCTCCGATCCGGGCGGGATGCGCACCCGCGCGACCAAGATTGACGGCGGCTATTCGATCTCCGGCGCCAAGATGTGGATCACCAATTCGCCGATCGCCGACGTCTTCGTCGTCTGGGCGAAGTCCGACGCGCATGGCGGCAAGATCCGCGGCTTCGTGCTCGAAAAGGGCATGAAGGGCCTGAGCGCGCCGAAGATCGAGGGCAAATTGAGCCTTCGCGCGTCGATCACCGGCGAGATCGTCATGGACGAGGTCGAAGTGGGCGAAGATGCACTTCTTCCCAACGTCGAAGGCCTCAAAGGCCCGTTCGGCTGCCTCAACCGCGCCCGCTACGGCATTGGCTGGGGCGCGATGGGCGCGGCGGAGGCCTGCTACCACGCCGCCCGCACCTATACGCTCGACCGCAAGCAGTTTGGCCGGCCCTTGGCCTCCAACCAATTGGTGCAGCTGAAGCTCGCCAACATGATCACCGAGATCAGTTTGGGCCTGCAGGCAGCGCTTCGCGTCGGCCGCCGCTTCGATGCGGGCGATCTGATCCCCGAGACGATCAGCATGATCAAGCGCAACAATTGCGGCAAAGCGCTGGAGATCGCCCGCGTCGCCCGCGACATGCATGGCGGCAACGGCATTTCCGCCGAATTCCATGTCATGCGCCACGCCTCGAACCTGGAAACGGTCAACACCTATGAAGGCACGCATGACGTGCACGCGTTGATCCTGGGTCGCGCCATCACCGGCATTCCCGCCTTCTGATGGACAAGCCCCTCGCCGGCCTCAAAGTCCTCGAGCTCGCGCGCATTCTCGCCGGGCCGTGGGCAGGGCAGTTGCTCGCCGACCTTGGCGCCGAAGTGGTCAAAGTCGAGCGGGCCGGCGCGGGCGACGACACCCGGCAATGGGGGCCGCCGTTCGCCTCCGACGGCGCGGCGGCCTATTTCCACGCCTGCAATCGCGGCAAAAGCTCGGTCGCGGTCGATTTCGAGAGCGCGGAAGGCCTCGAACTGGTTCGCAAGCTCGCCGCGCAAGCCGATGTCGTGATTGAGAATTTCAAGGTCGGTGGGCTCGAGCGGTTCGGCCTGGATTATGCCAGCGTGAGCGCCGCCAATCCCGGCGTGGTCTATTGCTCGATCACCGGCTTCGGCCAGACCGGACCCTATGCGCCGCGCGCCGGCTATGATTTCATCATCCAGGGGATGGGCGGCATCATGTCGTTGACCGGCGAGCCGGACGGACCCCCGCAAAAGGCCGGCGTCGCCTATGCGGACATCTTCACCGGCGTCTATTCGACGGTCGGCATCCTCGCCGCCCTGCGCGAGCGCGATCGCACCGGACAGGGCGCGCATGTCGACATGGCGCTGCTCGACACCCAGGTCTCCGTGCTCGGCAATCAGGCGCTCAACTATCTGGTGTCCGGCAAGGTGCCCCACCGGATGGGCAATGGGCACACGAATCTCGTGCCTTATCAGGCCTTTCAAGCCCGGGGCGGAGAGTTGATCATCGCCGTCGGCAATGACCGCCAGTTCGCGCGACTGTGCGCCATATTGGGCCTGGATGAGTTGGCCGCGGACGCGCGCTTTGCCACCAATCCCGCGCGCGTGACCAACCGTGCGATCCTCATTCCCATGCTTGAGGCAGCGATCGCCGAACGGGATCGGGCTTCACTCGCCGACGCGATCGAGGCGGCCGGCATCCCGGCGGGACCGATCAACAGCATCGATCAGGTCTTTGCCGATCCGCAGGTGAAGGACCGGGGCCTGCAGATCCAAGTGGGTAGTCAGGCCGGTGTCGCCAGCCCGATCGTGATCGACGGCAAGCGCCAGGCCGCCGAAGCGCCAAGCCCGTCGCTGGGAGAAGGCGCACAGGGCTTCAGCGGGTCTTGACGAGCGCTGTATTAGCCCCGTAGGCAACCCCGTTCTTTTTCGATCAAATCCGGGGACTTGTACATGAAGCTGTTGATTTCCGCGGCGGCCGTTGTGGCGTTTGCTTTGCCTGTTTCCGCCCAGGACCGGGGCCCCGGCGACGTTGGAAGTCGCGTTGCCACTTCGAGCGCGACGCCTGAAACGCAGTGCACGCGCGGCGACACCGTGAATGGTGAGCGCTGCCTGTGCCGTCGCGCGCAGGGCGAATCGAACAGCCGGCTGGGGAACCGCGTGATTTGCCGGACCCAGAGCGGCTGGCGCGCGTGGGAACGCGAAAACCGCTAATCACCAAGGCGCTGGGCCTTCGGGCTCAGCGCCGCCTGAACAATTCGATCGGCGCATCCTTGTAGCGCGCCGTTTCGCGGATCGCGAAGCCGCTGCGCTCGGCCAGCCGGATCGACGGACCATTGTCCGCGCTGATGATCGCGACGATCTCGGGCGCGGCCAAAGTGCTATCCGCCCAGGCCAGGATCGCGGTCACCGCCTCGCCGGCATAGCCCTGACCATGCGTCGCCGCGGCGAAGACATAGCCAAGCTCCGGAATGCCTTCGATCGATGGAATCATATCGCGTTTGAAGTCGGCGAGGCCGGCCTGGCCGATCACTTCACCGTCCGACAGCCGCTCCACCACCCAATAGCCATAGCCGAGCAATGCCCAGCAGCCGGGGCCGGCGAGCATGCGCCGCCAGGCCTCCTCGCGCGGCTGCGCGCCGGAGATGTGGCGCATGGTCTCGCCATCGCTGACCATCGCCAGGATAGGCGCGAAGTCCTCATGCGTATGGGCGCGAAGCCGCAGCCGCGCGGTCTCGATGGTGGGAGCCGCGCGGTTCATAGTCATGCGGTGAAGTGGATTACTTCTTGCCGGAGAGGTTCAGGCCACCGAAGCGCTTGTTGAACTGCGCAACGCGACCGCCCTGATCCAGCTGGCGGGTACCGCCAGTCCAGGCCGGGTGGACCTTGGGGTCGATTTCGAGCGTCAGCGTGTCACCTTCCTTGCCCCAGGTGGAGCGCGTCTCGAAGGTGGTGCCGTCGGTCATCTGCACCTTGATCATGTGGTAATCGGGATGCGTATCGGTCTTCATGTCTTCAGGTCTTTCGCTGATGGTGGCTGGTTCCGACCAGCCTAGCGGGTTGGCGAGCGGCGCATCTAGCGGCTGGCGGCCGAATTGACAAGGCGGTGGCCGGGGCCTAGCCGCCGGCCCCAGCGAAGGTGCCCGGGTGTGAACCCGGGTGAAAATGGGAAGCCGGTCAAAGTCCGGCGCTGTGCCCGCAACTGTAAGCGGCGAGCCCCGCATCCGCAAAGGATGTTGGGGCATCCGAGCCGCAAGCCAGGAGACCTGCCTTCGCCGTCGTCCGCGCCCGGCCGGGTCCAGCCGTTAGCGCGTGGCTCCGGCGTGCCCAACACAGCGCGGCGGTTCCTCCGAGACGACATTCCTGTGTCGTTATGGAGGATAAGAGCATGATTTCACTGTTACTGGCATCGGCCGCGTTCGTGCAGCCCACCGCCGCAACCGCTCCGGCAACTGCTTGCGAGCGGACGACCGGATCGGCTGACTGCCCGGAAGGCACGATCGTCGTCACCGCGTCGCTCGTACCGGTGCCCGAGGCCGAGGCCCCGGCATCGGTGACCCTGTTCACTGCCCAAGAGATCGAGGCGCAGGGCCTGACGCAGGTCAGCGACCTGGTCCGGCTCAGCCCGGGCGTCTCGGTCTCGACGTCCGGCGGCCCCGGCACCCAGACCCAGATCCGCATTCGCGGCGCCGAGGCGAACCACACTTTGGTTTTCATCGACGGCATCGCCTTCAACGATCTGGCGGCCAACAATCAGGCGCGGTTCGAGACGTTCCAGGCTTCGGGTCTGGGCCGGCTGGAGCTGGTGCGCGGCCCGCAATCGGCCCTCTGGGGCTCCGAGGCGCTGGGCGGCGTGATCGCGATGGAGACGCCCGATCCGTTGGGGGCGCTGCGCGGCACTGTCAGCGGCGAGATTGGGAGCCGCGGGCATGTACGGACTGCGGCGAGCCTGGCGACCGGCGGCGAGAACGCCGGCCTGTCCGCCACCGCCTCGTTCGCGCGCAGCGACGGCATCGATATCTTGGGTGGCGGCACCGGCGATCGCGACTGGTTCGACAATCTCACCTTCAGCCTGAAGGGCGTGGTCCGCTTCGGCACCGGCTTCGAAGCCGGCGCGGTCGGCCGCTATATCGATCATGACGTTTCGTTCGACGGCAGCGATCCGGTGACCTTCGCGCGCGCCGACACCGCCAACGCCTCCACCGCCCAGACGATCGCCGGTCGTGCCTGGCTTCGCTATGGCGATGCCGACACGCCCTGGCAGGCGCGGATCGAGGCGCAGCATCTCGACAGCGACAATCGAAACCGCCTCGGCAATGTCCGCACCAACGACAGCTATGGCCGCCGCACCCGCTTCGGCGGCCAGGTCTCGCGACGGCTCGAACTGGGCGACACGCGCCATATCCTCACCATCGCGGCCGAGCATGAGGAAGAGAAGTTCGGCACCCGCGACCTGCAATTCGGCGGCGGCTCCGATCGCGATCTGGAGCGCAATCGGAGCGCCTACATCGGCGCCTGGCGGGCCGAATGGAGCGACGTGCTGATCACCGACGTGGCCGTGCGTCGCGACGATTTCAGCACGTTCGAGGATGCCACCAATTTTCGCGCCCATGCCGAACTGAAGCTGGGCGGTGGAATCTCCTTGGTCGCCGGCTATGGCGAGGGCATCGCCCAGCCGAGCTTTGTCGATCTGTTCGGCTTCGGCCCGGGCAGCGGCTTCGTCGGCAATCCCGATCTGCGTCCTGAACGGTCGACCGGCTATGAGGGCGGCGTGCGCTGGGCCCGGCCGAACTTCTCGCTGGAAGCGGTCGCCTTCTCGAACGACCTGGAAGACGAGATCGTCGAGGATTTCAGCCCCTTCCCCAACTACACCGTCGTTAACGCGCGGGGCGAACCCCGCCGCCGCGGGATCGAGCTGTCGGGCGAGTGGCGGCCGGTGAATGGCCTGCGGGTCGCGGCGAATTACACCTATATCGACACGCGGGAGCTGGATGCGGGCGCGGGCAATGCGCTGCGCGAGGTGCGCCGGCCGGAGCACACCGCCAATCTGCTGGCCGATTACACGGCCGGGCGGCTGACCGTTGGCGGCGCCCTGGCCTATGTCGGCGAGCGGATCGACAGCGATTTCGACCTGTTCCCGGCGCCGCGGCTGACGCTCGATTCCTATGTCCTCGCCAGCGCGCGTGTGGCCTATCGGATCAGCGGGGGGCTCGAAGCCTTCGCCCGGATCGAAAATGCCTTCGACGAGGATTATCAGGACGTCGTCGGCTACGCGACACAGGGACGGTCGGTCTATGCGGGCATTCGGCTGGCTTTCGGCGATTAGCCTGGCGCTCGCCGGCTGCGCCCCAACGCCCGTCGCCGCTCCGGCGGCGGCGGGCGACGGCGGTCCGCGCAGGGTGGCGTCGCTGAACCTGTGCACGGACGAATTGCTGCTGTTGCTTGCCGATCCCGAGCAGATCGCGTCGCTGACCTATCTTGCGGCCAATCCGGCGGAATTTGCGCTGGCGGATCGGGCCCGCGCATTTCCGGGCAATGGCGGCACCCTCACCTCGATCGTCGCGGAGCGGCCCGATCTGGTGCTGACCATGGGCGGCTCCGGCGACAAGCTGCGCATCGCCGGGCGTCTCGGCATCCGCTTCATCGATGTGCCCTTCCCGAACTCGATCGACGATGTGATCGCGTCCGTCCGAAGCGTCGCCGCCGCGCTCGAGCATGAAGAACGCGGTGAGGCCTTGGTCACCCGGATCGAATCGCTCCGCGCCTTGGCGCCGGGTCAGCCGGCCGATACGATCATGATCGGGACCGGCGGAAGCACGATCCGCACGGATAGCCTCAGCGCGGAATGGATGAGCCTGGCCGGCTACCGCCAGCGCGCCATTGGCGAAAGCCAGGTTCGGCTGGAGCGATTGCTCGTGGATCCGCCCGCCGTCTTGCTGCGCAGCGACTATCGCAACGGGCAATATTCGCGTGGCCAGGCGTGGCTGGAGCATCCGCTGTCGCGCGCGCGGGCGGGGTCGCGCGATGTGCTGACGGACGGGCGGCTGTGGCTGTGCGGCGGGCCGCTGATGGCCGGCGAGGTCGAGCGGTTGCGCGCGGAGCAGGGGCAATGATGATCCGCGTGATCCTGGCGCTCGCGGCCCTGGCCTGCTTCACGGCGTCGCTGCTCCTGCCCTGGGACAGCCTGGAGTCCCTGTTCGCCGCCGACCCCGAGCTTGGCTGGGCCCTGTTGCTCGAACTTCGCCTTCCCCGTGCATCGCTCGCTCTGATCTACGGCGCGATGCTGGGCGCGGCGGGGGCGGCGATCCAGGCTCTGTTCGCCAACCCCCTCGCCTCGCCCGACCTGACCGGCGCGACCAGCGGCGCGGCCCTGGGCGCAGTGGTGACCGCCTACTTGATCGGCCTGTCCGGCGCCTTCGCGATGGCCTTGGGCGCGGTCGCCGGCGCGGGCATCAGCCTGCTGCTGCTGATCGGGCTGGCGGGGCGGCGGGCCGAAACGGCCACCTTGTTGCTGGCCGGCCTTGCCATCACCTCGGTCGCGGGGGCGCTCACCACGCTTGCGCTGGCGCTCGCCCCCTCCCCCTTCGCCTTCTACGACGCTTATGCCTGGCTGATGGGCTCGCTCGCCGACCGCAGCCTCGAACAGCTCACCTTCGCCGGCATTCCGGCGGTGGTCGCTATCGTCTGGCTGGCCAGCCTCGCGCCGGCGCTCGACCGGCTCGCGCTCGGCGAGGAGGTGGCCGAATCGATGGGTTACGATCTGGCCCGGTTGCAGCTCCGGATCGTCTGCCTGACCGCCCTTGGCGTCGGCGCTTGCGTCGCGATCTGCGGCGCAGTCGGCTTTATCGGCCTGGTCGCCCCCGTCTTCGCGCGGCGGCTGACGGGCGGCCATCCCGGCCGCGCGATCCTGCCCGCCGCCCTGATCGGCGCCCTGCTGCTCAGCCTCGCCGATCTCCTGAGCAGCCTGGCTCCGCTGGGCCGGGTGCTGCCGATCGGCGTGATCACCGCTTTGATCGGCGCCCCCTTCTTCCTCTGGCTGGTGCTGCGGATGCGCTGGAGGCTGCGGCCATGAGCCTTGTCGTCGCGACCGATCTTGCCCTGCCCGGGCGCCTGGAGCCGACCAGCCTGACCCTGGAGGCGGGGACGCTGACGGCTTTGATTGGCCCGAATGGCAGTGGGAAGACCAGCCTGCTCCACGCCTTGGCCCGGATCGGCCAGGCAGGGGGCAAGGTCTTGATTGGCGGAGATAATCCAGACCGCCTGCCGCCGGCCTTGCGGGTTCGGACACTCGCCTATTTGCCGGCCTCGCGCGACCTCAGCTGGCCGATCGCGGCGCGCGATCTGGTCGCTCTGGCCGGAGCCACCGAAGCGGAGGGCGAAGCAGCCGCCGCCTTGCTCGACCTCGCGGCCTTCGGCACCCGCCGTGCCGATCGCCTGTCGACCGGCGAGCGGAGCCGGGTGCTGCTGGCGCGGGCGCTGGCGCCCAGGCCACGTCTGCTGCTGCTCGACGAACCGACCGCCAATCTCGATCCGCTCTGGCAAATCAAGTTGTTGGCGCTGCTGGCCGACCAAGTGCGCGGCAGCGAGCGCGCGGCGCTGGTCGCCATGCACGATCTCGACGCGGCCTTCCGCCACGCCGATCGGATCATCGTGATGCAAGACCGGCGCATCGCCGCTGACGATGCGCCGGCCGGGATTTTGGGCTCGGATGTGATCCCGCGCGTGTTCGGAATCCGGCGAGTGGCTGACGGCTGGGCCGCCGCCTAGCTTATTCCTGCGGCGGATCCGTGATCATCGCGGTGAAGTCCGCCTGCGTGGCGAGCTTGTCGCCGACATAGGCCCGACCCGCGAATTTCCACACCGGCCCGCGCTTCTGGATGAGATTGCACTCCAGCCGAAGCAGCACGCCGGGTTCGACCGGAACGCGGAACTTCGCATTCTCGATCGACATGAAATAGACCAGCTTGCCCTTCTGCGCCTCACCCAGCGACGTGACCGCGAGCACGCCGGCGGCCTGCGCCAGCGCCTCGATGATCATCACGCCAGGCATGATCGGCCGTCCGGGGAAATGCCCCTGGAAGAACAATTCGTTCATCGTCACCGCCTTGGTGGCAACGATGCGCTCGTCGAGGACCATCTCCTCGACGCGGTCGACCAGCAACATCGGGTAGCGATGCGGCAGCGACCGCATCACCCCCCGGACATCAAGCGCCGGCGCCGTCACTGCGGGCGCCGGCGAATCGTCTCTGGAGCTCACCGCCCGCCCGGACGCGGCGTCGCCGGCGGGACCGGGGCTGCGGTCGCGGGAGCCTGCTGCTGCGGCATCGGCGTCACGCTGACGGCGGGCGTGGTGCGGTTGATCTGGGCGAGCACGTCAGCAGTCACGTCCAGCGCCGGGGCATGGGCGAGACGCGCGTCGGTCGACAGGACGATGTTGGCGCCGCGTGCGGTCATCACCGAGGTGAAGATCGGCTCGAGCGCCCGGTTCAGCTGCACGGACACATGCAGGCGGGTCGATTCGAAGGTCTGCTGAAGCGTCTGCAGTTCCTGCGCCGCGGTCTGCTGGCGCTGCTGGAAGGCCTGCACCCGCGGGCGCAGCGCGTTTTCGGCATTGGTGCGCGCCGCGCCGGTCAGCGCGGAGGCGGCCTGCGCAGCCTGCTCGATCGACTGCTGCTCGGTCTGCAGCGGCGCAGCCAGCGCCTGCTGACGCTGCTGGAACGAGGCCTGCTGCGCCTGCAACGCGGCGGTGGCCGAAACGCACGCCGTGCACTCGCGCAGCACGCGGTCGGTATCGACCACGACGATCGCGGCCGGAGCGGCCCGCTGCGCCATGGCGGTGGTCGGGAAAATGGCGGCAACAGTGGCCACGAGGAGCAATTTGGTCTTCATTAGAATGCGGTTCCTACGTTGAATGTGAAGAAGCGGGTGTCGTCGCCTTCCGCCTTGAGCAACGGGTAAGCGAGGTCGACACGGAACGGGCCGAATGGCGAGTTCCAATTGGCACCGATGCCGATGGCGACGCGCGGCGTCGGCGTATCGCCAAGGAAGAATTCGCGGAACGGCGCGGTACCGAACCGGAAAATCTGGGACCCGGTTGGGCAAGTGGACACACCGTTCGGGAGCACGGTGATGGCGCCGTCGGTGGCCTGGCATTGGATTCGAGTCAGGTCCGAACCCGGCTCGATGTTGAGCAAGGTCGGCTGGCGGACGCCCCAAAGCGCGCCGACGTCCAGGAAGGCCGAGGGACGAACGCCGAGCTGGCTCGCGCCCTGGCCCAGCGGGATTTCGAGCTCGAGCCGCGCCATGTAATAATAACGGCCGCCGATCGCCTCGTCGCGACGCTGCTGATCATCCTCGACGAAGGTGAAGGCGCCATTGCTATCCAGCGTCGGCGTCCCGTCCGCGCCGATCGCATAGGGACGGCGGATGACGCGCGGGCCGACGCCGCGAATGTCGAAGCCGCGGATTTGCGGGCTGCCGAGCGTGAAGCGGTCGTTCAGGCGGACCGGATCGACCCCGGGCGCGCCATCTTCAAACGACACGATCGCGCCGCCCTCACCGGTCAGGCCGAGAATGAAGCCGCTGCCGACGCTCCAATATTTGCCGGCGCTGATCCGGGTCCGCAGATAACGGACATTGCCGCCGATCCCCGCAAAATCCTGGCTGAGCAGGACGCGGTGGCCGTTCGACGGGCGGATCGTGTTGTTGAGCGTGCTGTAAAGCAGGGTGTAGCCGGCGGACGACACCGTGCGATCGCCGATCGCGTCGCAAAGATAGCGTCCGGCGAGCAACGGGTCGCAGACCGGCGGCAGCGGGCCGATCCCGTCCGGATCGGTGAAATAGAGATCCGGACTGAGGTCGAGCTGGCTGAAGGTGAGGCCGTAGCGCAGGGCAAGCTGCAAATTCTCGGTCAGCGGCACACCCGCGCGGATCTGGCCACCGGTGGAGACTTCCTGATAGGTCGTCTGGCGATCGTTGCCGAGGAAGTTGAAGCTGTTGAAGTCCCGGCGGAAGATGTCCACGCCGACCGCGATGTTACGGTCGAACAGGAACGGCTCGGTGAAGCCGAGTTCCGCCGATTTGGAATAGCTGGAATAATTGACCGAGGCGCGCAGCTGCTGGCCGAGGCCGCGGAAATTGCGCTGCTGGACCGACAGGCTGACGAGGAAGCGCTCGAGGCTGGAGAAGCCGGCCGACAGCTGCAGCTCGCCAGTGGCGCGCTCTTCCACGTCGACGTTCAGATTGACGCGGTCAGGCCCGACTTCCTGCTGCTCGATCTGCAGATTGTCCTGGAAATAGCCCAGGCTCTGGATGCGATCGCGCGAGCGGCGCACCAGGATCGAGCTGAACGGATCACCTTCCGCCAGGCGGAATTCCCGGCGGATGACCTTGTCGGCAGTGTTGGTGTTGCCGTTGATGTTGATCCGCTCGATGTAGGTGCGCTGCGCTTCCTGCACGTTGAACACCACCGACATGGTGTGCGTCTCGGGATTGCGGCTGAACTGCGGCTGCACGTCGGCGAAGGCGTAACCGAAATAGCCCGCCAGCTCGTTCAGGCGGGTGACGGTGTCTTCCACCATCTTCGCATTGTACCAGTCATTCTCGCGCATCGGCAGCTGCGCGGTCAGCTGCTCGGAGCTGAAATCGCGGATGTTGCTGGTCACCGAGACCGGGCCGAAACGGTAGCGCTCGCCCTCTTCCACCACATAAGTGATGATGAAGTCGCGGCGGTCCGGCGTCAGTTCCGCAACCGCGGAGACGACGCGGAAATCGGCATAGCCCTGAGTCAGATAGAACAGGCGCAGCTTCGCCTGGTCGAAAGCGAGACGATCCGGATCGTACGTGGCGTTGCCGCCGCCGAGCAAAGCACCGATGATCGGGATGCCCGAGCCGGCCTCGCTGGTCGCCATTTCGCCGATCAGGCGGCTGTCGGCGAAGGCGTTGTTGCCGATGATGTTGATTTCGCGGACGCTGGAGCGCGGCCCCTCGTCAATCTCGAACACCACGTCGACGCGATTCTGGTCGAGCTGGATGATCTTCGGCTCGACGCGGGCGGCGAAGCGGCCCTGGCGGCGATACAGTTCGATGATCCGCGCCACGTCCGCGCGGGCGCGGCTACGGGTGAAGATCTGGCGCGCGGACAGGCGGATTTCCGGCGTGATCTTGTCGTCCTTCAGGCGGCGATTGCCCTCCAGGATGATGCGGTTGATGACCGGGTTCTCGCGGACCTGGATGGTCAGGTCGCCCGTCTCCACGCCGGAAATCTGCACGTCGGCGAACAATTCGGTCGCATAGAGCTCGCGCAGGGCCTGATCGACCCGGTCGCGGTCGAGCGGCTCGCCGGCGCGCAGCGTGATGTAGGAGATGACCGTCTCGGCCTCGAGCCGCTGATTGCCGGTGACGATGATCGACCGAACGATCTGCGGCGCGGGCGTCGCCGGAACGCCCTGGGCGAGCGGCACGGTCGGGACGGTCTGCGCAGGCGCTGGCTCGGTCTGCGCCGCCGCGGGCATCGCGAAACCGCCCAAAGCGGTCCCAACGAGCAGGACGGTGCAGAACTGGCGCTGGCTCGGAAAAACTTTCTTCGACGTCACGTGGAACCCGCCCTTGATCGATACTGCCGGCGAGGTGCCAGCCTGAATTAGGTCGAAGCCGCCCTGCCTCAGCAGGTGCGGGGGATCAACCGCCTATCCCCCGAAAGAGGCCAAAAGAAGCCAGATCGTTGAAGGTCACGAAAATCATCAGTGCAAGGAGCAGGAACAATCCGGCCCGGAACGCCCATTCCTGCGCCTCCGGTTTGATCGGTTTGCGCCTAATTCCCTCGATTGCATAGAAAAGCAGATGTCCGCCGTCGAGCAGCGGAATTGGCAACAGGTTGATGAAGCCAAGATTAATGGAGATCACGATCACGAACCAGAAGAAAGGCATCCAGCCGAGACTCGCCTGCTGACCGGAAACCTCCGCGATCTTCAGCGGCCCGCCCAACTCCTTCACCGAACGCTGGCCCGTGACGACCTGGCCCAAGGCGACGACCATCGAGCTCACCGTGTCGAAGGTCGTATCGACCGCGGCGCCGAGCAGGCGATGCGGCGGCAGGAATTCGCGGCCCGCGCCACCACTCAAGGTCTGCGCGCCGGCGATGCCGAGCATGCCGACCCGCGCCTTGTTGCCGAATTCGTCCTCCAGATCGCGCGCGTCAGAAGTCAGCGCGACATTGCGGCGCGCGCCGTCGCGTTCCAGCACGACCTCCATCGCCTGGGCCGGCCGCAGCCGGACATAGGATTGCAGGTCGACGAACGTGTCGATCGTGCTGCCATTGATCTCGACGATCCGGTCACCGGGCGCGATCCCGGCCTTTTCGGCGGCACTGCCCGCGGTCACCGTTGCCACCGTGGCGGTGGCGGTGGGGTAGCCCATGATCGCGAAGATCGCCATTAAACCCAAGATCGCGAAGATGAAGTTGGTCGCGGGCCCGGCAAGCACGATCAGGAAGCGCTGCCAGACCGGCTTGGCCTGGAAGGTCTGATTGCGTTCCTCTGCGGGCAGGTTCAGCCATTCCTCGTTCGGGGTCGAGGCCGGGTTCATGTCGCCGGCGAACTTCACATAGCCGCCCAGCGGCATCCAGCCGATCTTCCAGCGCGTGCCGCGCTTGTCGGTCCAGCCGCCAATCTCGCGGCCAAAGCCGATCGAGAAGGTTTCGGCCTTCACGCCGAACCAGCGCCCGACCCAATAATGGCCGAGCTCATGAATGAAGATGAGGGGACCCAGCGCGGCGAGGAAAGCCAGCACCGTGAACAGGAAGTTCGGATTGTTCAAAGGCGGTACTTTCCAGTGAGAAGCGCCGCCACCCTGCGCGCCTCGGCATCCACGTCCAGCACATCCTCGATCGTCGCCGGCGCGGGCGGATCGTAGGAAACCAGCACTTCCCCAACAAGCGCGGCTATATCGAGGAAAGCGATCTCGCGCGCAAGGAAAGATGCGACCGCGACCTCGTTGGCGGCGCTGAGCACGGCGGGCGTGGCGCCGCCCTTGCGCAAGGCGGCCTGAGCCAGCGCCAGCGCGGGGAAGCGCTGAAGGTCGGGCGCTTCGAACTCGAGCCGCCCTAGGGCAACCAGGTCGAGCCGCTCGCACGGCGTTGCCATGCGCACAGGCCAGGCGAGGGTGTGGGCGATCGGCACACGCATGTCGGCCGGGCCAAGCTGAGCGAGGATCGAGCCGTCGCGATATTCGACCAGGCTGTGCACCGCCGATTGCGGGTGGACGATCGCGTCGAGCTGATCCGCCTCGACCGGGAAGAGGTGATAGGCCTCTATCAGTTCGAGCCCCTTGTTCATCAAGGTCGCCGAGTCGACGGAGATCTTGGCGCCCATCGACCAGTTCGGATGGGCCACCGCCTGCTCAGGCGTGACCGTGCGCATCGCGTCCAAACTCCAGGTCCGGAACGGACCGCCGCTGGCCGTGAGCGTGATCCGGCTGATATCCTCCGGCCGCGCGCCGTGCAGACACTGGAACACGGCATTATGCTCGGAATCCACCGGCAACAAAGTCGCGCCGCTCGCCCGCGCCGCATCGGTCATCAGCGCTCCGGCGGAGACCAAGGATTCCTTGTTGGCGAGCGCGACGATGCCGCCGCCTTTCAGCGCCTGCATCACCGGCGCGAGGCCGGCAGTGCCGACGATCGCGGCCATGGTCCAGTCGGCCCCTGCCCCGGCCGCCTCGATCACCGCCTCGCGGCCCGCGGCGACGCCGATATTGGTGCCGGCCAACCGGTCCTTCAGTTCCTCATAGCCCGCCGGATCGCCGATCACGGCGCGCTCAGGCCGGAACTCGCGCGCCAGCGCCGCCAGGCCTTCGGCATCCTGGTTCGCGGTCAGCGCGACGACCTCGTACGCACCGCGGTCGCGCCCGATCAGATCGAGCGTCGAGCGACCGACCGAGCCGGTCGCGCCAAGGATCGCAATGCGCCGCATCCCGTTCAGCCCAGCCAGAGCCCGACCATCACAAACAGCAGGGTCGCCAGCGCCACCGCGATCAGGCCGTCGCAGCGGTCGAGCGCGCCGCCATGGCCGGGCAGAATGGTGCCGCTGTCCTTCACGCCGCAGCGGCGCTTGACCCAGCTTTCATAGAGGTCGCCGATCTGCGCCATGATCGACATTGGCGCGCCGAGCCACAGGAAGCTCTGGTAGAGCGCGACCGGCTCGCCCGTCTCCGCGTCGATCGCGCCGTCGATGCCGAAATACCAGGTCACCAGATAGCCGACGATGCCCGCCGCGACGGCGCCGCCCGCAAGCCCGGCCCAGGTCTTGGCCGGGCTGATCTTCGGCGCCAGTTTCGGCCCGCCAATCGCCTTGCCGGCGAAGAAAGCGCCGCTGTCGGTCGACCAGGTGACGAACATCACCCAGAAGACCAGGGCGGTGTCGAACCAACTGAGCACCAGCAGGGCCAAAGCCGGCACGCCGATATAGACGAAGCCCCAGCCCAAAGTGGGCCGTCGCGACACCAGCGCGAGCAGCAGCCCGAGGCCGGCCGCGATCCCCGCCAGGCTGAGGAATGGCAGGAACGTCTCGAACGAGACGGACAGCATCTCCTCGCCATATTCGAGCGCGACCGTGTCGGCGGCATCGACGGGGTAGAAATATTCGGTGGCGCCAAGCAGCAGGCCGGCGAGCAGGGCCACGCCCGCCCAGATCCACAGCCAGGAGACGCGGTGCATCTCCGCCCATTCGGCGAGCATGATCCCCGTGCCGACCAGGATCAGCACCCGGAACGGCCAGCCGCCCCACCAAATGGTGACGCAGGCCACGGCCGTCAGGAAGATCGCCATCGCAAAGCGTGTGGTCAGATCAGGCAGGTGACCGGGTGTTCCCTGCAGCGGCGGTGTCGGCGGAACCGGCTCCGTCACAGGCCACCGTAGCGGCGTTCGCGCCGGGTGAATTCCGTCACCGCGCCGTTCAGCGCAGCGCCGTCGAAATCCGGCCAGAGCAGGTCGAGGAAGATGATCTCGGCATAAGCCGCCTGCCAGAGCAGGAAATTCGACAGGCGATGTTCGCCGGAGGTGCGCACGAGCAGATCGAGCGGCGGCAGGTCATGCGTGTCGAGTTCGGCCTCAACCGCCGCCTCGTCGATCGCGGCGGGATCGAGACCGCCATCCTGTATGCGCTTGCCGAGCCCCTGCATCGCCCGCACCAACTCCCCGCGCGCGCCATAGTTCAGCGCGACCGCGACGGTCATGCGCGTATTGCCCGCGGTTTTTTCGACCGCATTGTCGACCATTTTCGCGACATCGGGCGCGAAGGCGCGGTGATCGCCCAGCACCTTGATGCGAACGCCCTCGCGGTGGAGATTGTCCAGTTCGCGCTGGATGTAGAAGCGCAAGATGCCGGTGAGATCGTTGATCTCCGCCTGCGGCCGCCGCCAATTCTCCGAGGAGAAAGCGTAAAGCGTCAGGCATTCGATGCCCATCTCGCCCGCGGCGCGGACCGCCCGCCGGGCCGCTTCGGCGCCCTGCTTGTGGCCGGCCGTGCGCGGCAGGCCGCGGGCCTTCGCCCAGCGGCCATTGCCGTCCATGATGATCGCCAGATGGCGCGGCACGTTCAGCGCGCCGGGCTCGGCGTGTTCGGACCCTGCGAGGGAAGCTGGCGCCGCCCGGGACATCACTTCTGCAGAATTTCCTTTTCCTTCGCCGCAACCACGACATCGATTTCCTTCACCGTGTCGTCGGTCAGCTTCTGCACTTCGGCGTCGAGGCGCTTATGCTCGTCCTCGGCGATTTCCTTCTTCTTCTCGTCCGTCTTCAGCGCGTCCATCGCATCGCGGCGGACGTTGCGGGCGGCGACCTTGGCCTTCTCGCCATATTGGCTGGCGAGCTTGGCCAGCTCCTTGCGGCGTTCCTCGGTCAGATCCGGGATCGGCAGGCGGATATTCTGCCCGTCGACGATCGGATTGATGCCGAGGCCGGCGGCGCGGATCGCCTTTTCGACCGGGGTCACGTTGGAGCGGTCCCAGACCTGCACAGCGATCATCCGCGGCTCCGGCACGGAGACGGTGGCGACCTGGTTCAGCGGCATGTTCGCGCCATAGACTTCGACCTGAATCGGATCGAGCAGAGCGGTGGAGGCGCGACCGGTGCGCAGCCCCTGCAGATCGTGCTTCAGCGCCTCGACGGCGCCGTGCATGCGGCGCGCAACGTCCGCCTTGTCATAAGCCGGCATTCTTATTCTCCTTCATTTCCGACGATCGTCGCCACGCCTTCACCGGCAAGCACGCGGGCAAGATTGCCGCGCTCGCGAATGTTGAAGACGACGATCGGAATATTGTTGTCGCGGCAAAGGGCCACGGCGCTGGCGTCCATGACCTTCAGATCATCCGCCAACACCTGCCCGTAAGTCACTTTACCAAAACGCTTAGCGTCGGCCACCTTCTTGGGATCGGCATTGTAGACGCCGTCGACGCTGGTGCCCTTGAACAAGGCGTCGCACTTCATCTCGGCCGCGCGTAAAGCGGCGCCGGAATCGGTGGTGAAATAGGGGCTGCCGACGCCCGCCGCAAAGATGACGACGCGCTCCTTCTCCAGGTGGCGCTCGGCCCGCCGGCGGATCACCGGCTCGCAGACCTTGTCCATTTCGATCGCCGACTGGACGCGGGTGTGGACGCCGATCTGCTCCAAGGCGTTCTGCATGGCGAGCGCGTTCATCACGGTCGCCAGCATGCCCATATAATCGGCCTGGGCGCGGTCCATGCCGCGCGCCGCGCCGGCCATACCGCGAAAGATGTTGCCGCCGCCGATGACGAGGCAGATTTCGAGGCCGGTTTCCTTCGCCGCCTTGATCTCTTCGGCGAGGCTGGCGACCGTGGCCGGGTCGATATTGACCTGGCCGTCACCCATCAGGGCCTCGCCCGACAGCTTCAGCAGGATACGGTTGAAGCGTGCGCGCATGGACTTCCCGGATGATCGAACGATTGGATGGGCGCGACCCTAATCGGCGGGTCGCATGGTGCCAAGAAAAAGCTCCCCTCCGGCAGGCCGGAAGGGAGCTTAATCTGACATACTTGCGGGATTAGGCCGCGGCTGCCGCCGCAACCTCCGCCGCGAAGTCGCTTTCCTGCCGTTCGATGCCTTCGCCCAGCTGGAAACGGACGTAGGAAGCGAGCGCGATCTCGCTGCCCAATTCCTTCGCCTTGGCGGCGACCACGTCGGCGACCGGCGTCTTGTTGTCCATCACGAACAGCTGCGACAGCAGGGCATTTTCCTTGCGGAACTTGGCGATGCCGCCCTCGACCATCTTGGCGACGATCTCGGCAGGCTTGCCGCTCTCATTCGCCTTTTCGGTCGCGATCGCGCGCTCGCGCTCGATCATGTCGGCGTCCAGCTCCTCGCCGCGCAGCGCCAGCGGGTTGGCCGCGGCGATGTGCATGGCCAGCTGCTTGCCCAGAGCTTCCAGCTCGGCGCGGTCGGCATTGCTCTCGAGCGCGACCAGCACGCCGATCTTGCCGAGACCCGGAGCGGCGGCATTGTGCACGTAAGGCACGATGGCGCCATTGCCGACGCTCACGCTCGTGGCGCGGCGGATCGACTGATTCTCGCCGATCGTGGCGATGTTGGCGGTCAGCTTCTCCTGGACGGTACCGCCCGTGGGGTAAGCCGCGCCCAGTACCGCGCCGACGTCGCCGCCCTGCTCAAGCGCGATCGCCGAAACGGCGGTCACGAATTCCTGGAACAGTTCGTTCTTGGCGACGAAATCGGTTTCGCTGTTGACCTCGATCACCGCACCCTTGGTGCCGTCGACCGAAACGCCGATCAGACCTTCGGCGGCCTGGCGGCCGGCCTTCTTGGCGGCGGCGGCGAGACCCTTGGTGCGCAACCAGTCGATCGCCGCTTCCATGTCGCCATTGGTTTCGGTCAGCGCCTTCTTGCAATCCATCATGCCGGCGCCGGTGCGCTCGCGCAGTTCCTTGACGGTCGCGGCGGTCACTTCAGCCATTTGTCTGTCCTTTCAATCAGTCACCGCCCTACCTGAGCTTGTCAAAGGGCTGTCCTTCACTCCGTGCGGAAAGAAAGACAGGGCTTCGACAGGCTCAGCCAGGACGGGTTTGGGGAATGACCCCGATATAGGGGCCATAGCCCCGAATTGTTACGCGTCGGCGAGCGCGGCTTCGTCCTTACGCCTCTGCAAGCGCGGCTTCGGCCGGCGGCTCGGACTGGGCACCCAGATCCTCGCCACGCTTGGCCGCGCCGCCCTGCTTGCCGGCGAGCACCGCGTCGGCGATCGCGTCGCAATACAGGCGGATCGCGCGGCTGGCGTCGTCATTGCCCGGAACCGGGAAAGCGATGCCGTTCGGCGAGACGTTGGTGTCGAGGATGGCGACGACCGGGATACCCAGCACGTTCGCTTCCTTGATCGCCAGCTCTTCCTTGTTCGCGTCGATCACGAAGATCACGTCGGGCAGGCCGCCCATGTCGCGGATGCCGCCCAGCGAAAGCTCCAGCTTGTCCCGCTCGCGGGTCAGCTGCAGGACTTCCTTCTTGGTCAGGCCCGAAGTGTTGCCGGCGAGCTGCTCTTCGAGCGCCTTGAAGCGCTTGATCGAGCCCGAGATGGTCTTCCAGTTGGTGAGCATGCCGCCCAGCCAGCGATGGTTGACGAAATGCTGGCCGCTGCGACGGGCCGCCTCGGCGATCGGGTCCTGCGCCTGACGCTTGGTGCCGACGAACAGCACCTTGCCGTTGGCGGCGGCCGAAGCTTTGACGAAATCGAGCGCGCGGGCGAAGAGGCCCACGGTCTGCGACAGGTCGATGATGTGCACCCCGTTACGATCGCCGAAAATATACGGCTTCATCTTGGGGTTCCAGCGGTGGGTCTGGTGGCCGAAGTGCGCTCCGGCTTCGAGCAATGCCTGCATGCTGACGTCAGTGGACGCCATAGTCTTTCTCCTTCCGGTTGTGCCTCTGCGGAGCCGAGCAACCCGCCTTTGCCCGAAGGCTCCAGCAAGCACCGGTATGGTGACTCCGCATGTGAGATGGGGGGCCACTTAGTCGCCCCGGTCGCGGAAATCAACGCCCCGGTCGCGACGGCCGTGCGTTGCGCCATCCGGGCGTCGAAGGAGAAATGGTTAAATTTTCGTTAACCATATTCGGAACTTCCGCAGCCTCGGATGCTTTCGCCTGTGGATAAATAAGGGATAAGGCTGTGATTCACCTGTTTGCATTGCTGTTCTTCGCGGCCGTGCTGGGCTCCGTGATCGCCATGCTCTGGACGATTTTCGACGAGGATCGCGCCTTGATCGCCGCGAACATGCCGTGGCGGGCGCGGCTGGACGGGCCCCGCGCGATCGTGCGCTCCGTCTCCCGCAACGGCCGGAATTATTGGGCGACGCCTTCGATGACCTCGGCCACGCCGACCCGCGCCAGGATCGTCTCGCCCGCAATCACGCGCTGACCCAGCAGCACCTGGCTGGAGGTTCCGGCCGGGAGATAGAGATCGACTCGGCTGCCGAAGCGGATCATCCCGACCCTTTGCCCGGCGAGCACGGCATCGCCCTCCTCCACCCATGAGACGATCCGCCGCCCGATCACGCCCGCAATCTGGGTGAAGCCGATGCGCGTTCCGTCCGTCCCCTCGACCAGCATGTGCTGGCGTTCATTGTCCTCGCTGGCCTTGTCGAACTCGGGATTGACCAATTTGCCGGCGACATAAGCGAGGATCTTCACCTTGCCGCCGATCGGCGCGCGGATGACGTGCGGGTCGAACAGGCTGAGATAGACGGACACGCGCACGACCGGATCGCCGGAGAGGCCTTCGGGTCCGACCAGCTCGCGCGGCGGCAGGCAGCTGGCGATCATCGTGACGGTGCCGTCGGACGGCGAGACGATCAGGCCCTTGCCCACCGGCGTCGTGCGGACGGGATCGCGGAAGAAGATGCCGATCCAGATCGTCAGGCCCGCGGTCAGCCAGCCCAAGGTGGTCCAGCCGAAGATCCAGAAGAAAACCAGCATGAGCGCGGCGGAGGCGACCATGAACTTGCGCCCGTCCGGATGCACCGGCGGCAGCCGCCAGCGCAGGCTGGCAGGAGCGACTTCCTTCTTGGCTTCCGGCTTGTCGAGGGGCGGCATTTCGGCGCGAGTCTAGGCAAGCCCGCCAGCGGATACAACCGTAGCACCCGAAGCCGCCCGCCCTGCCCTCCGGTTGATCGCCGCGCCTTCCGCTTCTAAACGCCCGCGCAACGAACACGCATAACCAGGAAAGCACATTCGCGATGGCCAAGATCAAGGTGAAGAATCCGATCGTCGAGCTCGACGGCGACGAGATGACGCGGATCATCTGGCAGTGGATTCGCGAACGCCTGATCCTGCCCTATCTCGACGTGGACCTGCTCTATTACGACCTCAGCGTCGAGAAGCGCGACGAGACGAACGACCAGATCACCATCGACGCCGCCAACGCGATCAAGGAGCATGGCGTCGGCGTGAAGTGCGCCACGATCACCCCCGACGAGCAGCGCGTCGAGGAATTCTCCCTGAAGAAGATGTGGAAGGCGCCGAACGGCACGATCCGCAACATCCTGGGCGGCGTCGTCTTCCGCGAGCCGATCGTGATTCAGAACGTGCCGCGGCTGGTGCCGGGCTGGACCGACCCGATCGTCGTCGGCCGCCACGCCTTCGGCGATCAGTATCGCGCGACCGACTTCAAGGTGCCCGGCCCCGGCACGCTGACGATGAAGTTCGTCGGCGAGGACGGCCAGGAGATCGAGCACGAGGTGTTCCAGTTCCCGGCGGCCGGCGTCGCCATGGGCATGTACAATCTGGACGAATCGATCCGCGATTTCGCCCGCGCCTCGTTCAATTACGGCCTCAACCTCGGCTGGCCGGTTTACCTCTCCACCAAGAACACCATCCTCAAGGCTTATGACGGCCGCTTCAAGGACCTGTTCCAGGAGATTTTCGACACCGAGGGCTTTGCCGAGAAGTTCGCCGAGAAGGGCATCGTCTACGAGCATCGCCTGATCGACGACATGGTCGCCAGCGCGCTGAAGTGGAGCGGCAAGTTCGTCTGGGCCTGCAAGAATTACGACGGCGACGTGCAGTCCGACACGGTCGCGCAGGGCTTCGGCTCGCTCGGCCTGATGACCTCGGTGCTCCTGTCGCCAGACGGCAAGACGGTCGAGGCGGAAGCGGCGCACGGCACCGTTACCCGCCACTATCGCATGCACCAGCAGGGCAAGGCGACCTCGACCAACCCGATCGCCAGCATCTTCGCCTGGACCCAGGGCCTTTCGTTCCGCGGCAAGTTCGACAACACGCCGGAGGTGACGCAGTTCGCCGAGACGCTGGAGCGGGTCTGCGTCGAGACCGTCGAGAGCGGCAAGATGACCAAGGATCTTGCCATCCTGATCGGCCCCGATCAGGCCTGGATGACGACGGAGCAATTCTTCGAGGCGATCCGCGTCAATCTGGAAGCGGAGATGGCGAAAGCCGCCTGAGGCCAACCGCCCCGAACATGAAGAGCCTCCTCCGGCCTGCCCGGAGGAGGCTTTTTCACATTCTGTACCGATAGCGCCATTTTGACTTGAATTGTGGGATCGGCAATTCCGGCTGAAATACAATAGATTACCTAATGTCTTCAAGTTGAACGTGCGCGCCGTCTACCTCTGTTAACGAAAATGAAAACGGGACTATACTATCGAGATGCCTGGGCAGATTGACTTCGAGGTCTCCCATGCAAGTGGCATTACGCTTAGAACCAGAGAGTTACGACGAGCGGCGGATCGGCGAGCGCCATGCTTCATCCAGCAAGGCTGTTGTTCGTCGACTCAAGTGCCCGCAAGAAGAGGTGCGCCTGGTCGACATCTCCTCCCAAGGTTGCGGGTTCTTCTCCAGGATGCCGCTGCCAGTTGGGGCGCGGGTCTGGTTGAGCTTGCCCGGGCTTGAGACTTGGGCGGCGACTGTTGCGTGGTTCGACGGCGACAGAGGCGGCCTGACTTTCGATCGCCATCTTCATCCCCTCGTTGCGCAACGTTATGCTTCCAGCATCGGCGGCACGCTACGCTAGAGCAGGGACGGGCTGCTCCGCGTAGCCACCCTGCCACCTGCCAGCGCCCAAAAGAGAGCGCCTGCCCCGGCATATTTGGCAGCGGATAGAACCGATCGCCGCCTCCGTCGTTTCGTCGGCGCAAGGAAAGGCGAGATGACATGGACGGGCGGATCCGGTGCGCTGCACTGCGGGCGAAGGTGAGAACGGCGCAGGATGCCGCCGCTTTGATCGCGCCGGGCGATACTGTGGGCCTCAGCGGCTTCACCGGCTCGGGCTATCCCAAACACGTTCCCCAGGCGCTGGCGGCGCGGATCGAGGCTTCCCATGTCAGAGGCGACCCGTTCCGAGTGCGCGTGTGGACCGGCGCCTCGACCGGCCCCGAACTGGACGGTGCGCTCGCCAAGGCAAAGGGGATCGAATTCCGCCTGCCCTACAATAGCGACCCGATCGCCCGCGAGCAGATCAATCGCGGCGAGATGGAATATTTCGACATGCATCTGTCGCAGGTCGCGCCGATGGCGTGGCAGGGCTTTTTGGGGCCGCTCGACGTTGCCGTAGTCGAGGTCACCGGCATCCGCGCCGACGGCACGCTCATCCCCTCATCCTCGGTCGGCAACAACAAGACCTGGCTCGACCGCGCGGACAAGATCATCCTGGAGGTCAATCGCTGGCAGAATGAAGCGCTCGAGGGGATGCACGACATCTATTACGGCACCGCTTTGCCCCCCAACCGCGTGCCGATCCCGCTGGTGAAGCCGGACGACCGGATCGGCGATACCGGCTTTCGCTGCGACCCGGACAAGATCGTCGCGATCGTCGAGACCGAGGCGCCGGACCGCAATTTGCCCTTCACCCCGCCGGACGAAAGCGCGCGCGCGATCGCCGGGCATCTGCTGGAATTCTTCGCCCACGAGGTCGCGAAGGGCCGCCTGCCCGCCTCGCTCCTCCCGATCCAGTCGGGCGTCGGCAACATCGCCAATGCCGTGCTCACCGGGCTCGTCGACGGGCCGTTCGAGAATATGACCTCCTACACCGAGGTCATTCAGGACGGGATGCTGGACCTGCTGAAGGCCGGCAAACTGCGGATGGCGTCGGCCACCTCCTTCTCGCTGAGCCCGGAAGCGGCGGCCGATCTGAACGCGGACATGTTCTGGTATCGCGACAAGATGATCCTGCGCCCGCAGGAGATCAGCAACCATCCGGAGATCATCCGCCGGCTCGGCTGCATCGCGATGAACGGGATGATCGAGGCCGACATTTACGGCAATGTGAACTCGACGCACATCATGGGCTCGCGCATCCAGAACGGCATTGGCGGCTCCGGCGATTTCGCCCGCAACGCCTATGTGTCGATCTTCATGACGCCATCGACGGCCAAGAATGGCGCGATCGCCGCAATCGTGCCGCAGGCGAGCCATGTCGATCACATCATGCAGGACGTGATGGTGATCGTCACCGAACAGGGCCTCGCCGACCTGCGCGGCCTCAGCCCCAAGCAGCGCGCCGAGCTGATCATCGCCAATTGCGCGCACCCCGATTACCGACCGATGCTTGCGGACTATTACCGCCGCGCGCGAGCCGGCTCCTACGGCCAGCAATCGCCGAGCCTGCTTCCGGAGGCGCTTTCGTGGCATCAGCGCTTCATCGAGACAGGGACGATGCGCCACTGACCTGCCCGCGCCGCCCCGCATCCGGCGAGCTGATATGCTCGCGGCTGACGCCGAGGCCGAGCACGCGCGCCGGGATGCGCTGCAGCAGCGACATGCGGCCAAGCAGGCGCACCGGCCAGGGCGCCTTGCGCACCGTCCCGGCCAGCGCGGCGCGCAGCACATTGCGGTGGACAATGCGCTGCATCCCCTGGATCACCTTCACCGGGAACATGCGGCGCTTCTGCACGAGGGCGAGCAACGGTCCAGGATCCTCCCCGCGCGCCATCGGCCCGGCCAGGATGTTCGCCGCCGCCACCGCGTCCTGGATGGCGAGGTTGATGCCGACCCCGCCGACCGGCGACATGGCGTGGGCCGCGTCGCCGATCGCGAGCAGGCCGGACCGGTGCCAACGCGCTAGCCGGTCGAGCGTGACGGTAAGCAATTTGACGTCAGCCAGGCTCGCAAGGTCGCCAATCCCGTCGCGCACCTCCGGCACCACGGCAGCGACTTCGGCTCGGAACGCCTCGATCCCGCGCGCCAGCACCCGTTCGGCACTGCCTTTCTCGATCACGCGGGCGCATTGGAAGTAATCGCCGCGATCGATCGCCACGATCATCTCGCCGCCGGAGATGTAGCCCTGGGTGTCGTTGGTTGGCGTCCGCTGCTTGGGCACGCGGAACCAGAGCACGTCGATGGGGGCGCCGAGATCCCGCAGCGGCAGCCCGGCCCGCAGTTTCGAGCCGCGCCCGTCCGCGGCAATCACCAGCCGCGCATAAATCTCCTCTCCGGTCCTGGTGCGCACGCCGATCACCCGGCCGCCCGCCTCGATCGTCGCCTCCGCCTCGACATTCATCCGCAGCTGGAAATCCGGGTACAGCCGCGCCTCATCGGCGACAAAATCGAGAAATTCCCATTGCGGCATCATCGCGATGAACTTGGCCCGGCCGGGCAGATGGCTGAAATCGGCGATGCGATAGGGCGTGCCGGCGATCACCGCCTCGATATCAGCGACCTTGTCGTGCGGACGTTCAAGGAAGGCATCGAGCAAGCCGAGTTCGTCGAACAGGCCGAGCGTCGAGGGGTGGACCGTATCGCCCCGGAAATCGCGCAGGAAATCGCCATGCTTTTCCAGAACCAAAGTCTTCACCCCGGCGCGGGCGAACAGCAGGCCCGCCATCATCCCGGCAGGACCGCCGCCCACGATGCACAGATCGAGCACGGAGTCGGTCATCGCTCCCTCCATTCGTCGAAGCATGGTGGCTTACCGCAGAATCTGCTTCTGCGTCTCGGCAGCTTTGGCTAGGCCATGGCCTATGAGAAAGACCCTGCTCGCCGCCGCGCTCCTGCTGTCCTCCACCGCTGCAATCGCGCAGCCCGACGTTGGCGCGATGCGCGACGATGCGTTGCGCAACGACACGCTCGCCTGGCAGATTGCCGAGGATCTCACCACCGAGGTCGGCCCCCGGCTCGCCGGGACGGAAGCGGAAGCGCGGGCCCGCGAATGGGGCGCGGCACAACTGCGGGCGCTCGGTTTCTCCAATGTCCGGATCGAGACGTTCGACCTGCCCGTCTGGGTGCGCGGCGAGGAGCGGGCGGAGATCCTCGCCCCCTTCCCCCAGCCGCTCGTGCTCACCGCGCTCGGCAATAGCGGTGCGACTCCGGCGCGCGGGATCGAGGCCGAAGTGGTCGGCTATGACAGCATGGAGGCGTTCCGCGCCGCTCCGGCGAGCGAAGTGCGCGGCAAGATCGTCTTTGTCTCGCACAACATGCAGGCCAATCAGGACGGCTCCGGCTACGGCCCGTTCGGCGCGGCCCGGCGCGACGGCCCGACCTTGGCCTCGCAGCGCGGCGCCGTCGCCATTCTCGTCCGCTCGATCGGCACCGATTATCACCGCAACCCGCACACCGGGGTGCAGAGCTTCGGCGAGGGCGCGAGGCCGATCCCCGCCGCCGCGCTCAGCATCCCCGATGCCGAGCAGATGCAGCGCGTCCTCACCCGCGCCAATGCGCGCAACGTGCCGGTGCGCATCCGCCTCGTGCTCACCCCGCGCCAGCTCGGCACCCGCCAGTCGGGCAACGTCATCGGCGAAGTGCCCGGCAGCGACCCGAGCGCCGGCACGATCCTGATCGGCGGCCATCTCGACAGCTGGGACATGGGCACGGGCGCGATCGACAATGCCGCGGGCGTCGCCATCACCACTGCAGCGGCGCACCGGATCATGCGCGCGGGGCAGCCGCGCCGCACCATCCGCGTCGTCATGTTCGGCGCCGAGGAAGTCGGCCTGTTCGGCGGCAATGCGCATTTCGAGCGCAACCGCGCCGCCAATGACGTCGTACTGGTCGCGGAAAGCGATTTCGGCGCGGACCGGATCTGGCGCGTCGCCTTCAACCTGGCGCCCGGCAACCAGGATTTGCAGCGGCGCGTCACTGCTGCCCTCGCCCCGCTCGGCATCCCGGTGAACCGCGCTCCGGCGGGCGCCGGCGCCGACCTCGGCTTCTGGGCGCGTTCGGGCGTCGCCGCGATCGACCTCAACCAGGACGGCACGCGCTATTTCGATTATCATCACACGCCCGACGACACGCTCGACAAGATCGATCCGGTGCAGCTCAGGCAGAATGTCGCGGCCTGGACGGCGATGCTGTCCGTGGTGGCGAACGCGCCGGAGCGGATCGAGCCGGTGGCGGTGGCTGCGCCTCGCTAAGTTACCCGAGCGTCGCCCTGAACTTGTTTCAGGATCCATTCCTCCCGGGACACGATCGACCGGTTGCACGATGGATGCTGAAACAAGTTCAGCATGACGGTCGAGTGGGGGCTGTGCGAGTTGCCTAACACGCCCCCGCCTGCCACGCTCCCGGCAATTCTCGGGAGGGTTTGCATGATTCGCAGGATGTCGCCGGCCGTGCTGGTCGGGCTGTTGCTGGCGTGGCCTGCCCAGGCGCAGGACAACCCCACCGCCGACGGAACCACCTATATGGATCCGCCCGCGCCGATCGCGCAGATCCTCGACACGCCGCCGCCGCCGACGCCGTCGGTCAGCCCGGATCGCCGCACCATCGCCTTGCTCGGCCGCGCCAATTTGCCGCCGGTCGCGGAACTGGCCGAGCCGATGCTCCACCTTGGCGGCTATCGGATCAATCCGCGCAACAACGGCCCGGCCAACAGCCGCCTCGCCTGGCTGAACGCTCTGTCCTTCCAGGACCTCGCCACCCGCCAGATCCGCACCGTGGCGCTGCCCGCCGATACCCGCTTCGTCGCCCCCTCCTGGTCGCCTGACGGCAGCAAAATCGCCTTCCTGCGCGGCGTCGATAACGGCCTGGAATTGTGGGTTGCCGAGGTTGCAAGCGGCGAGGCCCGCCGGCTGACCGACGCCAATGTCAACGCCGCCTTCGGCACCGGCATGGATTGGCTCGCCGACAGTAGCGCCGTCCTGATCCGGATGATCCCCGCCGGCCGTGGCGCCGCGCCGGTCGAGGCACGGACCCCGACCGGGCCGATCGTGCAGGCCAATGAAGGCCGCCCGCGCCCGAACCGCACCTATCAGGATCTGCTGCGCGACCGCGCCGACGAAGCCGCCTTCGACCATTATTTCACGAGCCAGCTGACCCTGGTCCCCACCTCCGGCGCCGCCACCCCGCGCGCGATTGGCGCGCCCGGCCTGATCATCAACGCCGCTTTGAGCCCGAACGGCCGCTACATCCTGCAGAACCGGCTGAAGCGCCCTTACAGCTACAACGTCCCGGCCGTCCTGTTCCCGACGGACATCGTCGTGACCGACCTGACCGGACGCGTGGTGCACAACGTCGCCAACCTGCCGCTGCGCGACGACGTGCCGCCGCAGTTCGACGCGGTCGCCCCCGGCGTCCGTTCGGCGCAATGGCGCGCGGATCGGCCCGACACTCTGGCCTGGGTCGAAGCGCAGGATGGCGGCGACGCCCGCCGCGAGGCCGCGGTGCGCGACCGCCTGTTCACCCTCGCCGCGCCTTTCTCGGGCCAGCCGGTCGCGCTCGCCGACATGGCCGATCGCTTTGCCGGCATCATCTGGGGCCGCGACGATTTCGCCATGCTGGTCACGCGCTGGTTCACCACCCGCCGCGAGGTCCGGATCGCGGTCAATCCGTCGCGCCCGGCCCAGAACCGCATCCTGCTGACCCGCAATTATCAGGAGCGTTACAACGATCCCGGCTTCCCGGTGATGCGCTCGCTCGGCAACGGCTTCAGCGCGATCCACTTCACCCCCGACAATCGGGGCGTCTTCATGACCTCGTCCGGCGCGACCCGCGAAGGCGAATTGCCTTTGCTCGCCCGCATGGACATCGCCACCGGCCAGAGCCGCACGCTCTACCAGTCGCAAATGCCCAATTACGAACCGGTCGTCGCCCTGCTCGACGCCGCCGGCACGCGCGTGCTCACCCGGCGCGAGAGCCGCACGGACGCGCCGAACCTGTTCGTCCGGACCCTGTCCGGCGGCGAGCCGGTGCGGCTGACCAACTTCGCCGATCCGGCCCCGCAATTCGCCGAAGTCCGCCGCGAACTGATCACCTATCGCCGCGCCGACGGCGTCCAGCTGAGCGGCACGCTCTACCTGCCGCCCGGCTATGATCAGGCCCGCGACGGGCCGCTGCCGGTGTTGATGTGGGCCTATCCGACGGAGTTCACCGACGCCGCAGTTGCCGGCCAGGTGGTGGACGAGCCCAACCGCTTCGTCCGCCCCGGCGGCTCCAGCCATCTGTTCCTGCTGACCCAGGGCTATGCGATCCTCGACGATCCCAAGATGCCGATCATCGGCGCGAACGGCGCCGAGGCGAACGACACCTATGTCGAGCAATTGGTGTCGAGCGCGCAGGCGGCGGCCGACGAACTGGTCCGCCGTGGTATCACCACGCCGGACCGGATGGCGGTCGGCGGGCACAGCTATGGCGCGTTCATGACCGCCAATCTGCTCGCCCACAGCGACATCTTCCGTACCGGCATCGCCCGCTCCGGTGCCTATAACCGCACGCTCACCCCGTTCGGTTTCCAGGCCGAGCAGCGTACTTATTGGGAAGCGGTCGACACCTATACGCAGATGAGCCCGTTCACCCATGTCCGCCGGATCAATGAGCCGATCCTGCTGATTCACGGCCAGGCGGACGACAATAGCGGCACCTTCCCGGTGCAGACCGAGCGCTTCTACGCGGCTTTGAGCGGCAATGGCGCGACCACGCGCTACGTCGTGCTGCCGGTTGAGGCGCACGGCTATCGCGCCCGGGAATCGGTTGGTCATACCCTGTGGGAGATGACGACCTGGCTCGACCGCCATCTGAAGAACGCCCCACCGCGCGCCGCCGCACCCGCTCCGGCGGCGGCACCGGCACCGGCCGCCCAATAGATTGCGCGGCCGGGGTGACGAACCGCCGGGAGGCCGCTAAGGCCCCCCGCGTCGGGGAGTAGCGCAGCCTGGTAGCGCATCTGCTTTGGGAGCAGAGGGTCGCAGGTTCGAATCCTGTCTCCCCGACCAAATTCCGGGGGTGGCGATGTACGTTCCGGTCTGGCTGCTGATCCTGCTTGCCATCCTGATCGTGGCGATCCTCGCCTGGGCGATCGCCGTGGCGCGGGGGCGCAATCCCCTGCCCTTCCCCGATCCCGGTTCGCGCATTTTCTCCGCCGCTTCACCAGAAGCGAAGGCCGCGATCGTCGATCTGCTCGCACAGCATGGCCTCGCCGAGCGCTTCCAATTCGATTCCAGCGGCATCCTGCGCTCAATCATGTGGGACGGCACGATCATCAACGTGCAGCCGCCCGAAAGCCATGAACGGCTCGGCCGCCCGGCGGGCGGCATCAGCCTGGTCGCCAAGGACCCGCAGGCCGCGGCGGAGGACGCCGTCGCCTTCCTGCGGGCGCGCGGCTTCGAGGCGGAAGTCGTGCTCGACGTCGAGCCAGGCCTGCCCATCGCCTTCGTCCGCACCAACGCCTTCACCGGCAGCGTGCTGAATTTCCGCAAACACGTCATCCATATGCCGCGCCCCGCCAAGGGCTGAGCGCGGCCGCACCGGATTGCGTCGCCGCTTCGCTGCCCGCATGGACAAAGGGATGAGTCGTCTCCCGGAGTGTTCCATGCGCCGTCTGCTTCCCGCCTTGCTCGCCACCACCCTCGTCGCCGCGCCGGCGCTCGCCAAGGAGGGGATGTGGACGTTCGACAATTTCCCGATCGCGCAGGCCAATGCCGATCTGGGCACGCGGATCGACCAGGCCTGGCTGGACCGCGTGCGGCTCGCCTCGGTGCGGATCGGCGGCGCTTCGGGCGGGCTGGTCAGCGGCGAAGGGCTGGTATTCACCAATGAGCATGTCGCCGCCGGCTGCGTGCAGAACCTCTCCACGCCCGAGCGCAATTATGTCGACAATGGCTTCACCCCGGCGAACCGCGCGGGCGAGTTGCGCTGCCCCGGCATGGTCGCCGAAATCCTGACCGACATTGCCGACGTCACCCAGCGCATGCAGGCGGCCGGACAGGGGCTTGAGGGCGAAGCCTTCACCCGCGCGCGGGATGCCGAGGCGGGGCGGATCGAGAGCGAGGCCTGCGGCAGCGACCGCGCCCGCCGCTGCCAGGTCGTCACGCTCTATCGCGGCGGCCAGTTCAAGCTCTACACCTACAAGCGCTATACCGACGTGCGGCTGGTCTTCGCGCCCGAGCATCGCGCCTCCGCGTTCGGCGGCGATCTCGACAATTTCAGCTATCCGCGCTTCGCCATCGATGGCGCGTTCCTGCGGCTGTACGACAATGACCGGCCGGCGGTGACGCCGACCTATCTGCGCTGGAACCCGGCCCCGCCGGCCGCGAACCAGCCGGTCTTCCTGTCCGGCAGCCCGGGCGCGACCCAGCGCCTGCTCACCCAGGACCAATTGCGCACCGTCGCCGAGGTGATGATGCCGTTGGAGCAGCAGCTGCGCGCCGAATTGCGCGGCCGTCTGCTCGCTTTCTCCGCCGTCTCGCCCGAAAATGCCTTCCAGGCGCAGGGGCCGCTCGGCGGCATCGAGAATAATTACAAGCGCAATTGGGGCCGCCAGCAGGCGCTGATCGACGCCCGCTTCATGGCCGGACGGGCAACGGCGGAGGCGGAATTCCGCCAGCGCGTCGCCGGCAATGCCGAGCTGGCGCGCGAGATTGGTGATCCCTGGGCCGAGCTGACCGCGGTGCAGCCGGCCACGCGCCGCCTCTACCCGGCTTATTATCTGCTCGAAGGCTATGCCGGCGGCGGCTCGCAATTGTACGGCTATGCACGCGATCTGGTCCGGGGTGCGCAAGAACGGCCGAAACCGAGCGGCGAGCGCCTGCCCGAATATGGCGATGCGCGCCTGGCGCAGGTCGAGAACCGCCTGACTGCCGAGCCGCCCGTTTACCCGGCGGTGGACGAGGTGCAGCTCGCCTGGTGGCTCAGCAAGACGCGTGAAATCCTGACCGTCGACGACCCGCGCATCCGCGCCTTGCTCGGCAATGAATCGCCCGAAGGTCTGGCCCGCCGTCTCGCCACCGGCACCCGGCTCGGCGACCCGGCGGTGCGGCGCCAGCTCTGGGAAGGCGGCCTCGCCGCGGTGCAGGCGTCCGACGACCCGATGATCCGCTTCCTGCTCGCCATCCAGGAGATCACCCGCAGCGCGCGCTCATCTTACGAAGGCGAAGTGCAGGCGCCCACCGACCGCGCCAGCGAAAAGCTCGCCCGCGCCCGCTTCGCCGTCTACGGCACCAGCCTCTATCCCGACGCGACCGGCACCCTTCGCCTGACTTACGGCCGGCTGGAGGGTTGGACGCACGAGGGCCGGAACGTGCCTTATGCGACCAATTTCGCCGGCTTGTGGGACCGCGCGACCGGCGCCCAGCCGTTCGACCTCGCCCCGCGCCTGGCTGCCGCCCGCGAGCGCATCCCCGCCGACACCATCCTCGATGTCGCAGCATCCACCGACACGATCGGCGGCTCCTCGGGCTCCCCCGCGGTGAACGCGCAAGGCGAGATCATCGGCGCCAATTTCGACTCCACCGTCCTCACCCAGCGCAACGCTTATGGCTACGACCCGGAAGTGAACCGCTCAGTGCTGGTGACCGCCGCGGCGGTGACGGCAGCGCTTCGGCACGCATACGGGATGGAGTGGCTGCTGGCGGAGCTTGGTGTGCGGCGCTAGGGACACCAGCCGCGCGGCCTGGAATGGTCGATCGCCGCCTGGCAGATTCGATTGATCTCGCCTTTGATCGGCTCCTGCTCGAGAATGTGGACGGCCAGCGGCTCACCCCGCTCGGCCAGCTCCTGCGCCACATGCCACCACCCGATATGCCGCCCTGATTTCGCAATCTCTCGGGCGGACTTGTGAAGGCGATCCTGGGTTGCTCGCTTGGACATGGCAGCCGGCCAATAGCACAGTTTCGGACCACTTTCAGACCGCCCGCTCGCACGCACACGCGTACGCGCGCGAGGGGTGACATTCGTCGCCCCAATCGCTAGATCGGTCATACATTCGTCACACCCATCGAAAGCGTAGATTTTGACCGACGAGACCGTCCTCGCCGACCCTTCGGACATTTCCCCCATCTCCATCGTCGAGGAGATGAAAACCTCCTATCTCGACTATGCCATGTCGGTGATCGTCTCGCGGGCGCTGCCCGACGTGCGCGACGGGTTGAAGCCGGTCCATCGCCGCATCCTCTATGCCGCGCAGGAAGGCGGCATGGTGCCCGGGCGGCCCTACCGCAAATCCGCCAAGATCGTCGGCGACGTGATGGGCAATTATCACCCGCATGGCGACAGCTCGATCTACATGGCGCTCGCCCGAATGGCTCAGGATTGGGCGATGCGGGTCATGCTGGTGGACGGCCAGGGCAATTTCGGGTCGATGGACCCCGATCTGCCGGCCTCGATGCGTTACACCGAAGCGCGGCTCACCAAGGCAGCGATGACGCTGCTTGGCGATATCGACAAGGACACGGTCGATTTCGCGCCCAATTACGACGGTTCGCGCGAAGAGCCGACGGTGCTGCCGGCGCGCTTCCCGAACATCCTGGTCAATGGCGCGGGCGGCATCGCCGTCGGCATGGCCACCAACATCCCGCCGCACAATCTCGGCGAAGTGATCGATGCCTGCTTCGCTTATATCGACCGGTCGCTGGAGGGCGGTGAGCCGATCAGCGTCGAGGAGCTGATGGAGATCGTTCCCGGCCCCGATTTCCCGACCGGTGCCGTCATCCTGGGCCGCGCGGGCTGCCGCAGCGCCTATAATGAGGGTCGCGGCTCGATCATCGTGCGTTCGCGCCACGTCGTCGAGGAGGGACGCGGCGAGAAGCGTGCCATCGTCCTCACCGAAATCCCCTATCAGACCGGCAAGAGCAGCCTGGTCGAGAAGATCGCCGAGGCCGCGAAGGACAAGAGGATCGAGGGCGTCAGCGACATTCGCGACGAATCCAGCCGCCACGGCGTCCGCATTGTCATTGAGCTGAAGCGCGACGCGACTCCGGAAGTGGTGCTCAACCAATTGTGGCGGCACACCCCGGCGCAATCCTCTTTCCCGGCGAACATGCTCGCGATCCGCGGCGGCCGGCCCGAGACGCTGAACCTCTACGATTTCATCGAGGCCTTCGTTCGCTTCCGCGAGGAGGTCATCACCCGCCGCTCGAAGTTCGAGCTCGCCAAGGCGCGGGATCGTGCGCACATCTTGCTCGGCCTCGTCATCGCGGTCAGCAATCTCGACGAGATGGTGCGGATCATCCGGGGCTCCGCCTCCCCGGCCGAGGCGCGCGCCGCCTTGCTAGCGCGCGATTGGCCGATCGCGGAGATCGCGCCCTATATCCGCCTGGTCGAAGCGGTCGAAACCAAGATCGAGGGCGACAGCTATCGCCTGTCCGACATCCAGGTCCGCGCCATCCTGGACCTGCGTCTGCACCGCCTGACCGGCCTCGGCCGCGACGAGATTGGCGATGAACTGAAGGCGCTGGCCGCCTCCATCACTGAATTGCTCGAGATATTGAGCGACCGGGCGAAATTGTATGCGGTGATGCGCGAGGAATTGCAGGCGGTGCGCGATCAGTTCGCGACGCCGCGCAAGACCGAAATCGCGGCCGCGGCCGGCGGCATCGACGACGAGGATCTGATCGAGCGCGAAGACATGGTCGTGACCGTGACCATGGGCGGCTATATCAAGCGCACGCCGCTCGAAACCTTCCGCGCTCAGCATAAGGGCGGCAAGGGCCGCGCCGGCATGGCGACCAAGGACGAGGATGCGGTCACGCATTTGTTCGTCACCTCGACCCACACGCCGGTGCTGTTCTTCTCCACCGAGGGCAAGGTCTATCGCCTGAAGGTGTGGCGCCTGCCCGAAGGCGGGCCGGCCACGCGCGGGCGGCCGATGATCAACCTGCTGCCGCTGGCGAGTGGCGAGACGATCTCGACCGTGCTGCCGCTGCCGGAGGATGAGGCGACGTGGAGCGACCTGCACGTCATGTTCGCCACCGCCAAGGGCAGCGTCCGCCGCAACTCGATGGATGCGTTCACCAACATCCGCTCGTCCGGCAAGATCGCGATGAAGTTCGAGGAAGGCTCGGAAGACCGGCTGATCGGCGTCTCCCTGCTGACCGAGGAGGACGATGTGCTGCTGGCCACCCGCCAGGGCAAGGCGATCCGCTTCGCCTCCACCGACGTGCGAGAATTCCAGAGCCGCGATTCGACCGGCGTGCGCGGCGCGCGGCTGGCCGATGGCGATGAAGTGATCTCGCTCTCCGTGCTGCGCGGCTTCGACGCCACGCCGCAGGAGCGCGAGGATTATCTGAAGGCCGCGCCGTGGAAGGAAGGCGACCGCGAGGTCACGCTGTCACCGGAGCGGATGGCCGAGTTCGAGGCGGCGGAAGAGTTCATCCTCACCGTCACCGCCAATGGCTATGGCAAGCGCACCTCCGCTTACGAATATCGCCGCACCAATCGCGGCGGCCAGGGCATCACCAACATCGTCAGTTCCGACCGCAACGGTCCGGTGGTGGCGAGCTTCCCGGCGCACAATGGCGAGCAATTGATGCTGGTCACCGATCAGGCGAAATTGATCCGCACCACCGTCGGCTCGGTCCGAGTCACCGGCCGCAACACCCAGGGCGTGATCCTCTTCCGCGTCGCCGACGACGAGCATGTCGTCTCGGCCGCCCGGATCGAGGAGAGCGAAGAGGAAGCCGAGGCGGTGCTGACCGATGGCACGGAAGGCGGCGCAGAGGCGGCGGCCGACCGGATCCAGCTCGACGACGGCACCGGCCCCGAGACCTTGCCCGACAGCCAGGAATAGGCGCCGGCGCCGAAGCGGGAAACGCCAGCAGGGCTTGATTGCACGGGGAGCAGTGCCCCGCATTGCTGAGCCATGTCCCGGAGACATGGCGACCTTGCAATGGGGTCTGCCTTCCTCTTTACGCTGTCCGGCAACTGAGGCGGATGCCGGCTCGAAACCGGCATGACGGGGTTCGCGATGTTACGGCTGTTCCTGATTCTGCTGGCCTTGCTCGGCCTCGCCACTCCCGCGGCCGCGCAATCCGATGACATCTCCGCCGCGAGCCGAAGCGTCGTGCGCGTCGCCGTCGCCAAGTTCGAGGGCGAGCAGATCGTCGATTTCGGCCACGGCACCGGCTTCGCGATCGCCCCCAACCGCATCGTCACCAACGCCCATGTCGTCGCGCTCGCCGTCTCTGACCCCGACAATGTCCGCATCGGCGTGATCCCGGCCGAGGGCAGCCCGCCCACCCCTGCCCGAATCATCGCCGTCGATCCGGCCCGCGACCTGGCCGTGCTGCAGCTCGACCAGGGCACGTTGCCCGCCGCGACCTTGTTCACCGGCCGCATGTCGCCCGGCGAAACGGTCGCGTCATTGGGCTATCCCGGCAATGTCGACCGGGCGACCGCCCTCTCGCCGGAGGATATGCTGCAGCCCCGCCCGCCCAGCCGGTCGATGGGCAATTACTCCGACACCCGCAATTCCCCGGCCGGCCCGGCGATGGTCCACACCGCCGACATCGCCCGCGGCAATAGCGGCGGGCCGCTGGTGGATTCCTGCGGCCGCGTGGTCGGCGTCAATGTCGCCATCACCAACAATGAATCGGGCGATTCCACCTTCGGCTTCGCCATTCCGGTCGCCTCGGTCACCGCCTTCCTGCGCGAGGCGAACATCCAGGTCCGGGCCAATGCCGCCCCCTGCATCAGCTCCGAAACGCGCGAGCGGGCGGAGGCGATGCGGCTCGACAAGGAACAGCGCGACCGGGCCCAGGACGAAGCCAATCGCGTGCGCGAGGCCGATGCCCAGCGCGCCCAGGCGCTGATCGCGATCGAGGAAGCGCGCGAGACGCGGCTTTATGTCGCCTTGTTCCTGCTGGTGCTGGCGCTTGGTGCCGGCGGCGCGGCCGGCGTGCTGGTGGTCAAGAACCTCAATCCGGCAGCCATCGCCGCGGGCGTGGGCGCGCTCATTTTCCTGATCGCCTCCGTCGTGGTCTTCGTTACCCGCCCAAGCCGCGACCTGGCGGCGCTGGACGAACAGCCTGCCCCGCAAGCCGTCGCAGCCAGCCGATTCGCGGGCGAAAATGTCTGCCGGCTCGAACCCGAACGCAGCCGGGTCACCGTCTCCGACGAAGTGATGGTCGAGCTGAGCTGGGCGGATAATGGCTGCGTCAACGAGCAGACCCAATATGCCCGCGACGGCAATGTCTGGCGCCGGGTGCTCGTGCCGAACCAGGAGCAGACCGTGACGGTCGCCGACTTCAATGCCGAATCCGGCGAGTATGTGGTCAGCCGCTATCTGCTGAGCGCGCGGGCGATGCAGGAGGCGCGGCGTCTGCGGGCCCAGATCGAGCAGAAATCCTGCACCGCCGACGCAGAGGCGCGCCTCAGGATGGAAGACCAGCAGAAGAATCTGGTGCAGGCGCTGCCGTCTCGCCCGAACGAACGGCTGGTCTACCGCTGCGCCCCGACCGGCGGCTGAACGCCCTCGCGGGCCAGCAGTCGCGCCTTGCGCTCCAGACCATAAGCGTAGCCGCCCAGCGTCCCGTCAGTGCGGATCACGCGGTGGCAGGGGATCAGCACCGCCACTGCATTGTCGCCATTGGCCGTCCCCGCTGCCCTGACCGCGGCCGGACGGCCGACCGCAGCGGCGATCTGGCTATAGGTTCGCGTCTCGCCCGGCGGGATGCGCTGTAGCTCCCGCCACACCGCTTCCTGGAAGGCCGTCCCGCGCACGTCGAGCGGCAGATCATGCGGCCGCTCCGGCCGGTTCACGGCGTCCACGGTCCGCTTAACGAGATCCGCCATCGCAGCCCCGCCATGTTCGATCATCGCCTTGGGGAACCGCTTCGCCAGCACGCTCTCATCCTCGTCGAAAGACAGCCGGCAAATGCCCTTGTCCGTCGCCGCGACCAGCATCAGCCCCAGATCGGTCGGCGCAGTCGCCCAGCGGATGGTCTCGCCCTTGCCGCCATCGCGCCAGGCGGACGGGGTCATGCCCAGCCGGCCCTTCGCCTCGGCATAGAAACGCGCCGGGCCAGAATAGCCGGCATCATAGATAGCGTCGGTGATCCGCCCGCTTTCCTTCAGCGCTGCTTCGGCCCGTTGCGCCCGCAATTGCCGCGCATAGGCCGCCGGCGTCACCCCGGTCGCCCGCTTGAACAGGCGGTGAAAATGGAAGGGCGAATAGCCGCACGCCTGCGCCAGCACCTCCAACGAGGGCGGCTCCTCGGCGCGCTCCAGCAGGCGCAGCGCCTTGCTCACCGCCTCGGCATCGCGAGCGACATCGTCGGGCAAGCAGCGCTTGCAGGCCCGCAAACCGGTCGTCGCCGCCTCCGCCCCGGTGGCGAAGAAGAGCACATTCTCCCGTTTGGGATGCCGCGCCGCGCAGGACGGCCGGCAATAGATGCCGGTGGTCAGCACCCCAGTCACGAACGTCCCGTCCGCGATCCGGTCCCGCGCCAGCACGGCACGCCAGCAGGCGTCGGGGTCGATCGGGGAGGTCATGTGTGCTTCATGCGGGTCGAGCAAAGCGTGGGCAAGCATCGTCATTTCTCCGGGTAGCAAGGACCTGTTACGAAGCCCGCGGTCAAGTCGCTTCCCGGCGCTTGCGGTCAAAGCGCCCTGCTCCCGGTTGCATCCATTCCGACTCCCTGCTAGCAGCCCGCGCGAGCCATAGGGGCGCTTCGGGCGCCCTTTTTCACATGGCCCACACATTCCTAGTTCGGAGCGACGACGCGCGTGGATCAGTCCAGCGGTATTCAGGCAAGTTTGGCAGGCCGCTATGCGCTTGCCCTGTTCGAACTGGCCCGTGACGAGAAGAAGATTGACGCGGTCGGCACCAGCCTCGCGACCCTGAAGCAGGCGCTGGCCGAGTCGGACGACTTGCGCGCGCTGACCGCCTCGCCGCTGGTCGGCCGCGACGACCAGGCCAATGCCGCCGCCGCGGTCGCCGAGAGCCTGAAGCTCGATCCGCTGACCCGCAATTTCATCGGCGTGCTGGCCGGCAATCGCCGCCTGTCGAAGCTACCGGACGTGATCCGCTCGTTTACCCTGCTGGCCTCGCGCCATCGCGGCGAACTGACCGCCGAGATCACCTCCGCGCGGCCGCTCGACGGGGCTCAGGTCGACGCCATCAAACAGAATCTCCGCACCCGGATGGGCCGCGACATCGCCGTCGATCTCAATGTCGACCCCGCCATCCTCGGCGGCCTGGTCGTCAAGATCGGCAGCCAGATGATCGACAGCTCGATCCGCACCAAATTGAACTCCCTCGCGCACGCGATGAAAGGCTGAAGGCTAACACGATGGATATCCGCGCCGCTGAAATCTCCAAGGTCATCAAGGACCAGATCGCCAATTTCGGCACCGACGCGCAGGTGAGCGAAGTCGGCACCGTGCTGAGCGTCGGCGACGGCATCGCCCGCGTTCACGGCCTCGACAATGTCCAGGCGGGCGAAATGGTCGCCTTCGCCAATGGCGTGCAGGGCATGGCGCTGAACCTGGAAGCCGATAACGTCGGCGTCGTGATCTTCGGCTCGGACGCCGAAATCCGCGAGGGCGACACCGTCCGCCGCACCGAGACGATCGTGGACGTTCCGGTCGGCATGGGCCTGCTCGGCCGCGTCGTTGACGGTCTCGGCAATCCGATCGACGGCAAGGGCCCGATCGAGAACGCCCAGCGCATGCGCGTCGAAGTGAAGGCGCCGGGTATCATCCCGCGCAAGTCGGTGCACGAGCCGATGCAGACCGGCCTGAAGGCGCTCGACGCCCTCGTCCCCGTCGGCCGCGGCCAGCGCGAGCTGATCATCGGCGACCGTCAGACCGGCAAGTCGGCCGTCGCCATCGACACCTTCATCAACCAGCGCGAAGCCCACAAGGGCGACGATGCGAGCAAGAAGCTCTACTGCATCTACGTCGCCGTCGGTCAGAAGCGCTCGACCGTCGCCCAGCTCGTGAAGACGCTCGAAGAGAATGGCGCGATGGAATATTCCATCGTCGTCGCCGCCACCGCGTCCGAACCGGCGCCGCTGCAGTTCCTCGCGCCCTACACCGGCTGCACCATGGGCGAATATTTCCGCGACAACGGCATGCACGCCGTGATCGTCTATGACGATCTGTCCAAGCAGGCTGTCGCCTATCGCCAGATGTCGCTGCTGCTGCGCCGTCCGCCGGGCCGCGAAGCCTATCCGGGCGACGTCTTCTATCTCCACTCGCGCCTGCTGGAGCGCGCCGCGAAGCTCAATGACGCCAACGGCAACGGCTCGCTGACCGCGCTGCCGATCATCGAGACGCTGGCGGGCGACGTGTCGGCCTACATTCCGACCAACGTGATCTCGATCACCGACGGCCAGATCTTCCTCGAAACCGAATTGTTCTTCGCGGGCATCCGCCCGGCGATCAACGTCGGTCTCTCGGTCAGCCGCGTCGGCTCGGCCGCGCAGACCAAGGCGATGAAGAAGGTCGCGGGCTCGATTAAGCTCGAACTCGCCCAGTATCGCGAAATGGCCGCCTTCGCCCAGTTCGGCTCGGACCTCGACGCTTCGACCCAGAAGCTGCTGGCCCGCGGCGCGCGCCTGACCGAGCTGCTGAAGCAGGCCCAGTTCAGCCCGCTGCCGATGGAAGAGCAGGTCGTGTCGATCTATGCCGGCGTGAACGGCTATCTGGACGGCGTTCCGACCGAGGCGGTGACCCGCTTCGAGGCGGCCCTGCTCAGCCACATGCGCGGCGAGCATGCCGGTGTCCTGGCCGCGATCCGCGATAGCGGCGCGCTCAGCGACGACACCAATGCGTCGCTCAAGGAAATCGTCGGCAAGTTCGCCAAGTCCTTCGCCTAACCACTTTCCCTCGCCCCGCACGGGGCGAGGAACGGGAATAAAGAATGGCCAGCCTCAAGGCTCTCAAAGGTCGGATCACGTCGGTTAAGTCGACGCAGAAGATCACCAAGGCGCTGAAGACCGTCGCCGCCGCGAAGCTGCGCCGTTCGACGGAGCAGGCCGTGGCCGGTCGCCCCTATGCGGAGCGGCTGGAAGCGGTGATGGCGAGCATCGCCTCGAAGGTCGTCGTCGGTCCGCAGTCGCCGAAGCTGCTCGCGGGCACCGGCAGCGACCAGACCCACCTGATCGTCGTTGTCACCAGCGAGCGCGGTCTCGCCGGCGGCTTCAACTCGAACATCGTCAAGCTCGCCCGCCGCAAGGCCGACGCGCTGACCGCCGAGGGCAAGACGGTCCGCTTCTACCTTGCGGGCCGCAAGGGCCGGACGCTGCGCCGTTTCTACCCGGCCGCGAACCATCACGACCATGATTTGAGCGCGATGCGGAACGCCGCGTTCAATTACGCGCAGGATATCGCGAACGATCTGGTCGCGCGGTTCGAGGCGGGCGAATTCGACGTCGCGCACCTCATTTATTCGACCTTCCAGTCTGCGCTCGTGCAGGAGCCGACTGAGAAGCAGTTGATCCCGGTCAAGGTGCCGGAGGAAGCCGCCGGCGGTTCGAACGCGGCGGTCGAATATGAGCCGGAAGAGGAGGAAATCCTCGCCACCCTCCTGCCCCGCAACGTCGCGATCCAGATCTATCGCGCGCTGCTGGAGAATCAGGCGGGTTTCTACGGCTCGCAGATGACGGCGATGGACAATGCCACGCGCAATGCCGGCGACATGATCAATCGCCTGTCGATCCAGTACAACCGCACCCGCCAGGCCGCGATCACCAAGGAGCTGATCGAGATCATCTCCGGCGCCGAAGCGCTCTAACGATTTACGAAGCAGGAAACGAAAAATGCTGGAACCCGAGGTTCAGACCAAGAAGCGCACCACCAAGGCGAAGGCCGCGGCTCCCGCCGCGTCCGCCGCTGGCACCAACAATGCCGGTCGCATCAGCCAGGTCATCGGCGCCGTCGTCGACGTGACGTTCGACGGTGAGCTGCCGGCGATCCTGTCGGCGCTGGAAACCGACAATAATGGCCAGCGCCTCGTCCTCGAGGTCGCCCAGCATCTCGGCGAGAACACCGTCCGCACGATCGCGATGGACTCGACCGACGGTCTGACCCGCGGCCAGGTGGTCAGCGACACCGGTTCGCAAATCCGCGTGCCGGTCGGTCCGAAGACGCTCGGCCGCATCATGAACGTCATCGGTGAGCCGATCGACGAGCGCGGCCCGATCGGTTCGGACATGTCGGCTCCGATCCACGCCGAAGCGCCGAAGTTTGTCGACCAGTCGACCGAGAGCGCGATCCTGGTCACCGGCATCAAGGTCATCGACCTGCTCGCCCCCTACGCGAAGGGTGGCAAGATCGGCCTGTTCGGCGGCGCAGGCGTCGGCAAGACCGTGCTGATTCAGGAACTGATCAACAACATCGCCAAAGGCCACGGCGGCGTGTCGGTGTTCGCCGGCGTCGGCGAGCGCACCCGCGAGGGCAACGACCTCTATCACGAGTTCCTGGACGCCGGCGTCATCGCCAAGGATGCGGACGGCAACCCGACCCCTGAGGGCTCGAAGGTGGCGCTCGTGTTCGGCCAGATGAACGAGCCGCCGGGGGCCCGCGCCCGCGTCGCTCTGTCCGGCCTGACCCAGGCCGAATATTTCCGCGACCAGGAAGGCCAGGACGTGCTCTTCTTCGTCGACAACATCTTCCGCTTCACCCAGGCGGGTTCGGAAGTGTCGGCGCTGCTGGGCCGCATTCCGTCGGCGGTGGGCTATCAGCCGACCCTGTCGACCGACATGGGCCAGCTGCAGGAGCGCATCACCTCCACCAACAAGGGCTCGATCACCTCGGTGCAGGCGATCTACGTCCCCGCGGACGATCTCACCGATCCGGCCCCGGCCACTTCCTTCGCCCACTTGGACGCGACCACGACGCTGAACCGCGCGATTTCGGAGCTGGGCATCTACCCGGCCGTCGATCCGCTCGATTCGACCAGCCGCGTGCTCGAGCCGCGCACCGTCGGCCAGGACCATTACGACACCGCGCGCGCCGTGCAGGCCGTGCTGCAGAAGTACAAGTCGCTGCAGGACATCATCGCGATCCTGGGCATGGACGAGCTTTCCGAAGAGGATAAGCTGACCGTCGCCCGCGCCCGCAAGATCCAGAAGTTCCTCAGCCAGCCGTTCCACGTCGCCGAGGTCTTCACCGGCATCAGCGGGAAGTTCGTGCAGATCGAAGACACCGTCCGCTCGTTCAAGGCGGTGGTGAACGGCGAATATGACCACCTCCCCGAGCAGGCCTTCTACATGGTCGGCGGCATCGAGGACGCGGTCGCCAAGGCCGAGAAGATGGCGGCGGACGCTTAAGATGGCGCTGCATTTCGAGCTGGTCACGCCGGAGCGGCTGGTCCGCTCGGAGGACGTGTATATGGTCGTGGTCCCGGGCACCGAAGGCGACTTCGGTGTGCTCGAGGGCCACGCCCCCTTCGTCTCGACCATCCGTGACGGCGATTTGCTGATCCACCGCGCCGCCAATGGCGAGCCGGAGCGGATCGCGATTGCAGGCGGCGTGGCGGAAGTCAGCGAGGCCGGCCTGACCGTCCTCGCCGAGCGGGCCGAAGTCCCCGCTTAAAGTTCAGCGTGTGGGCGGCGTGGCGGGGCGGAAGCTCCAGCGCCGCTCGCTGCTCCCGTCGATCCGCGAGATCCACGCTTCCAGGCCCTCGGCGGTGCGCCGGTAACCGATCCGCTGCGGATAATCGTGGGCGGGATTCTCGAACACCGCCTCCGTCCCCGCCGACCGGGCGAGCGCGAAGCTGGTGCTGCTGCCGTCGTCGCTGGTGACGTGCAAGGCGGTTTGGCCCGCCGCATCCGTCGCGATCCGCATCACTTCCCACATGCCGAGCCGGTGTCCCACTCCGCGCCGGCCGATGCCGATCAGGACTCCGCCCCGCGGCGTGGTCCAGCTTTCGTCGGTCCAGGCCTGCTGCGCGCCTTCAGGCTGGGCCAACTCGGCCTCCCAATTCCCGCTCAGCCAGCCGAGTGCCACAGCCTTCGCCTGCGCCGCCATTGCCGCCTCAATCGATTGTGGCTGTGCACTGGCGAGAGACGACGCACTGAGCGCGAGCGATGCGAGAATCCCGGCAAATATCATGATCATCCCCTTGTCCTGATCGCCATTCGTTAGCGGCCGCCGCTTGCTGCGGCTTGAACGAACGCGACAAGCCGTCATGCTGCCCCCGATGGACTATCGCGAGCAAGCACCTCCTGCCGGCCTGACCCGATCAGTGCGCGCGCTCTGGACGCTGGATTGTGGCGCCGCGGCGAATGAGACGATCGAGCATCAGGCGATCCCGGACGGCTGCATCGAACTGATCTGGCGAAACCGGGGCATGTCCTCCTGGGGCGGCGAGCAACCGGCGGCCTTCGCCTGCGGCTTGATCAGCGCGCCGGCGGCGCTGCGTTTCAGCGGCGACGCGCATTTCACGGCGCTTCGGCTGTGGCCCTGGGCCTGGCACCGCCTCGGCCTCGCGCCCGCTGCCGCGTTCATGGACGGCTGGCGTCCCCTTCCCGCCGAGCTGGACGGGCCGCAAAGCGTGCTGGCGCGGCTTTCCGCTCCCGAGATGGAAGATGATCGTCTGGCCGCCGCGATCCTGAACGCGAACAGCGTCGCCGAGATCCTGGCCGCGACCGGCTTGTCGCATCGCCAACTGCAGCGTTGGTTCAAGGTCCGGGTCGGCGTTCCGCCCAGCCGCTATCTGCGCCTGCTGCGCTTCCAGGCCGCCTTTGCGGGCGTACAGGCCGGGGACGCAACGCTGGCGGCGCATGCGGCCGATCATGGCTATGCGGACCAGGCGCATATGGCGCGCGAGTTCAGGACGCTGGCAAAGGCATCGGCCCATGCCCTGCGCAGCAAGGCGAAGGGGCCGTTCGTCTAGATCTCGGTCTCGGGATCGTAAGATGGCCGCCCCGCCCGCCGCTGCGCGCTCCACAGCCACAGGCCGCCGCAAATGATGAGCCCTGCCCCTGCCAGCATCGTCCAGGTCGGCAGATCGCCGAACAGCAAAGCGCCCGCCGTCAGCGCCACCAGCAACTGGACATAGGTCATCGGCGCGATCGTCGCCGCCGACGCCAATTCAGTTGCCCGGAACAGACACCAATGGCCGCAGGTGGCGGTGATCGCGATGATCAGGCAACCGATCATAACCTTCAGCGACGGCCAGCCGATCGCCTGCACCGGATCACCGCTGAAATGGCCAAAGGCCGCGATCGCGAACAGGACCGGCAGCGCCATCAGCGCCACCAGGAGTTGCAGGACGATGATCGGCGCGGTGCCGCCGGCCCTGCGGTTCAGGATGAACAGGCAAGCCATCGCCAGCGCGGAGACGAGCGGCAGCAGCGCCTCACTGCCGAAGGCCAGCACATTGGGGCGAAGGATCAGCAGGACGCCCGCGCTTGCCAGCGCGATCGACACCAAAACCGCCGGTGCAGGCCGCTCGCGCAGGAACAGGAAGGACAGGATCACGGTCCAGACCGGGCTGGTGAAGATGATCGCCGTCGCGTCGGCGAGCGGCATCACCCGCAGGCTCAGGAAAAAGGTCGCGGTGGCGGTCCCCACCGCCATGCCGCGTCCCAATTGCACCCAGGGTTTCGGAAAGACGAACCCAGCCCGCCCGAAGCGAATTGCAACGATCGCTGCCAGCCCGATGGTCCCGAGGGCGTAGCGCAGGCTTCCCGTCGCGCTCCCCGGCCAGTCGGCGGCGATCCCCTTGGCCACAACATCGCCGCTGGCGAGCAGAAAGAAGCCCAGCAGGGCGATGACCAGGGCGTGGCGCGGGGCGTGAACAACGCGCGCGGCATGTTCGGGGAAGACGGGTCGGCAGTTCATGGCGGGGGCCCTGCGGGCCGGTTAGGCAATTGTCAAAGTTTCCAGCCTATTCACCCTTCTCGACGGAGACACCGGCAAGATTTGGCGAGGTAGGCCAGGAATATGAGTGCATTCGGACGTCGTCCCGGCGCAGCAGGCCCGGCCGGTTCAAGGCCGAGCTTCGGTGTTGCCAAGCCGATGAAAAGCTCCGTGCAGCCAGCGGCTGACACGGGCGGCAAGCAATTCCCGCCGATCGACAGCCTGACGCCCTCGCTCGAGGAAAGCCCGACCGTCGTCGATCGCGGCGACGCGATGGCGCGGCTGGACGAACGCGTCGCGCAGGTCGGCGAGCAGACCAATACGAAGAATGAAGGCTTCGAAGCCTCGATCCACCGGATCAAGGAACAGGTCCTCCCCCGCCTGCTGGAACGCGTCGACCCGGAAGCGGCCGCGACGCTCAGCAAGGACGAGCTGGCCGAGGAATTCCGCCCGATCATCGGCGAAGTGCTCGCCGAACTGAAGATCAACCTCAACCGCCGCGAGCAGTTCGCGCTGGAAAAGGTGCTGGTCGACGAATTGCTCGGACTCGGGCCGTTGGAGGAATTGCTCAGCGATCCCGACATCAACGACATCATGGTCAATGGTCCGAACCAGACCTACATCGAGCGCAAGGGCCGGCTGGAGCTTGCCAGCATCCAGTTCCGCGACGAGGAGCATCTGCTCCAGATCGCCCAGCGCATCGTCAACAAGGTCGGCCGCCGCGTCGATCAGACCACGCCTTTGGCCGACGCCCGTCTCCAGGACGGCAGCCGCGTCAACGTCATCATCCCGCCGCTCTCGCTGCGCGGCACTGCCATCTCGATCCGTAAATTCTCGGAAAAGCCGATCACGGTCGATATGATGAAGGGCTGGGGCTCTTTGTCCGACAAGATGGCGACGGTGCTGAAGATCGCCGGTGCGAGCCGCATGAACATCGTCATCTCCGGCGGTACCGGCTCGGGCAAGACGACGATGCTGAACGCTTTGTCGAAGCTGATCGACCCGGGCGAGCGCGTCATCACGATCGAAGACGCGGCTGAACTTCGCCTGCAGCAGCCGCACTGGCTGCCGCTGGAAACCCGCCCCGCCAACCTCGAAGGCCAGGGCGCGATCCACATTCGCGATCTCGTCATCAACGCGCTGCGTATGCGCCCGGATCGCATCATCCTGGGCGAAATCCGCGGGCCGGAATGTTTCGACATGCTGGCCGCGATGAACACCGGTCACGATGGCTCGATGTGCACCCTCCACTCCAACAGCCCCCGCGAGGCGCTGGCGCGTATGGAGAATATGGTGATGATGTCGGACATCAAGGTGCCGAAGGACGCCATTTCGCGCCAGATCGCCGACTCGGTCGACCTGATCGTGCAGGTGAAGCGCCTGCGCGACGGCAGCCGCCGCTGCACCAACATTACCGAAGTGATCGGCATGGAGGGCGACGTCATCGTCACGCAGGAGCTGTTCAAGTTCCAGTATCTCGACGAGACGCCCGACGGAAAGATCATCGGCGAGTATGAGTCGATGGGCCTTCGCCCTTACACGCTGGAGAAAGCCAAGATGTTCGGCTTCGACCAGCCTTATCTGGAGGCGTGCCTCTAACGCCGGTCGCGGCGCGGCGAGGCCTCGCGCAGGTCGGCCATCGCCGCCTCAACCGCAGCCATCGTCCGGGCCGCGATCGCGCGCTGGACCTCGGCGCTCGCCATCACCCCACTGACTCGGCGGGAGATTCGTTCGCTCGCGGTCGTAGCCATCGCGCGGACCTCAGGGTCGTCCACGCGGCGGCCGTTCGAGCAGATCAGCACGCCATTGGTGATCGACATATCGTCGCGGCCGGCCTCGTCGCCGCGATATCCGCATTTGCGGGCAATGAGCGCTTGTTCGGCCGGCAAGAGCCACGGGCCATCCGCTCCGAGAGCATTGTGAATCGATTGCGACAGGCGTTCGTCTTGCGAACCGGAGGGCTCCTGCGCTGCTGCGGGGGCCGCGGAAAGGATTGCAATTGCTGCTGAAAGCGAGAGTTTCTGGCGCATCCGTTCCTCCTGGTCTGCTACACTTGTAGCGGCTACATATGTAGCAGGCCTATGAACGCCAGATGAACGGATGACCCTCCCTTAGTGCAGTTTCATCGCCACGATCAGGATCACGATCGCCACGAACATCGCGCTCACCTGGATGCCCCGCCACGGCATCCAGCCATAATCGTCGATCCTCTTGCGGTTGTTGCGGCGCCAGTCGGCGATCCCGGCGAAGACCATCACGGCGACGGCGATCCCGCCTGCCCACCAATAGTAATGTTGCGTGTGCATTCCCAATCCGCCATTCGCTGGCCCGACGATCCGGGACCGCCGGGCATGTAGGGAGAGAATGATGAAGCGCCAGAGCCTGATTGCGACCTCGATAGCCGCCTTGCTTGCCCTAGGCGGCGGGGCCGCCTGCGCGACGACCGGGACCCAGAGCGAATTCAGCGCCGCGCATCGCAGCGCGCTCGACGCCGCGGTCGCCGCCACGACGCGCACGCCGGCGAACGTGCAACGCGACCGCTATCGCAATCCGGCGGCGACTTTGGCCTATTTCGGCATCCGGCCGGGCGACACCGTGGTCGAGATCTGGCCGGGCGGCGGCTGGTACACCGAAATCCTCGCGCCCTATCTGAAGGCCGGCGGCGGCACTTATTATGCCGTCGGCATGAACGATCGTCAGTTGCAGCGGGTGAATGAGTGGCGGACCGCGAACGCGGCGCTTTACGGCGACATCCGCACGGCGACCTTCCCGACCTTCGATGCGGCGGCGACGCCGGTTCCGGCCGGCACGGCGGACGCCGTCCTCACCTTCCGCAACATCCACAATTTCATGATGGGCTCCGGCCGCGACAGCCAGGATTACAGCCTGGAGGCCTTCCGCCAGATGTATGCGATGCTCAAGCCGGGCGGGACGCTGGGCGTGGTGGAACACCGCCTGCCGGAAAGCGCCGACGCGGCGCGCGAGCGGAGCAGCGGCTATGTTCGCACCTCGACGGTGCGGCGCATGGCGGAGCAGGCCGGCTTCCAGTTTGTCGGCGAGAGCCAGATCAATGCCAACCCGCGCGATACGGCCGATTGGGCCGACGGTGTCTGGACCCTGCCGCCGACGCTTCGGCGCGGCGAAGTGGAACGCGAACGCTATCTGGCGATCGGCGAGAGCGACCGCATGACGCTCAGGTTCGTGAAGCCGCGCTAATTGCCCATCGTGTCCAGCTTGCGCTGCATCGCGGCAAGCTGGACACGCAATTCGGCAAGCTCGTTCCCCTGCGCCGGGGCGGCCGCTTCCTTGGCGGCGCCCGGCTTCAGGCTGGACGTGGCGGCGGTGAACATTTCCATGTTGCGCTTGGCCATCTCGGCGAACGGGTTGGCGGCAAAGGCGCCGCTCATCGCGTCGCGCATCTGCGACTGGTTGCGCTGCAGCGCCTCGAGGCTCGCCTCGAGATATTGCGGCACGAAGCTCTGCATGGAATCGCCGTAAAGGCTGATGATCTGGCGCAGGAAATTGACCGGCAGCATGTTCGTGCCGCGGGCTTCCTCATCCATGATGATCTGGGTCAGGACATTGTGCGTGATGTCTTCGCCGGACTTGGCATCGACGACCTGGAAGTCGCGCTTCTGGCGGACCATCTCGGCCAGACGCTCCAGCGTGATGTAGGACGAGCTTTCGGTATCGTAGAGGCGCCGGTTCGCATATTTCTTGATCACGACCACTTTGTCGTCTTGGGCAGATGCCATGCCGCAATCTCCTGAAGATCAGGCACCGGTCCTACCACCGGATCATGCCGCACTGCAACACAGACCGCGGCCGCTGCCTTTGTTCCTCTCTTTGCTGCGCAGCACGACCGCAGCAAATCCGGAGCGGATGGGCCGCGCGCTCGCAGGGCTGCGGCGCTATCAGGACGCCGCGCGGACCCCGCCGCCGGCGCCCATGCCCGCGCTCGCGCAGCGGCATGGCGCGGCGCTGAGGGATTATGGCGGCGACGGGCCGGACCTGCTGTTCATTCCCTCGCTGATCAATCCGCCGACCGTGCTGGATCTGCCGGGCAAGTCGCTGCTGCGCTGGCTGTCGACGCAGGGGCGACGGGTGCTGCTGCTCGACTGGGGCCAGGCCGAGGGGCGGCGCAGTCTCTCCGTCGCCGGGCATGTCGAGGAGATCATCCTGCCTTTTGTGAACTCCCTCCCCGCCCCTGCCGACCTTGCCGGCTATTGCCTGGGCGGCACGATGGCGATGGCGGCCGCGCAACTGGCCGATGCGCGCAGCCTGTCGCTCATCGCCACACCCTGGCATTTCTCCGCCTTCGGCGAGACGCAGCAGGCCGATCTCGCAAGGCTCTGGGACCAGGCCAGGCCGTTCTCGACGCAATTCGGTGTGCTGCCGATGGAAGTGCTGCAGGCCGCTTTCTGGCAGCTCGACCCCGAACGCACGGTCGGCAAATATGAGCAGCTCGCCGATAGCGATGCCGCCACCCTGGCCGCCTTCGTCCAGCTCGAGGATTGGGCCAATGACGGCCCACCTCTCCCCCTCCCCGCCGCCCAGGAGTTGCTCGAGGATTTCTTCGGCGCGGACGTTACCGGCCGGGGCGAATGGCGGGTCGGCGGACAGGCGATCGCGCCGGGCGCCATCCCTTGCCCCATGCTCGACATCGTTTCGACCACCGACCGCATTGTTCCGGCCGCGAGCGCCGTAGGGATCGGCGAGCGGATCGACCTGCAGCGCGGGCATGTCGGCATGGTCGTCGGCTCGAAGGCGGAGGCCGAGCTGTGGCAGCCGGTCGCCGCATGGCTTTCGCGCGCCAGCCCGACTTGCTAGGGCCATCCCAGTTCAAAAGTTGCGCCGGGCCCGAGCCTGGGCGCCCTGCTTGAAAGGCCTTCTCCCATGACCGACGTCGTCATCACCGCCGCCAAGCGCACCCCCGTCGGTGCCTTCCTCGGCGCCTTCGCCACCGTTCCCGCGCATGAACTTGGTCGTCAGGCCATTGAAGCGGCGCTCGCGCAATCGGGCGTTGCGGCGGAAGACGTTTCCGAAGTCATCCTCGGCCAGGTGCTGACCGCGGCGCAGGGCCAGAACCCGGCCCGCCAGGCGTCGATGGCGGCGGGCGTCCCGAAGGAAGTTCCGGCCTGGGGCGTCAACCAGGTCTGCGGCTCCGGCCTGCGCGCCGTCGCCCTCGCGGCGCAGGCGATCCAGACCGGCGATGCGACCGTCGTCGTCGCCGGCGGGCAGGAAAGCATGAGCCTTTCCGCCCACGCCCAATCGGTCCGCGCCGGGCAGAAGATGGGCGGGCTCGAGCTGGTCGACACGATGATCAAGGACGGCCTGACCGACGTGTTCAACGGCTATCACATGGGCATCACCGCCGAGAATCTGGCCGAGCAATATCAGATCACCCGCGGCGAGCAGGACGAATTCGCCGTCGCCAGCCAGAACAAGGCGGAGGCCGCGCGCGGCTCCGGCCGCTTTGCCGACGAGATCGCGCCGGTGACGGTCAAGGGCCGCAAGGGCGACACGGTCGTCGATCAGGACGAATATATCCGCGCCGGTGCGACGGTGGATGGGATTAGCGGCCTGCGCCCGGCCTTCAAGAAGGACGGCAGCGTCACCGCCGCCAACGCATCGGGCATCAATGACGGCGCCGCCGCGCTGGTGCTGATGAGCCGCGAGGAAGCCGAGAAGCGCGGCGCGCCGATCCTGGCGCGGGTTGCGAGCTGGGCCTCGGCCGGCGTCGATCCGTCGATCATGGGCATCGGCCCGGTGCCGGCGTCGAAGAAGGCGCTGGAGAAAGCCGGCTGGTCGGTCGGCGATCTGGACCTGATCGAGGCCAATGAGGCTTTCGCGGCGCAGGCGCTCGCGGTCGGCAAGGAGCTCGGCTGGGATGCCGACAAGGTGAACGTCAATGGCGGCGCCATCGCCATCGGCCACCCGATCGGCGCGTCCGGCGCCCGCGTGCTCACGACGCTGATCTACGAGATGCAGAAGCGCGACGCGAAGAAGGGCCTCGCCACGCTGTGCATCGGCGGCGGCATGGGCATTGCGGTCTGCCTCGAGCGCGACTGATGCCGACCATCGCCGAAATCGCGCAACGCTCCCGCTCAGAAGTCGCGGCGCATTTCCTCGATGCCGGGGCGACGAGCCCCGAAAATGCGCTGACTTATCAGCCGCAGCGCCACGCCGAGCGACGCGCTTTGTCCTATCTGATGGGCCAGGGCGTCATCCGGCTGACCCAGGAAGGGCGCCACTGGATCGACGCCGACGCGGCGGCGGCCTGGAAACGAGAAACGACCGCGCGCGTTGCCCTGGTCGCCGGCGGCGCCCTGGCCGCCGTCGCCGGACTCGTCCTGTGGCGGCGCTACCGAAACCGCTAAATCATCACTCAGTCTTCGGAGAATCCCATGTCTTCCTCCCGCGCCTACGCCGTCCAGTCCGCCGAAGACCGTTTCGCCCCGTTCGGGATCGACCGGCGCGCGCCCAATGCGAACGATGTCGAGATCGCCATCCGCTATTGCGGCGTCTGCCATTCCGACCTGCACACCGCGCGCGGCGAATGGGGCGGCACTCGCTATCCCTGCGTGCCGGGCCACGAGATCGTCGGCGAAGTGACGGCGGTCGGCGCGGACGTCACCAAGTTCAAGGCGGGCGATCTGGTCGGCATCGGCTGCATGGTCGATTCCTGTCAGCGCTGTCAGCCCTGCCACGACGGGCTCGAGCAATATTGCGAGAACGGGATGACCGGCACCTACAACGGGCCGACCCAGGACACGCGCGATAACACCTATGGCGGCTATTCCGACAAGATCGTCGTGCGCGAGGAGTTCGTGCTGCACGTCCGCCATTCGCCCGATCAGCTCGCCGCGGTCGCGCCTCTGCTCTGCGCCGGCATCACCACCTGGTCGCCGCTGCGCCATTGGAATGCCGGACCGGGCAAGAAGGTCGGGATCGTCGGCATCGGCGGCCTCGGCCATATGGGCATCAAGCTTTCGCACGCGCTTGGCGCCCACACCGTCGCCTTCACCACCTCTCCGGACAAGGTCGAGGCGGCGCGCGCGCTCGGCGCCGACGAGGTCGTGGTGTCGCGTGACAAGGAGCAGATGAAGGCCCACGCCAACAGCTTCGACCTGATCGTCAACACCGTCGCCGCCCCGCACAATCTCGATGCGTTCCTGGGCCTGCTGAAGCTGGACGGGACGATGGTGCTGGTCGGCGCGCCGTCCGAGCCGCACCCCTCGCCCAACGTCTTCAGCCTGGTGATGAAGCGCCGCAGCATGGCCGGCTCGCTGATCGGCGGCGTTCCCGAGACGCAGGAAATGCTCGATTTCTGCGCCGAGCACGGGATCGTCTCCGATATCGAGATGATCCGCATCCAGGAGATCGAGGACGCCTACGAGCGGATGCTGAAGGGCGACGTGAAATACCGCTTTGTCATCGACAGCGGCTCGCTGGCGCAGGACGCTTAGCGCCAGACCCGCCCGAACCGCCCGCCGAGGCTTGTCAGCAGTTCATATTGGCTGAGCGGCCCGGCGGCGCGCGGCAGGTCCAGATTGAGGGTGACCCAATCGCCTTCGGCGAGGCCGAGCGGGGCGGCGATCGCGGTGAGGTCCATCGAGATGCGGCCGAGGATCGGGAGGTCCATGCCGTTCCATTGCGCGCCCAGCGGGGCGAGGTGGCGGAACCAGCCGTCGGCGTAGCCGATGTTCAGCACCGCGACGGCCTGGTCCTGCGGCGCGACATAGTCGGCGCAATAGCCGATGCTCGTCCCGGCGCTGACCTCCCGCAACTGTACGACCTGCGCCTCGAGGCTCGCCACCTGACGGATCGCGGCGCGCTGCTCCTGGTCCGCAGGGACCGGCACGCCGCCATAGAGCGCCAGCCCGGGGCGGGTCAGATCGAACGCATAGTCGCTGCCCAGGCAGATGCCGGCGCTGTTGGCGAGGCTATTGCGCCGGGCAGGAATTGCGTCGCGAAGGGCGCGAAAATCGGCGAGCTGCCTGTCGTTGAGCGGATGGCCGGGCTCGTCCGCGCAGGCGAGATGGCTCAGCAAGGTGTCGATCGCGAGGCCGTCCAGCAGGCCGGAGCGCGCTTCGTCCGGGGTCAGGCCGAGGCGGTTCATGCCAGTATCGACCATCACGTCGCACGGGCGTCCCCGCCCCGCTTCCCGCCAGCGGGTGATCTGCGCGGCAGAATTGAGCACCGGACGCGCGGGCGAAGCCAAAGCCGCTGCAATGTCACCCGGGCCGGGGCCATGCAGAACGGACAGGCCCAGAACCTCGTCCCACGCGCCCAGCGCATCGGCCTCCGCATAAGTGGAGACGAAGAAATCGCGGCAGCCCGCCGCCGCCAGCCGCTGCACCACGTCGCGCGCGCCCAGGCTATAGCCGTCCGCCTTCACAGCCGCGCCGCACGCCGCGCTGCCGCCACGCGCCTGCAGCCAGCGCCAATTGGAGACGAGCGCGTCGCCGTCGAGGATCAGGCGGAGAGGACGGTGAGCCATCGCGCCGCCCTAGCCCGCCCTACTCCGTCGCGTCCATCCGCTTGCCGACCGTCTCCGGCAGCCAGAACCAGCATACGATCAGCGCCATCAGCACCACGCCCCACGTATACCACAGGCCCGAGTAAGGATTACCGGTGGAGGCGACGATGAAGCTGGCGATCACCGGCAGGAAGCCGCCGAAATAGCCCGTGCCGATATGGTAAGGGATCGACATCGAGCTGTAGCGGATCTTGGGCGGAAACATCTCCGACAGCAAAGCCGCGACCGGGCCGAAGGTCGCCCCGGACAGAGCGGTCATCACCAATATCGCCAGAACGATCAGGGCGATGCCGCCGGGCCCCGGAATGACTGGATCGAGCGAATAGCCGCCGCGGGTGAGCGCCGCTTTCAACTGCGCGGCATCGCGGATGACATGGGGGTGATCGCCGACCGTGAGGGCCAGCGCCTCGGGGCCGCTGGTGGCCATGGCCAGGGCCGGCTCCGGCGGGTTGGCGAAGCGGAACGGCACGCCGTTGCGGGAGAGTTCCGCGATCATCCGCCCGCACAGGTCCGCTTGCCGCTCGGCGAAGGCATCGAAGGCACAGGAGTCGCGCTGGATCGTCACAGGCGCCCGCGTCGCCGCTTCGGCCATCTGCTGGTTCGCCGTCGATCCCATCAGCCAGAAGAGCGGGAAGAGCAGGACCAGGGTGAGCGCGTAGCCGACGATGATCGGCTTGCGACGGCCGATCCGGTCGCTGAGCGCCCCGAACAGGATGAACCAGCCCAGGCCGAGCAAGGCCGCGCCCCCAACGATAAGCTGCGCCGCGATCGGCTCCACCCGCATCGGCCCGGTCAGGAAGGCGAGGCTCGAGAACATCGCCGTATACCAGATCACCGTGAGGCCGGCGGCGAGGCCGAACAAGGCGACGAGGATGCGCTTGAGGTTTCCAGGATAGCGCAGGCTCTCCATGAACGGATTGGCCGACGTCTCGCCCGCCTCCTTCATCGCCTTGAAGACCGGGCTTTCCGACAGCTTCAGCCGCATCCACAAGGAGATGACGAGCAGCAGGATCGACAGCAGAAACGGCACCCGCCAGCCCCAGGCGGCCCAGGTTTCGCCGCCCATGCCGCCGCGCACGGCCAGCACCACGGCAAGACTGAGCACGAAGCCGCCCGCGACCGAAGCCTGGATGAAGCTGGTGTAGAAGCCCGCTTTGCCCGGCGGGGAATGTTCGGCGACATAGACCGCCGCGCCGCCATATTCGCCGCCCAGCGCCAGCCCCTGCAGGATCCGCAGCACGATCAGCAGGATTGGCGCGGCGATGCCGATCGTCTCCGCCGACGGGATCAGGCCGACGGCGGCGGTGGCGAAGCCCATCAGGGTGATGGTGACGAGGAAGGTGTATTTGCGGCCCAGTCTGTCGCCGAGATAGCCGAACAGGATCGCGCCCAGCGGCCGGAAGCCGAAGCCAACCGCGAACGTGGCCCAGGCGAACAGGATTTGCAGCGTCTCATTGCCCTGCGGGAAGAAGACGGGGCCGATAATGCCGGTCGCGGTCAGCGTGCCGTAGATGAAGAAATCATACCATTCGAACACGGTGCCGGCGGAGGATGCGCCGATGACGAGGGGCGTATTCGCTGGCGCCAGTTGCGCATCTCCATCCGCTGACGCCGCCATCGACTCTCCCCTCGTCGTTTCGGCCGAGACTAGGCGCGGTTTGGCGGCACCGGCAAGCGTTGCGATCCTGGCAACCACAGCTTGCGGGTTCCATCGCTTCCGGCCGGCGGCGGCGTGCCCCAGATGGTCGTCATGACCCAGCCCAGCCTCTTCATTTCGCACGGCGCGCCGGACCTGGCGCTGAGCGCCGCCCCCGCCCGTTCATTTCTCGAAACGCTCGGCGACACGGAGACTCGGCCGGACGCGATCCTGATCGCCTCGGCGCATGACGAAGCCGACGGCGTCGTCGTACGCGCCCCCGCAGGCTTCCGCACCTGGCACGATTTCGGCAATTTCGACCGGCGTCTGTTCGAGATGCGCTACGAGCCCGCGGGCGCACCGGACATCGCGGATCAGGCGATGGCGCTGCTCGGGGAGGCAGGCCTGACCCCGCGCCGCAGCGACGACGCCCGGCTCGATCACGGCGCCTGGGTGCCCCTGTCGCTGATCTACCCCGAGGCCGACATCCCGCTCGTCACCGTCTCGATCGATCCGCGACGCGACGCCGCCTGGCACGAAGCCATCGGCCGCGCGCTGGCGCCCTTGCAGGACCGCAACGTGCTGGTGATCGGATCGGGCAGCATCTCGCACAATCTGCGCGAAGTGTTCGCCGGCCGCGGCGGCGGCCACGCCTGGGTCGAAAGCTTCACCGAATGGCTGGAGCAGAAAGTGTCGTCAGGCGATCGGACCGCGCTGCTGGCCGCAATGACCGAGGCACCCGACGCCGCCCGCAACCACCCGACCGACGAGCATCTCCTGCCCTTCTATGTCGCGCTCGGCGCAGGCGGTGGCCGGGGGCGACGGCTGCACCACAGCTACACCTATGACGTGCTGGCGATGGACGCTTATGCGTTCGGAGAGAAGGATGTAGCATTGGCGGCGTAGGTGCTGACGTTGCCGATGTCCGCCTCAGACTCATTCGGACGATCGTTCAGTCATCGTCCGAATAGACGTGGAAGGTGTGATACTGGACCGGCCATTCGTTGCTCAGGCTGTCGATACATCGGCTTGATGGGTCGGCGGCATCGCCGGTGGATCTATAGCGGCCCAAATCCTCCACCTCGGCGATGAACAGCCCCAAGCCCTCCATTTCGGCAGCCACCATCTCGCGATACTCTGTCTCGGAGTTGGCCACTGCGAAGACCCACGCATAAGCGCCCTTGGCTCCACCCAGGCCGCCATCTCCACCTGGAAGAGGCCTGACGTGCAGCCGCGCGCCCCATGCCTCCTCATACTTGCCTTCGCTTACCATGCGCTTGAACTATCCGTGGCAGGGCCAAGCCTCAACATCGGCGTTCCGTCCGGCCCGAAACTCGGCGAGACGTTCTTGCTTACTAGAACAGCCGTCCGCCGTTCGGCACGTCCAGGCTTGGACCGAGCAGCACCACCGCGCCGTCGGCGTCGGGGAAGCCGAGCGTCAGCACTTCCGACATGAACGGGCCGATCTGGCGCGGCGGGAAATTGACCACCGCGGCGACTTGGCGGCCCATGAGTTGTTCGGCGGTATAATGGACGGTGATCTGCGCGCTGGAGCGCTTGATGCCGATCTCCAGCCCGAAATCGATCCGCAGCTTGAAGGCGGGCTTGCGCGCTTCCGGGAAGGGCTCGACGCCGACGATGGTGCCGACGCGGATGTCGACGGCGAGGAACTGGTCGAAGCTGATCTGGGGTGTATCGGTCATCCGCTCGCTCTTCCCGGCTTGTCCACCCGACGCAAGTGCGCTGTGAGGCGAGCGTGACCGTCACCCACTTTTGCTTTGCGCCGGTCGTCGCGCCGACGACCCGACTGCTGATCCTCGGCAGCCTGCCGGGCGCGGCGTCGCTGGCCGCCGGTCGCTATTATGCAAATCCGCGCAATCAGTTCTGGCGCTTACTTGAGACCGTGATCGATCAGGGTCTGACCGACCTGACATACGACGAGCGCCTCGCCGCATTGCAATCGTCCGGCATCGGCCTGTGGGACACTGTGGCCACCGCAAGCCGGCAAGGCAGCCTCGACGCCGATATCAGGCTGCAGGAGGCGAGCGACGTCCCTGCCCTGGCCGCAACCCTGCCGGCATTGCGCGCCATCGCCTTCAACGGCGGCACGGCCGCCCGGATCGGCCGCCGCGGGCTTGGCGCGACGGCGCTGGCGCTGATCGATCTGCCTTCGAGCAGTCCGGCCTATACCCTTGCCTTCGCAAGGAAAGCGGAGGCCTGGAGCCAGTTGCGGGCCTATCTCGGCTAGAGCGTTCGGAGCAAAGCCACGGCGCGAGCCACCAACTCCGGGGCGCCGATCAACAGATCGGGCACGCTGACATCCGCCTGATTGTAGCGGATTTGGGACCCGTCGACGCGGCAGGCGGCAAGGCCCGCCGCATGCGCCACTGCGACCGGGGCGCAATTGTCCCACTCATTCTGCCCGCCCTCGTGGAAATAGAGGTCGGCTTCGCCCGCAAGCACCGCCATCGCCTTCGCGCCGGCCGAGCCCAGTTCGTGCAGTTCGCCGCCCAGCTTTTCCACCAGGGAGCCGGTCCGTTCCGAAGGCCGCGAGCGGCTGACGATCACGATCGGCGGCCGCGCGATCGCCCGCACCGGCTTCGCCTCGCCCGTGACCGCGATCCGGCCGAGCGCGGGCTGCGCCACCGCGCCCGCGACAGGCACGCCATCCACGCTGAGCGCGACATGCACCGCCCAGTCGGAGCGGCCGGCGGCATATTCGCGCGTGCCGTCGAGCGGATCGATGATCCAGACCCGGCGCAAGTCCAGCCTGGCACGGTCGTCCGGACTCTCTTCCGACAGGATCGCGTCTTCAGACCGCAACATGGCGAGCGCGGAGACGAGGAAGGCGTTGGCGGTGCGATCGGCGACGTGCCCGAGCGGCACCGGCTCGAGCGTGCCGTCCCGCAGCGGAGTGAGCAGGGCGCCGGCGCGTTCGGCGAGCCAGGCGGCGAGTTTGTGGTCGTTCATCGCCCCCGTCTCTGCCCGCTGTGCCAGCGCCATGCAAACCTCCTGGTCGCCGGAGTTTACCAGTTGTTAACCAATTCGGTTTACCTCGTTCGGCAGAGTTTAGGGGGGGTATTTCCATGTCGATCCTGTTGAGCATGCTGCTCGCGCAAGCCCGGGTGTTGCCGGAGGTCGATCGCCGTGCGCTCGATCTGCAGGCCCGCGCGGAAGCCATTCAGGCGCGGCGGACGACGCCGTCCAGGTCCGTGAACGCCACCGCCACGACGCGCCGGCCGACCGCGACTCATCCCACCACGGTGGCACGCCGTCCGGTTCAGCAGGCCGCAAGCGCGGCCCGCAACAACGCCAATGCGGTGCGCCCTGCTTCGCTTCGTCGCGCTTCAGGCGGCGCGCTGGACCTCAGCGCGATCACCACCATTTGCCGCGCTGCCGGCAATCAGGCCGATCCCGCCGCCTTCATCACGACCATGACCCGCGCTTATTCGCTCGACACTGGCGAAAGCCAGTCGCTGCGGACCAGCTGCGCTGCCTATCTGGCGGGCCGGGCCGACGCGCGGACCAGCGATTACGGCGCTCCCGCCCACTGAGTTTCCGGCAACGATCCGGTAAGCCGTTGAATAGATAGCCTCTATTCGACGGCTTCTTTTCGTGCTTAGCTTGTCGTGTCCAATAGGACATGGGGGCTGAATGAAGTTGCTCACGGTCGTGGGTACGCGTCCCGAAGCGATCAAGATGGCGCCTGTCTTGCGCCTTTGTGAAGAGCGACCGGACATTACATCCATTTTGGCGGTTACCGGGCAGCATCCGGATCTGGTCCGCCCATCACTTGACGCCTTCGCCATCCAGGCGGATTTCGACCTGAAGATTGCAACCTCCGATTGCGATCCGCTCGGCTACATCAACGCCGCCCTTCCCCCGATCCTGAAGCTGGTGGAGCACACGCGGCCCGACCGGATCATCGTCCAAGGCGACACCGCCAGCGCCATGGCGGAGGCGGAGGCAGCCTACCTGTCCGCCATCCCGCTGAGCCACGTCGAAGCCGGCTTGCGGACGCACAGCGACCGGCCCTGGCCCGAAGAGCCGTTCCGCAAGGCGATCGATGCCCTGGCCGATCAATTGCTCGCCCCCACCCGCAATGCGGCGGCCAATCTGCATGCCGAAGGGCTGCGTGGCACCATCCACGTCACCGGCAACAGCGGAATCGACGCGCTGCTGGCCACGCTCGGCTCGCTCGAGCGGGATCCGGCGCTTGGCCAGGAGTGCGACGAACTGGCGGGGCTGGAAGGGCATCGGCCATTCCTCCTGGTCACCCTTCACCGGCGCGAAAATGCGGGACCGGGCGCGGGCCAGGTCTGCGCGGCGCTGCGCACCATCGCCGCTTCGACCGATGTGCACATCGTCTTTCCGCTCCACCCAAATCCCCAGTTCGGCGTGCCCATCCGCGCCGAGCTCGGTGACTGCACCAACATCCACCTGCTGCCTGCGCAGACGCCCCCTTCAATGGTCCGGATGATGCAGCGCGCCACGATGATCCTGACCGATTCCGGCGGTCTTCAGGAAGAAGCGCCGAGCCTCGGCAAGCCGGTGCTTGTGCTGCGCGAGGAAACCGAGCGGCCGGAAGGGATCGACGCCGGCATCGCGAAGCTGGTCGGGGTCCAGCGCGAAGCGATCATCGCCGGTGTCATCGCTCTCCTGCGCCACCCGCCCAGTTTCGCAGGCGGTAATCCCTATGGCGACGGCCGCGCCGCACAGCGCATCGTAAGCGCGATTGTGGGCGAACCTTACGCCCCCTTCCCTTCGCCGACCGTGCCATGATCCGCCGCGATCGCGCGGCCGCACGCCTCGTGAAAGACTTGCGGGCCCAATCATTACCGCGCATGAATGCGCCCGAACGACGCACCGATGGCAGCCGACGATTATCCGCGACGCGCGGCGCGCGCCTACGCCAACGGTCCTCCGCCCGTCTGGCCCGGCGCGCCACAGCCAGGCGCGCAGCCGCCCACTCCGCCGGAGCCGCCCGAACAGCATCATAGGGGCCGCTGGCCGCGCTGGGTGGCCTGGTCGATCCGCATCTTCTTCCTGCTGCTCGCCGGCCTGGTCGTCTGGCTGACGATCACCGCGCCCCTGGGCAGCTCGCTCCAGCCGCTCGGCGCGCCGAGCGTCACAGTGCTGTCGGCGGAGGGCGAGGTGATCGCCCGCAAAGGCGCCATGATCAGCGAGCCGGTCGACGTGACCGAATTGGCGCCGCACGTCGCCCAGGCCTTCATCGCGGTGGAGGACAAGCGCTTCTTCCGGCACCTCGGGGTCGATCCCTACGGCCTCGCCCGCGCGATGACCCGCAATCTGGGTGCAGGCTCAATGGTGGAGGGCGGCAGCACGATCACCCAGCAGCTCGCCAAGACCAGCTTCACCGGCTCCGATCGCACCGCCTTCCGCAAGATCCAGGAAGGCTTCATCGCCTTGTGGCTGGAGGCCTGGCTGTCGAAGGAGGAAATCCTCAGCCGCTACCTCTCCAACGTCTATTTCGGCGACAACACCTACGGACTGCGTGCCGCGGCGCGGCACTATTTCAGCGTCGATCCAGAGGACCTAACCCTAGCTCAAGCGGCGATGCTGGCCGGTGTGGTGAACGCGCCGTCGCGGCTCGCGCCCACGCGCAATATCGAGGGCGCGCGCGAGCGGGCGGAACTGGTGATCCGGCGGATGCGCGACGCGGAATTCATCACCGAGCGCGAGGCGCGCGGCTATCGCCCGGCGCGGCTGCGCGTGGGGCCGCGCGACGATACGCCGACCGGCACCTATTTCGCCGATTGGGTGCTGGCCCAGCGCGACGCGGACGACGAAAGCTATGGCGAACGTGAAATCCACACGACGCTGGAGCTGCGGCTGCAACGCCATGCCGAGCGCGTGGTCCGCAATGCCGGGCTGGGCCGGGCGCAGGTCGCCTTGGTGGCGATGCGCACGGACGGCCGGATCGTCGCCATGGTCGGCGGCAAGAATTACGAGCGCAACGCCTTCAACCGGGCGACCCAGGCGCGGCGGCAACCCGGCTCGACCTTCAAGCTCTTCGTCTATCTGGCCGCGCTCCGGAACGGCTGGAGCCCCAATTCGCCGATCGACGATTCGCCCATCACCACGGGCGAATACCGGCCGCAAAATTACAGCCGGCAGTATCGCGGGCAGATCACTTTGGCCGAGGCCTTCGCCCAATCGAGCAATGTCGCCACCGTCCGGCTCGCCCAGCAGATCGGCATGCCGGAGGTGATCCGCGCGGCCCGCGACCTGGGCATCACTGCCGACCTGCCCAACCATCCGAGCCTGCCGCTCGGGACGGCGGGGATCAGCCTGCTGGAAATGACCGCAGCCTATGCGGCAGTGGCGTCGGACGGCTATCCGGTAACGCCCAACGGCATTTCGGATCGCGACCGCAGTGGCATGGCCAACCAGTTCAGCGCAGCAACGGCGCAGCGGCGGGACCCGGCCTTCGCCGCGATGCGGACGCTCCTGTCGGGCGTGGTCACGCGCGGGACGGGCACGGCGGCGAACCTGTCGGTGCCGACCTATGGCAAGACGGGGACGACGCAGGATTATCGGGACGCCGTGTTCATCGGCTTTTCGGGCGATCTCGTGGTCGGTGTCTGGGTCGGCAATGACGACAATCGGCCATTACCCGGAATCACTGGCGGCTCGGTGCCCGCGCGGATCTGGCGCGGCTTCATGTCGGAGGCGATCGGCGCCGCCGCCGCTCCCGCCGAGCAGGCGCCGGTGGAAGAGGTGGACGCCAATCTGCTCAACGAAGCGAATGCGCTCGATCCGCTCGCCAATGGCGTCGAGCCGGTCGATCCGCTGAAGCCGACCGACGACCCGTCAGCGCCGGTCGATCCGGCGGGCGTGCCGCAAGTGGCGACGCCGCCCAACCCGCCGCAGCGGGACCCGGACTTCGAATTCGAGGATTCCGTTACGCCGAACGGGCCGCGTTAGGCTCCACGCCAGGCGCTGCGCCCGGCGCTGCGGCCTTGCTCTGCCGTTCCTTGCGGCTGTCATAGACCTTCTTCGCGACCAGCCCGCCGATGATGGCTGCGCCGATCGGCGTGAAGGCGCGGCGCAGCAACCAGGGCGCGGCCGCGCCAAGCAGGGCGCCCTTCAACCCATTTTGCCGACCAGCCAGACGACGACCCAATTCCGCGGTGACAATCTTTCCAAACATGATCGCATGGCCCCGTGATTGCGTTTGCGGATCAGCGCCGCAGCCTTCACATTGTTCCGCCAGGGCGGCCAGACAAGGGGCGAGATGAGTCACCGGACCTATATCGAGCGGTTGCTGATCACGATCGGGATCGTCGGCCTGGCCGCCTTGTTGTGGCTGCTGAGCGAGTTGCTGCTGCTCGTGTTCGGCGCCGTGCTGGTCGCCGTGATCCTGACCGCGCTGGCCCGGACGATCACCAGGCTGACCCGGCTGCCGCACCGCTGGGCCCTCGTCGCCGCCGCGCTCGGCCTCACCGGTCTGTTGATCGGCGGCACCGCCTTGTTCGGCACCGAGCTGATCGCGCAGGGCCAGCAACTGGGCGACAGTCTGCCGCGCGCGTGGGAATCGGTCCTGGCCTATGCCGACCAATGGGGTCTGGCCGCCCAGGTGCAGGGGGCACTCGACCAGTTTGGCGGCAGCGAGCGGATCGCCCAGCAATTGGGTGCGACCGCAATGGCGGTAGGCTCGGGCTTGACCAACGCCTTCCTGATCATCGTCGGCGGCATCTATTTCGCCGCCCAGCCGAAGCTCTACCGCACCGGCATCATCAAGCTGATCCCCGAGGATGGCCGGGGCCTGGTCGCCACCGCGCTCAATGACAGCCACCGCGCGCTGCGCCTTTGGCTGATGGGCCAGCTCGTCTCGATGACCATCGTCGGCGTGCTGACCACACTCGGCCTGATGCTGCTCGGCGTGCCGTCCGCTTTGGCGCTGGGCATCGTCGCGGGGCTGCTTGAGTTCATTCCCTATGCCGGGCCGATCCTCGCGGCGATCCCGGCCCTGCTGCTCGCGCTGACCGTCAGCCCCGAACTCGCGCTGTGGACCCTCCTCCTTTATTGGGGCCTGCAGCAGATCGAGGGCAATCTGGTCCAGCCGCTCGTCCAGCAAAAGGCGGTCGACCTGCCCCCTGCCCTCCTGCTCTTCACCATCGTCGCCGGCACCTTGCTGTTCGGCGTGCTGGGCATCGTCTTCGCCGCGCCGCTCACCGTCGTGATCTTCGTGCTGGTGAAGCGGCTCTATGTGCGCGAGGCGCTGCACACCAAGACCGAGCTGCCCGGCGACACCGGCTAGGCCAGGAACAGCTCCGCCGCCGCTTCCACGACCGCGTCCACATCGAGCCGGTAGGCGCGATAGAGGTCGGGGAGCGTGCCGGTCTGGCCGAAGCGGTCGATGCCCAATGGCGCGACCTTGTGGCCCATCACGCCGCCGAGCCAGCTCAACGAAGCTGGCGCGCCGTCAATCAGGGTGACGAGGCCGCCGTCGCGGGAGAGCGGCGCGAGCAGGGTTTCGATGTGGCTTTGCGCGCCCCCCTTGCCGGTCCAGCGCGCGGTCTGGCGGGCGCTCCAGCCGCGGTGGAGCAGATCGGGGGAGGTGATGGCGAGGAGGCCGAGGCCGGGCAAATCCTCGCTCAAGGCTTCCCAGGCGGCGAGCGCTTCGGGGGCGATGGCGCCCGAATAGACGATTGCGGCCTCCGCATTCGGGCCGGGTTCGCGCAGCCAATAGCCGCCCTGGATCGCGTCCTGCTTCCAGCTGTCATCCGTGCGTTCGAGCTGCGGGATCGAGCGGGTGGTGAGGCGCAGATAGACGCTCTCGCCATCCTCGGCCTGCATCAGACGGAAGCCTTCCTCCATCAGCAGGGTAAGCTCGTCGACGAAGGCGGGCTCGTAGTGGCGCAGGCCGGGCTGGCCGAGCGCAATCAGAGGCGGGTTGATCGACTGGTGCGCACCGCCCTCCGGCCCGAGCGTGACGCCCGAGGGCGTGGCGACCAGCATGAAGCGGGCGTCCTGGTAACAAGCGTAATTCAGCGCATCCAGGCCGCGGGCGATGAAGGGGTCGTAGACCGTGCCGATCGGGAACAGCCGTTCGCCGAACAGGTCGCCAGACAGGCCCATGGCGGCGAGCATCAGGAACAGATTGTTCTCGGCAATGCCAAGCTCGACATGCTGGCCGGCGGGCTTGCCGGCCCATTTCTGCGGCGACGGGATTTTCGCGGCAGCGAAGACGTCGGCCATTTCCTGGCGGCGGAACAGGCCACGCTGATTCACCCAGGCGCCGAGATTGGTGGAGACGGTGACGTCGGGCGAGGTGGTTACGATGCGATCGGCCAGCGCGCCGCCAGTCTTGGCGATGTCGTTCAGGATCTTGCCGAACGCGGCCTGGGTGGATTGCTCCGTGCCGGTCGGCGGCGTCAGCGCGGGGACGTCGGCGACGTTCCACGGGCGCGAGCGCTTCTGGCGGGCGATGCGGCTGCGCTGGAGCTGTGCTTCCACTGTGGCGCGGGCGTTGCCGCCGAGGCCGCCCATCGGCGCCCATTCCTCGCCCTCCGGCACGCCCATGCTCTGGCGCAAGGCGTCGATCTGGCCGGGGTTCATCAGGCCGGCATGATTGTCCTTATGACCGGCGAACGGCAGGCCGAAACCCTTGATCGTGTAGGCGATGAAGAAGGTCGGGACGTCGTCCTGCGCGGCGTCGAAGGCCGCGGTCAGCCCGGCGAGATCGTGGCCGCCGAGATTGGTCATCAGCGCCTGCAGCGCGTCGTCATCGCGCCTGGCGAGCAGCGGCTTGGTCGCAGGCGCGTCCTTCAGCAGCCGCTCGCGCCAGGCCGCGCCGCCCAGATAGGTGAGCGTGGCATAATCGGCATTCGGACACTCATCGATCCACGCTTTCAGCGCGGCGCCGCCTTTCTCCTTGAAGGCAGCTTCCTGCTCGGTGCCATATTTCAACGTCACGACCCGCCAGCCGCAGGCCGCGAAAATCTCGTCGAAGCGGCGGAACATCCGGTCGGCCGTGGTCGCGTCGAGGCTCTGGCGGTTATAATCGACGATCCACCAGCAATTGCGGATGTCGTGCTTGGCCGCCTCGATCAAACATTCGTAGATATTGCCCTCGTCCAGCTCGGCATCGCCCATTAGCGCCACCATCCGGCCAGTATCGGCGGGATCCATCAGCCGGTGGGCGACGAGATAATCCTGGATCAGCGAGGCGAAGGCGGTGATCGCGACGCCGAGGCCGACCGAGCCGGTGGAGAAATCGACCGGGATCTGGTCCTTGGTGCGGCTCGGGTAGGATTGCATCCCGCCGAAGCCGCGGAAATTCTCGAGCTGCTCGCGGCTCTGGGAGCCGAGCAGATAATGGGCGGCGTGCAGGACCGGGCCGGCATGCGGCTTCACCGCAACCTTGTCGTTGGGGCCGAGCGCATGGAAATAAAGCGCGGCCATGATCGCGGTCATCGAGGCGCAGCTTGCCTGATGGCCGCCGACCTTGAGCCCGTCCGGGCTTGGCCGCAGGTGATTCGCATTGTGGATCGTCCAGGCGCTGAGCCAGCGCAGGCGTTCCTCGATCAGGCGGAGGGCTTCGGTGTCGGTCTTTTCGGTCATGCGCCGGGCCTTAGCCGGGCGGCGTGAAAAGCGACAGGCTGACGCGAAAGGTGCTGAAGGTTCACATCCCCAGGAGAAGAAAATGCAGGGCGGCTTTTTGTCGCTCTTGTCGCTGTTCGCGCGGCTCGTGCGGCGGCGACGGCGGCATCCCAGGCAGCGCGAAAACTGTCCGCGCCGGGGCGGTTGCGCAGGGCGTAGGCGTTCTGGCGATTCTTGCCGAGCGCCTGCGCGGCCTGCCCCGGCCTGGCGCCGGCCGCGAGCAGCCGGACGAAGGTGAGCTGCAGCTCCGGCGACCAGCCGTCATTGCGGGCGCGCAGCGGCACGGGCGTGAAGATGAGGAAGTGAGGCGCGGTCACGGCCGCACTTTTACCGGAGGCGGAGCCAGTAGGAAAATGCGGGATGGCCGATCGGCCAAGCCAGTGACCGATCTGGCCGAAAAGCTGACATCAGCGACCTTCGATCCGAACACTCTTGCAAACCGCCAGGAGGTCAGCGCCGAGGACGGCCGACATCAGGACGATCGTTAGCTTCCCCTCCGCAATACTGCTCCGCTTTCCGGCCATGAACAGATCATACTTCCGGTGATAGTCTCGGGCAGCGGATGGGTGGGGGTCGGGATAAAGCCTCTCCCATTCGCCAAAATCGCGTGGGAGTTCTCCACTCACCGCTTCGAAGTGGCTCACGATGTTGCCTTCGCGGAAGTCCTCCATCTGTAGAGCGTCAATGCCTGCGAGATGGACCATGCACGGGCGCCCATCGGCGCATCTGAAGTGCAGATCGGCCCCATCACGCCGAAGAATGGCGCCGTCGAAATAGGCATCGTGGAGCGGAAGAATATCTATCATGACGTGGGTTTGCGGCCTGCGATGGCTGTCTGCAATGGGCAGAATGGCAACGTTATCGACCGGAGCCGGATCCGCCTTTCAGAAGGCGAGACCACTCACATTCAGAAGAAATCGGGCCCGGACCGGGAAGCTGATCGGTCCGGGCCCTTTCGCACGCTCCCCCGCGCGAAGTGATTTCGGCGAAAGGCTCAGGCGGCGAGCTGGTGCTCGCGGTTGAGGCCGCGGAACAGACCGGTGCCGGTCGTGCCGCCATCGAGCAACGGCAAAGCGGTCGCGCAGAAGGCGCATTCCGCCATCAGCCGGCCGACCAGCCAGTGGCTCCGCCCGCAGCCCGGGCAGGCATTCACCTGATTGGGCCGATAGGCGACATGATAGCCGCGCAGCGCCGGATCGTGGGCCAGCGGGGCTCCGTTGATCGAGATGACGTTCGACATGGCTTCATTCCTTTCGATGACCCTTTTTATACGAGTCGCCGATGAGCCGTGCATGAACGTCGATGAATGGAGTTGTTCAGGCGACGAAGGATGAAGCTGACGGCGGGCGCGACGAAGGCGACGGGCGCGGTGTCCGGTTCTGGACCGGCGTGGCTGGCGGGGCGATGAACAGCCCGCTACCCGGCTGAGGCAGGGGTCCAGGGCGCGCTGTCGCGCGTGAGATTTGTGCGGGCTGGGCCCCGGCCTTCGCCGGGGAGCGTCTCAGGCCGGCTCGCCCCAGCCGTCGCCGGGGAGCGACTTAGGCGGGCTCGCCCTCGGGGGCGCCGCGGCCGAGTTTGTCGGGGAGGGATTCGCCCTGCGGGGTGAAAGCCAGACTCACCGAATTGATGCAGTAACGCAGGCCGGTCGGCGGCGGGCCGTCGGGGAAGACGTGGCCCTGATGGCCGCCGCAGCGGGCGCAGACGATTTCGGTGCGGACCATGCCGAAGGAGCGGTCCTCGATATAGGTGAGATGCTCCTTGTCGACCGGCGCGCCGAAGCTGGGCCAGCCGGTGCCGCTTTCGAACTTCGTGCCGCCGGCGAAGAGCGGCAGGCCGCACAGACGGCAGGTGAAGATGCCGGGGCGCTTCTCGCCGAGGAACACGCCGCAATGCGGGGCTTCGGTGCCGTGATTGAGCAGCACTTGGGCCTCATCGGGATTGAGGTCGGCCTCGAGCGCGTGGCGCTGGTCGTCCGTCGGCGGGGTCAGATCGAATTGGGTCATGGGAGGGATATAAGGACCCCTCTCCCGGAAAGGGAGAGGGAGGGGCCCGCCGCGAAGCGGTGGGAGGGTGAGGGTCGCGCCATAAGTGAGAAACGGACCACCCCCCCCCAGGCGGGGGGGGGCCCCCCCCACCCCGGC